>CAYXTY010000012.1:0-13577 GCA_964468505.1 uncultured Gammaproteobacteria bacterium
CCAGAAACAGCAATGGCTGCAATAAAATCTTTCCAAAATCCTGAAATTTTAATACTTGGGGGGTCAAGTAAAAATAGTAATTTTGAAGAGTTAGGAAAAGTAATAGGAGAGTCTGAAAATATAAAAGCTATCATTGGAATTGGAATCGAATGGGCGAGAATAAAAGAGCAAATAAAAAATGTTAGACCAGAAACTTTAATTATCGAAGGGGCAGACAGTATGGAAAAGATCGTGTTGGCTGCGAGTAAATTAGCAGTTCCAGGAGATGTTGTTTTATTAAGCCCTGCTTGTGCAAGCTTTGATATGTTTAAAAACTATAAAGATCGCGGAAATCAGTTTAAAGATTTGGTAGTTAAACTAAAAGAAAATTCCTCACAATGAAACCTTCATTTAAGATAATTTCAAAGGATAAGTCTTCTCGCGCAGGAGTTATAAAAACTCCACATGGGGATGTTTTGACTCCTGCATTTTTTCCAGTAGGCACAAAGGGGACACTTAAAAGTATGACTGGAGCACAAATACGGGAAATAAAGCCTCAGGCAGTACTAGGTAACACTTATCATCTTATGCTTCAGCCAGGAGAGGTTATGGTCGAAAAAATGGGGGGACTTTCTAAGATGATGGATTGGAATGGCCCTACTTTTACTGACTCAGGTGGATTTCAGGTTTTTTCTTTAGGAGTTGGGCTTGAAAAGCCAGGAGTTAAATTCTTAAAAGAGGAAACATCTACGAATATTGAAGAGTCTAAGCCTAGATTGAATAAGATTACAGAGGATGGAGTAGAATTTCAGTCTCATATTGATGGTTCGAAGCATATGCTTTCGCCTGAATCATCAATTGAAATCCAAGAAAAGCTGGGAGCAGATCTTGTTGTAGCTTTTGATGATTTAGAGTCGCCTACCTATGATGAGGCTAAAACATTAAAGAGCCTAGATCTTACAGAAAAGTGGCTTTTAAGGTCTCTAGCGGCCCAAAAAAGGTCGGATCAGCTTATGTATGGCGTAACTCACGGTGGGCAGTTCGAGAATCTTAGAAAAAAGTCTGCAGAATTTGTAAATTCTTACTTCGATGCGATAGCTTTAGGCGGCGCTCATGCTTCTAAGAAGAATTTGTATGAAGTGGTGGAATGGACTGTTTCTTGTTTGGATGAAGACAAACCAAGACATTTACTTGGGATTGGAGAAGTGGATGATATTTTCGAAGCAGTTGAGCGGGGAATAGATACTTTCGATTGCGTAATTCAAACAAGACTTGGGCGAATGGGGCATGTTTTCGTCTCGCCAAAAGAGGGAAATGTGAAGAATAGATTTAGATTTGATATTACTAAGTCCAAATTTGCCAGAGATTTAAAACCAATTGATGAAAACTGTGATTGTTATGTTTGTAAGACTTATCCCAGAGCATATATAAATCATTTATTTAGAAGTAGGGAGCTATTAGCTTATACTTTAGCCTCATATCACAATGTTTACTTCACTGTAAATCTGACAAGTAAGATAAGAGAAGCGATTATCGAAGGTAGTTTCCAAAACCTCAAAAAAGCCTGGATTAGATAGGGAAGCAGAGTTTTATTTTATTATCGAATTCTGAAATTTTTACCTCTAAATTATTGAGATAAATATCAAATACTTCACCTGAAAGCTTTACTTTGTTTCTAATCAGAGTATCAAAAAGCCTTTGATATAAAAGAATCAGATAATTTTCAGGTCCCTGATAATTGTAGCTATAAACTTCTGTTTTTGGAAACTTCCTAATAGAAAATCCGTCGGGTAAATTAACATTTGATGCCTCATTTTTACAAATAACTGATACTTCAAGTGGTGTGTTTTTTGGTTTATATTTACTATCCAGATAGAGCACTACGTCTTCATTAGTTGTTACAATCTTAAGTTTTTTTGCTTCTTTTTGGACTAGTTCTCTATATTTTGAAATTTCATTGTAGTTTCCGTTTAGTCTTAATGAGAATAAGGTGAATGGACCAAGTGACTCTTTCTTGAATACTTTTTCAAATGACTGATCACTTAAGAGTAGGGAGCTCATTCTTTCCAGGAAATCTAACTTCTTCTTTTTCTCTTCCAGATCTTTTTTTAGGTTTTCAATCTGTTCTGAAATCAGCCCATCAGTAATTTTGTTGTCTTTGGCAATTTTGATTGACTCAAGCTTTAGATCAAAAGCCTGCGCAAATCTAATTTTTAGAAAATCTCTGGCTTGCTCTGGAGCGTAATATCTATAGCCAGTCCATTCATCAATCTGGATAGGCTTGAGAAGCCCTTTTTGGTCATAAAACCTGAGAGTCCTTGGAGTCGTTCTGCAGATCTCCGCAAACTTTTTCATGCTCAAAACTTTAACTTGACTTTGACGCTGCGTCATAGTTTATAGTATAGCACTTCCCAATAAAGGAAGCAAATAATATGGAAAATACAAATAGCGAACAGATAATATTAACAGCAAGTATCGCAACTGAAAGAATTGACGAGAGATGCTTTCCTGCGAAAGCATGCGTTAACTATGGATTAGTTGCCTCAATAAGAGGAGAAATTGATGCGGGGCTGTCTCTAATGGGTAACCAAATAGATTCTGAAATAGAGGCTGAGATTCAGACAAGAAGAGAAGAATTACAATCTCTTTGCTTGGCATGCCCAGTGAGCGCTCTTAGAAGCTTTGGTCAAGCTGAAGATTTAAGCTTAAGTCAAGCTGTGGATAGTCAATCCTTAAGAGATTCTTTAGGTAGACAAGCAACCTATAAAGATTTACTGAAAACCGCTAGAGACTTGGGCTTAAATATTATTGGTGGCGGAAACCATCCTTTTAGCATTGAAGGAACTGATGGAAGAAAATTCGCTGTTCCAGCACACCCAGGATCTCTCTCGCCTAGAGTAATCTCAAATGCCAGAAAATTCATAGGGAGTTATTTGTAATATGTCGCCAGAAAATAGATATACACCAAAAGAATTTGAACAAAAAGATATAGTAAGATTTTCTCCTGAATCTAGATTTGCTCTGGAACAGGCAGGATATAGCATATTCCAGCTTAGAGGTGCCTCAATTGGAGAGTTAGAAACAAGCGGACAAAGGTTTCAGATTGAGAGAAGATTAAGGCCAGATGAATTATCTGGTCTCCAAACAAGATTTTCTGAGGTGGCAATAAATCCTAATCTTCGTTTAAGTCATGCTTTTGAAACATTAACATCCCTTCGAGTAAAAGTTGAATTAGAAGGTATGAAGCTAAGACGAAGACTGGGTGTTCAGGACGTGGATTCAATTATTGGAAATGCAGCTGATTACTCTCAGATTTTTTCTGACTATTATCAAAGAACGGGGGATTATCTAGAAGTACGTAGTGAAACTTTTGAAAGTACAGCCACAAGATCGGGTTTATTCACACGTAGAATAGGAAAGAGAATAGTAACATATCCAAATTTCCTTGGAGAATATCCATCGGTAGCATGGAGATTTGGCTATGATTTTAGATCCCTTAGGGGTCCAAGGATTTATATAAGTCCAAAATTTGCTCATGGCGCGATTCCGCTTATTGTTCCCAGAGATAGCTTAAGCGAGCAAGAAGTAAAATCTAGAGACCGGCTTTATACAGCAAAATCTTCCAGTAAGATTACGCCTCCTTATGCTTATTTTGGAGAAAATCTTATGCAGGGAATTATGGGATGGAATGATTTCTCAAAAGACTTCATGGATGAAATTAGAGAAGAGGCTGAAAAGAATGATGTTTTTGTAGGTCAAAGATCAGAGCCGGAGAAACCAGAAATAATTCATTAATATTCTAACTAGTCTTTTTTTGTCAAATTCTCAAAAAACCTGGATTTAATGCTATAATCCTCTCATGGATAAGAAAAAGGTTTACAGCGGAATTCGTGCGACGGGACGCCTTCATTTAGGCAACTATTTTGGTGCCGTAAAAGGAATGCTTGAATTGCAGGATCAGTATGATTGTGTTTTCTCAGTTGTTGATCTGCATGCAATTACTACGCCATATGATCCTAAAAGCTTACAGCAAAATGTAAAAGATGTGGTTTTGGATTATTTAGCAGCAGGACTTGATCCAGAAAAGTGTCTTATTGAAATCCAGAGCAGGGTGCCAGAGCATACAGAGCTCGCATATCTTTTAGGTACAATTTATCCAGTTTCTCGTCTTGAGGATTTGCCGACATATAAAGATAAAAAGGCTCAATATCCTAAATATGTAAATATGGGGCTTTTATATTACCCAGTCTTAATGGCCGCTGACATTCTTCTTTATAAAGCTAATTTAGTGCCAGTTGGAATTGATCAAGAGCCGCACCTTGAGGTAGCGCGAGAGATAGCGCGCAAATTTAATTCAGTTTATGGACAGACTTTTCCAGAGCCGGAAAGATTTAAAACATTTGGGGAATATATACCATCACTTATGGGAGAAGGGAAGATGAGTAAGACAGTTGAGGGCTCATCGATACTTCTAACAGATGGCCTAGAAGACATAAAAAGAAAAATAGCGGCTGTTCCTACGGATTCAGGAACAAGCGGTGGGGAGATTCCAAAGAGTGGAGGAGTTGCAGCGCTATTTAGCTTTCTAAAATTATTTAATCACACTGAAGCATATACTAAATACGAACAGGATTATAGAGCTGGCGTAATTAGATATTCTGAGATGAAAGCAGATGTTTCCCAGGCAATTTTTGAAGTTTTAGAGCCTATTCAAGAAAAAAGAAAAGAAATAGAAAGTACCTTTAATCTTAAGCGTATGATAAACGACCACACCAATATTTGCAGGGAAGTGGCTTCGCAAACTCTTTTGGAAACAAAACAAAAAATGGGCCTCGTTTAGCTTTAAATAAATTCCCAGGTGTGATATAATTTTTGATCAATGGCAGCAGGCAGAAAAACAAAGAAAACGCTTTTCCCCAAGCTTAATAAAAAAGTAAAGAATTGGAAAAACCTTCTCATCTATGGATCTGTTTTTATTTTCCTAGGACTTCTATTTATTGGTGTTAATCAGCCTCAGGGAACTCAAAATGCTGTTCCACTTTCTCAAGCAATCCAAGAAGTTAAAAGAGGAAATGTTAAAGAGATTGAGGTTCATGATAATAAGCTTGTTTTAAAACTTGAAGATAAAAATGTCGAAGCTTTTAAAGAACCAGGATCAAATGTTTATACTCTTTTTAAAGATGCAGGAGTAGATCTAAGTAAAACAAAGGTTAGTATTAATGATAAAACCACTTTAAATAACTGGATCAGTATTTTTGCGTCACTTCTTCCGATTCTTCTAATGGTAGGATTTTTCTATTTTATATTTAGGCAAGCAAGGGGAGCGCAAGATAGTGTTTTTTCTTTTGGTCAGTCAAAGGCTAAGCTTTACAGTAAAGATACACCAAAAATTACCTTTAATGATGTTGCTGGGGTAGATGAGGCTAAAAAAGAACTTGAAGAAATCGTTGATTTTCTTAAAAACCCAGGTAAATATAAAAGTATTGGAGCAAGAACTCCAAAAGGAGTTTTGATGATTGGACCAGCAGGAACTGGAAAAACTTTACTAGCTAGAGCTACAGCTGGAGAAGCAAATGTTCCATTTTTCTCGATTGCAGGATCAGAATTTATGGAAATGCTGGTAGGAGTTGGAGCATCTAGGGTTCGTGATCTTTTTGGGACAGCTAAGAAATCTCAGCCAGCGATCATCTTCATAGATGAAATTGATGCTATTGGAAGACAACGAAGTTCTGGCTTTATGGGTGGACATGATGAAAGAGAGCAGACTCTTAATCAAATACTCGTAGAGATGGATGGATTTTCTCCAAATGAACAATTAGTGGTTATGGCTGCAACTAACAGACCTGATATTTTAGATCCTGCTTTAGTTAGACCGGGAAGATTTGATCGACGAGTTGCGCTTGAGCTCCCAGATGTTGAGGGTAGAAAAAATATTCTAGGAATTCACGCTAAAAATAAACCAATGGATGTAAAAGTCGACTGGGATAAAGTAGCAAAAAGAACTGTTGGATTCTCTGGAGCTGATCTAGAAAACATGCTTAATGAGGCTGCGATTAGGGCTGCAAGAAATAATAGAAAAAAAGTTGATATGTCAGATTTGGAAGAAGCTGCTACGAAAGTGAAATTAGGACCTGAAAAGAAAAGACTTCAAACAGATATGGATAGGAAAATGACTGCGTATCACGAAGCAGGACACGCGTTAGTAGGGTGGGAAATGCCACATATCGATCCAATTCACCGAATCTCTATTGTTAGTCGCGGAATGAGCCTGGGACATACTATGACAGAGCCAATTGACCGAGTGCATGAGACAAAATCACATTTAATTGAAGAAATTGCGATGATGCTTGGAGGTCAGGCTGCAGAGAGAATTGTATTTAACGATATTACAACTGGAGCGTCAAATGATATAGAGCGCGCGACAAATATAGCTCGGGCTATGGTTATGAGATTTGGAATGAGTAGTCTTGGACCTGTTACTTTAGAAATACAAAAAGAATCACCATATGACACTGATCAGCTTTCTCCTGAGATGCAGGCAAAAGTAGATAATGAAGTGAAAAAGATAATTGATGAAGGGTTAGAGGAGGCGACTAGGGTTCTTAAAAAGCTTAGAAAGAAGCTTGATATATTAGCTGAAGAACTTCTAAAACAGGAGACAATTGAGTCTGAAGGATTTGAAAAATTAATAGGACCCAAGAAAATGCTACCAGGTCACAAGCCTACAATTCTTCCAATCGAAGCCTAATCCCTCTTGACAATTGAGTAAAAAAGTATAACAATTGCCTCAGTGAAGCAATTCGACAAAATCGGCCTTATCAAAGAAGCTTGGGAGCTTGTTAAAAAGAACGCTAAATTCATAGCGATTTTAATGGTGGCGTTCGTAGTCTATCAAATAGTCCAAGGTGTTGTTCAGGGATTTTTCGGAGAAGGATTACTGGCTTCATTAGTTTCCTTAGGATTTACAGTATTAACACTTTTCTTCCAAATTGGATTCATTAAAATAATTTTGAAGCTTATTGATGGTCATAAAGCAGAGATTAGTGAGCTTTGGGCATATCCACAATATCTTCTTAGAATGATTGGAGCCACGATTGTTTATACGATAATAATAGTCATTGGATTTATTCTACTAATAATTCCTGGAATTTATTTAGCGCTAAGACTTCAATTTTATAGCTATTATATAGTTGATAAAAATGCAGGAGCTTTAGATTCGCTTCGAATGAGCTGGAAAGCAACTGATAAGAATGTAATCAATATATTCTTGTTCATGCTTCTAATCATAGGAATCAATATTCTTGGAGCTTTGGCATTATTGGTAGGGCTTTTAATTACGATTCCAGTATCAATTATTGCAGTTACTCTTCTTTACAGAAAACTCTCCGCTTAGTCTTTTAAACTTGATATAATCACCCCATGAGCAAACTAGTTCTTGTTGATGGTAATGCCATAGTTCACCGCGCATATCATGCTCTTCCACCTCTTCATAAGACCGAAGACGGTCAGCTAACAAATGCTGTATATGGATTCTTTTCAATGGTTTTAAAGATCACCGCTGATCTCGCTCCAGATTATTTAATTGTTTGTTTTGATAGGGCTGCTCCCACTTTTAGAAAGCAAATGTTCTCAGGTTATCAAGCGACGCGCCCAAAGATGGATGATGGACTTTCAAATCAGTTTAAGATCATTAGAGAAGTCTTAGAAAAAGGCAGAATTAATGTCTTTGATCTGGACGGATATGAAGCAGATGATCTTATTGGAACTTTAGCAAAGCAGGCTTCAGAGGAGAATAAAGATAATCAGGTGATAATTGTTACAGGGGACAGGGATTTGCTTCAATTAGTAAATTCTCAAGTCTTAATATTAGCGCCAATAATTGGAGTTACGAAAATGATTTTATTTGATCCAGAGAAAGTAAAAGAAAAATATGGCGTTGAGCCATCGCATTTTGTGGATTATAAAGCTTTAATAGGAGATAATTCCGATAATTATCCGGGAGTTGGGGGAGTAGGTCCAAAAACCGCTATGGATTTAGTGAATAAATTTGGAACTCTTGAGCAAATTTACGAGAACATAGGAGAAGTGAGTCCTAGAATTTCTGAAAAACTTGCAACTGATGCTGAGCAGGCAGTTATGGCTAAAAAACTTGCAACTATTGAGGTAAATGCGCCAGTCCATCTTAAATTTAGCGAATGCGAAGTTAAAAGTATAGATCGAGAAGCTTTACTCTCTTCGTTTGAAAAGTTAGATTTTAATAGTCTTATTGCTAGATTTAAATTAGATCAAAAACCTAAAGTTGAAAAACCTAAAAAAACAGAACCCAGTAAAGATCAATTAGGACTTTTATGAAAGTAGCGATAGTTCACGATTATATAAAAGAATATGGTGGGGCAGAGAGAGTTCTTGAGTCGCTTCATAATGTTTTTCCAAATGCCCCCATTTTCACTTCAGTTTATCTCCCAAAATATTTGGGACCTCACAAGGACCGCTTTGAAAAGTTTGATATTCGTACTTCCTGGGCTCAAAATTTGCCATTTAAAGCGAAGCTAATAAGTCCGCTTCGTTTGATTGCTCCTCTAATTTTTGATTCTTTTGATTTTTCTAAATTTGATGTAATTATTGTTTCTGCAACTGGAGCATATAACCCAAATTTTATAAATAAAAAGAACGCAAAAGTTATTTGTTACTGTCACACGCCACCCCGTTATTTATATGGATATGAAACAGCGAGGAATTGGAAGAAAAACATTATCACTAAGATAATCGGGAATATTTCAATTCATTTTCTTCGCATTATTGATCATAGATCCTCGCAAAACGTAGATCAATTCATAGCTAATTCTAATAACACAAAGGCAAGAATTGAAAAGTTTTATAGAAAAGATTCTGTTGTGATTTATCCTCCAGTTGAAGTTTCAAGTGGCACCGTAGGGAAGGGGAATTATTATTTAACTGGAGGAAGAATTGCCAGGGCAAAACATCCGGATCTAATTATGCGAGCATTCTTAAAAAACGGACTCCCGTTAAAAGTTTTTGGGAAAAGTTTTGGAGGATATGAAAAAGAAATCGCAGAGTTGTTAAAGGAAAAAAATTCTAATGTTGAATACTTAGGGGAGATAAGTGATTCTGAAAAAGATAAGTTAATGAAAGGTGCCAAAGGTTTTATTTTTGCTTCACTTGACGAGGATTTTGGGATAATTCCAGTGGAATCTATGATGAATGGAACGCCTGTTATTGCTCATAAATCTGGTGGAGTTATGGAGACTGTTATTGAGGGAAAAACTGGAGTATTTTTTGAAGAATTAACAATTGAAAGTATAAATGCAGCTATTAAAAAATTTGAAAAAATAAAATTCAATGCTTCGGAAATGCAAAAACACGCAGATAAATTTAGTAAAAAAAGATTTGAAAAAGAGATAAAAGAAATAGTAGGAAAATATGCCTGAATTACCAGAAGTTGAAACAGTCAAATTAGGTCTTCAGAAATATTTAAAAGGCCACAGGTTCATTGACGTCGAAATCTTATCAAAGGGTATCTTTGAGGGAGATCCAAAGGAAATAATAGGCTCAAGAGTTATTGAAATTCGTAGATTTGGAAAAGGTTTGGTAATTGATCTGGACAATGGTAAAAGTTTGGCAATTCACATAAAACTTACTGGGCAAATTATCTACAGAGATCCGAAGACTTCTAAAGTTCCAGTGAGTCCTCAAAAGGTAAAAACTCTTCCAAATAATGCAACGCGCATTATTTTTAAATTAGATAGAGACGCAATTTTATACTTTAATGACCTTAGAAAATTTGCATGGATTCGTGTTGTTGATACAGAAATGGTAATGGAAATGCCTTTTTTTAAGAATATGGGACCAGAGCCATTTAAAGATTTAACAGAGGAAATGTTTGTAAAAATTATTTCAGGTTCAAGAGTTGTAGTTAAGCCTTTAATTATGGATCAGACAAGAATCGGAGGAATAGGAAATATTTATGCTAATGACGCATTGTTTTTAGCGAAAATTGATCCTAAAAGACGAGCAAATAGTTTAAGTTTGTCTGAGATTAAAAAGCTTTATGATTCAGTTCTAAGCGTTATGGAAAAAAGTATGAAGTATGGTGGAGCAAGTGAGCTAAATTTTGTAAATGTGATGGGGCAAGAAGGAGAATATCAGATGCATTCTTTGGTTTATGGAAAAAAGGGAAAGCCATGTCCAAATTGTGGAAGTGAAATTAAGAAAATATTCCTAGGAGGGCGGGGCACTTTTTTTTGTGAGAATTGTCAAAAATAAGATATACTTAGTCTGTGAAGAGATACAAATTTCCTCTTTTGGTCATAGGAATTCTTTTAATTGGAGCAATACCTAGAGCAATAGAACTTCTTTCAGGAAACCACCTTTTTTTATTTGATCAGGGAGCTTACTACCAGGCCGTAAAGGATATTGTTGTAAATAAACACCCTACTTTAATTGGTATGGAGGTAGGAGGGATTGGGGGATTTTTCCAAGGCCCAGGGTTTTATTATCTTCTAATTATCCCATTTGTTCTTTTTGGTGGAAACCCTAATGGAGGGATGGTTCTTATGTTTATCATGGGCATTCTGACAATCCTTCTTGTTCCCATTTTGTTTAAAAATTCTCTTGGAGAGAGAACAAGTTTATTAATAGCATTGTTTATTGCCGCCTCAGTTGGAGTAGTTTATCAATCTCGTTTTATTTGGCCTCCTTTTCTAATTGCTCCTGTAGCTGTCCTGTTTTTATATTTTGTTTTTCTAGCTTATAGAGGGAAAAGCGTTGGTTTGCCTTTGGCTGCATTTACACTGGGCCTAATGTCTCACTTTGAAATAGCAACTGCGGTTACCTTTGGTGCCTCAACTTTTCTTACCCTATTATTGGTTAGGCCTAAAGGGATTTTCAGGCTAAAAACTACTCTCGCATCAGTTTTTCTACTCATCGTTACGCAATTACCACTAATTCTTTTTGACTTAAGGCACGATTTTTTGAATGTGAGAGGCATAATTAGGTTTGCAACTTATTCTTCAGGAGAGCTTCAATATTCTTTTGCAAATCATCTGGACGTATTTAAAGATGCGCTATTATCTGTTTCGGGAGAACTATGGATAGTTGGGGTTCTCTCTCTTATTTCTGCCGTAGGATTGATTCAGCTATTCAAGGACAAAAAGACTGAAAGTGAACTTAAGAAGTTTGTTTTGTTTTTAGTCCTGAACCCACTCATACTTTTTGTCTTAATGCTTCCTCTTAAGTCTATGCTGTGGGCCTGGTGGTTTTTGGAGCTGCCTATTATTTTTTGTTTTATCGCAGGAATATCCTTTGCTTATTTATCAAGGCAACGAAAGCAAAGAATATTGGTTATAGTCGCTTTGCTCTTGTTTTTAACCATGTTTGCGCGCCAAACTTTAACATGGTATAGAAATGATTTTAATGATTATGGTGGGGGGGCAAAGATAAAAGGTAAAATCGATGCAATAGATTTCGTATATAAGGATGCAAATTCAAGAGACTTCAATCTTTTAGTTTTCACTCCTCCCGTTTACACTTATGCATATGATTATTTATTATGGTGGTATGGGGAAAGGGAATACGGATATATTCCTGGAAAAGAGAAAAAAGGATCACTTTATTTAATTATTGAACCTGATCCCGAGAAGCCATGGTCTTATGAAGGGTGGTTGGAAACCGTAATAAAAACTGGGGAAATTGAAAAAACTGTCACCCGTCCCAGCGGAACTATTATTCAAAAAAGAATAGCGTATTGACGTTTGGGGGGTTATTGGAATAGAATTAGTGCAATTGAAATACCCTTTAGGGTCTTTTTTTAAGCTTATTTATGGGTTCAAACTATACAGATAAGGTCGTAATTTCAGTCGGAGGATCCCTTATTTATCCCGACGGAGGAATTGACACTAAGTTCCTAGAGAAGCTAAATAAGTTCGTAAGAGAACAGTTGGCGGCAAATCCTAATCGCCAATTTTTTTTGATAACAGGGGGAGGAACAATCGCCCGCCATTATAGAGATGCAGGAGCAGAAGTAATTAAGCACGAGCTTACACGCGATGATTTAGATTGGCTAGGAATCCACGCCACTAAAATGAACGCCCACTTAGTTAGAACTATTTTTAGAGATATTGCGCACCCATTTGTACTTAAACATTATGAAATCATTAGAAAGGTCGAAGAGAGAGTAGTTGTCGCATCCGGATGGAAGCCTGGATGGTCAACTGACTATTGTTCTGTAATGATTTGTGAAGACTACGGAATAAAAACCCTCATTAACCTCTCTAACATAGACCAAGTTTATAATGATGATCCAAGAAAAAATCCTGATGCAAAGCCGCTCGATAAGATTTCATGGGCTGATTTTAGAAAAATGGTAGGAGATGAGTGGATTCCCGGTATGAATTCTCCTTTTGATCCGATCGCATCTAAAAAGGCTCACGAATTGGGAGTAAAAGTAGTAGTTCTTAATGGAAATAATATTGAAAATCTTGAAAATTACTTCAAAGGACAGGACTTCAAAGGCACTGTGATAGAATAGGCACGTGCTATCCCATCTTACTCTTCAGAACTTTCGTAACTATAAGAAATCTTCCTTTGATTTTAAGGATAAATCTTTAATAATAATTGGCCCAAATACTGCAGGAAAATCAAATCTAATAGAGTCAATTTTTCTTTTATCGACTGGAAAAAGTTTTAGAGCAGAAAAAGATTCCCAAATGGTAAAAATCGGACATGAATTGGGGAAAGTAAAAGCCAAAGTCGGAGACATTGATTTAGAAGTAGGAGTAACGGTGGGGGAGGTGGCAGGAGTAAGAGCGCAATATAAAAGATTTTTTGTAAATGGAGTCGCTAAAAGAAGAGCAGATTTTGTGGGAAATTTTCCCTCAGTTCTTTTTTCCCCTCAAGATCTAGAGATAGTAGTGGGTTCGCCAGGACTTCGCAGAAATTTCTTAGATAATGTTTTAGACCAAACAGACAGAGACTATAGAATCGCGTCTTTGGGTTTTTCTAAAGCTTTAAAACAGAGAAATGCGCTTTTAGAAATCGCAAAAGAAACTGGAGCAAGACACGAAAAGGAATTTGAATATTGGGATAGTTTGGTTATTCGAAACGGAAATGTAATTACTAGAAAAAGAGAAGAGTTTATAAATTTTTTAAATGAATCAAAGAAGGATATTTTCGATTTTAAAATTGAGTATGATAAAAGTTTGATCTCAAAAGAAAGGTTGGAGCAGTATAGAGATGCAGAATCTGCGACTGGAGTTACGTTAGTTGGGCCTCATAGAGACGATTTTAAAATATTGTTTGATTATGGAGTCGGTGAGCTTGTAGAGCTAAAATCTTTTGGTTCTCGCGGTCAGCAAAGATTGGGAGTTTTACAGCTGAAATTATTAGAACTTTCTTATGTTCATGATAATATTGATACCAAGCCAATATTTTTACTTGATGATGTTTTTTCAGAACTAGATGAGGGACATATTAATTTGATCTTAGGAATTATCGATAATCAACAAACAATTGTTACAACCACACATGAGGAGTTTATTCCTGCGAAAATCCAGCGTACAATGGAGATAATAGAATTAAAT
>CAYXTY010000012.1:13677-16477 GCA_964468505.1 uncultured Gammaproteobacteria bacterium
TCAATTTTAAAAGAACTTTATGTGCCAGCTCACTCTTCTCATAAAGGCCAGAATGGAAAAGTACTCATAATTGGTGGCTCACATTTATTTCATTCCTCAGCTTTTTGGGCTTTAGAAATAGCCTCAAAAATAGTAGATATGGTCTATTTTTCCTCAACCCCGATGAATAATGAAATAGTTAAGAAACTTAAAGCTAAGTTTATAAACGGCATAATTGTTCCTCGCGAAAAATTAGATGATTACATCGCAGAGGCAGACTCAATTTTAATTGGTCCTGGCTTACCGCGTCCTGATGGTGAGGAGTTGGGGGACGATGATACACAAGTTCTAACAGAAAAGTTTTTAATGAAATATCCAAATAAAAAATGGGTAGTTGATGGAGGATCCTTACAGGTAATAGAGCCTGGGGTTTTACCAAAAACCGCAATAATTACTCCAAATAAAAAAGAATTTAAAATGCTTTTTGGGAAAGATATGAATCCAGAGAATGTGGAATCTCTTTCTAAGAAGTTTGAATTTACAATTTTAGCTAAGGGTGAAAAGGACTATGTTTGCGATTCTAAATCCGCTATTGAAATAACAGGGGGAAATGCAGGGCTTACAAAAGGCGGAACAGGAGATGTTTTGGCAGGGCTTGTAGCTTCATTTTATGCCAAGAATAATGCATTTTTAAGTGCCGCAGCCGCAAGTTATATAAATAAAAAATCTGGAGAATCACTAGGAGAGAGAGTAGGGCTTTACTATAACGCGAGTGATTTGGTTAACGAAATCCCCCATGTAATGAGAAAGCTAATTTGACAAATCGAAAAAAAGGCCTATAATACTCAATCTTACACTCATATGATAACAATTTTAGGAAGAGGTGCATGGGGAAGTGCCCTTGCATCAGTTTTAAAAACAAACGGAACGGAATATACGGTTTGGGATCGAAAATCAGAAATTGATCCTGCTAGCATCGTGGTTTTGGCTATTCCGACTCAAGCAATTAGAGAAGTTTTAACAAACAATAAAGAAAATCTTAAAAACTCAATTATTATTAACACTTCTAAGGGAATTGAAAAGGGAACGCATAAGCTTCCATTCCAGATTGCAAAAGAAGTATTAGGAGAGAATATTAAATATTTTTCTCTTTTTGGTCCTAGTTTTGCAGTAGAAGTTGAAGAAAAACTCCCGACATTGGTTAACTTAGCCTCAATCGATGGAGATATAGCGCTCGCAGAAGAAGTAAAAAAACTATTTGAAACAGACTATTTCAAGCTTAGAATTGCTGGTTCTGCAGAGGCTGTTGAATTATCCGGAGCACTTAAAAATATTTATGCCATTTTGTGCGGAATTTCTGAAGGATTAGGATTCTTCATTAATACCAGATCTCAGCTCATAGGACATGCATATAAAGAGACTATTAATCTGTGTGAGGGATTTGGCTATAAAGTGGAACCTGGGGCAATTGAGTGTATTATGGGGGATCTAGTGCTTACATGCTCAAGTCTTGAGAGTAGAAATTATAGATTTGGAAAATATCTAACGAAATTGAGCGTAGATGACGCACTTCAGCAGGTGGCAAGTACAGTTGAAGGAAGAAATAATATTCTTTCTGTACCATTTTTATCAGAAAAGGGCGGAGTAGAGATTCCTTTTGCAAAATTTGTTTATGAAACTGTAATTGATGATTCTTCTAAGACGATTGAGGCTAAATTTAGAGAGGTAATAAGTAAATCTTAATAATATGAGTAGATGGAATTTTGAAGGACAACCAAATACAGAAATTAATCCTGAAGGAACTTTAGAGCCAAGGCCAACTTTTCCGACTCCAAAGCCGAGAGTTAGACGCGGCACGCTTGAAACCAGAGAGAACGGGGAAGTGGTTTTTAGATTGCCTCAATATTATAGCGGTACGCTTGATATCAGAAACGTAAAAGCAGGAGGCTTAAGAGAGCGAGGCATAAGCTTATTAGGTGATGTTAGCGGTAATTCAAGAAAAAGAATAACTGATCTAGATCGAAAGCCTTAGTTATTTATTCTCGAGTCTTTTAATAATTCTACTTAATTGATAAGTTACGAAAACCGCTAGAGCAGTCACGATAATCGCATAAATTCCCATTGAGACAAGCGCCCCTCCAACAGACAAATATTTCTTAACGTAACTTGCTACCAATTCTTGAATAAATGCGTTCCAAGCTAGAGCCGCTACTAATCCAAACGCAGCGGTTGAAAGAGTAAGCATTTGCTTTGCAAGCTCTACATGGAATTTTTGATCAGATTCTTTTTTTGTTTCTCGGGAATTACTCGGCATATGGTATGATTATAGCACATTTAGCCACGTAATTATGTTTGAGCCAAAGTTTAACATCACTAATAATATTCTAAAAAGCATAGGGATAATTGAGGCCTGTCGTGAAGTAATTGACCATGCTCCTCTTCTTCCGTATTACGAAAGAGAATTCCAAAAGGATGCGCTTGTTAGGTCTGTTCATTACGGGACCCACATAGAGGGAAATGAATTAAACTTAGATCAAGCTGAAAAAGTAATGGAGGGAAAAGAAGTATTAGCTCGCGATCGAGATATTCAGGAGGTAATGAATTACAGGAAAGTGATGGAATACATTGGTCATTTGAGCTCTAAAGAAAATGTAAAAATTACAGAAGATTTAATAAAAGAACTTCATAAAATTACAACGGATAGAATTTTAACACCAGAAAAAGTGGGGGATTTTAGAAAAACACAGGTCGTAGTTAAAAATAGCACTACAGGAGAGGTAACTTTTAGACCGCCTCCCTCTACCGCAATTTATCATCAAAT
>CAYXTY010000013.1:0-3162 GCA_964468505.1 uncultured Gammaproteobacteria bacterium
GATTATATGAAGTCATATCCAGTAGTTGCCATGCTATGGGAAGGATATGAGGCAATTGAGACTATTAGAAAAATGACAGGAGTCACAAAATCCCGCGCAGCAGAACCAGGAACTATCAGGGGAGATTTTGGAATGAGTCAGCAATATAATCTTATTCATGCTTCAGAAAATAAGGAAGCAGCAGATAAGGAAAAAGGATTAATGTTTTCCCCCAACGAAATATTTGATTGGGTAAAAACAGAACACGGCCACATTTATCTTCCAGACGAAAGCTAAATTATTGTAGAGGTTTTACTGTAGGTTTGGAGCCTGAGGTTTTTAGTTCTTCATCAATTAGTTTCTTAAACTCATCATAGCTTGAAGCTGAGAACTGTTTATTTCCTATGAAAAAGCTTGGAGTGGAGTTAAGACCAAGGCCAATTGCTTCTTTTTCTCCATCTTCAACTGCTTTCTTAGCCTCATCACTGTTCATGATAGTTCTAAATTCTTCGACATCCAGTCCAATCGAGCTAGCATAACCTTCGAAAATCTCTTTTGGATCTCCAAGGTTTTCCCAATCAGCTTGATTTGCATACAGAAGGTCTTTCATTTCTGAGAATTTGCTTAATTTATTAGCAGCATATCCTGCTTGACCTGAAATTAAAGCATTTTTATGTATTCCTCTGAGTGGAAAAAATCTATAAACTATTGCTACGTCTTTATATTCTTCGGTTATTCTATTTAAGGTTGAATTATATCCAGCGCAGGCTGGACACTGAAAATCTGCGTATTCAGTTATCGTAACTTTAGCATTTCTATCTCCTACGACAATATCATTTTCTGTCATCTTAGGAAGATTTGCGTTTTCGATGGGTGTTTCTGTGGTAGAGGTGCTTTTATCTGCAATTAATACGAGTCCTGCAAGTCCTAGAATAGAGACTCCTAATATAGCTCCCCACATCATGATTTTCTTAAGCATGTCTGTTCTTTCCTGTTTTTTTAATTCATTTTGCCAATTAGAGGAGGTTTCAGAAGGATTATGATTCTTTTTCTGCATTTTTATATTTTAAGTTTGAAATGAAGAAATTGCAATAGGAAATTATATAGTTCCTGGTAAGGTTGGAGATGCTGAAGTAGCTGGTGGTGGAGGTAATTCAGTTGTAGGAGTTGCTGGAAGAGGCTCAGTTGGTGGTGTTAGAGCAGTGGCTTCTGTAGTTAGTGCTTCTGACTCGGATCCTTGTCCGCTAGCGAATATTCCTGCAAGATCATTAAAAGCTCCACTGTCAATAGCTTTTGTAAATGCAGCCAACATTCTGTCTCTGCCTTCTGGAGTAAATTCATAGCTAATAAGATCCCCGTCTACTACTTTTCTGAACATAGGTGGCTCTGGTGTTGCTTCTTCGGATGCAACAGCGCTGGTATCTTCTGGAGTAGTTGCTCCTGTAGTTGGTTCAACTGATGGCGTAGAGGACGTTCTCATATCAGGATCTACAACTATGCTATCTGTTCCAGAATCAGTAGGGTTTTGTTCCCAAACTGGAGAGGCTACTACTGTAGGTTCTGGTATAGGAATTACGGGCGCTGGTTCTACGGGAGCTGCTGGGGCAACTGGTTCTGTTGTTGCTTTCGGTGCGAAAGGATCCTCTGGTAAAGCAGGAGCTACTGGCTTTGGTTCAATATTTGGAGGAGTTAAAGAATCAGGGGTAGCCGTAGGTTCTGGGGTGGTGGTCGCGACAGGTTCCGTTGCTGTCTTTGGTGCAAATGGATCCTCTGGTAAAGCAGGAGCTACCGTAACAGGTTCAGCTACTGGCGCAGCTCCAAATGTTGGTTCTGCAATGCTAGCTAAAGATGGAGGTACTGAAGCGGCCGCGGCATCAGGCTTTGCCCATGGACTAGGGACAACAGCGGCAGGAGTTGTGTCAGGTCTTGGTTGGAGTCCAGGTGTAGCAGGTGCTGGTTCTCCAAAAGGTGGAGTAGTCACGGCTTGTGATGCGTCAGGTGAGCCATTTGCAAAAAAACCTTTTACTCTTGCAATTGGTCCACGAGCAGGAGCTGCAGGTTGAGCGTCAGGCTGGGCAATTGGCGGGACAGGTTCCATAGCGTCCATCGTATCTATTATTGATTAATGTGTCAAGATATACTGAATATATCAATTCAGATCCACAAGCTTATTGTGCTAAAATACATGTATGTTCCCGTAGCTCAACTGGATAGAGCAGTCCCGTCCTAAGGGAAAGATTGGAGGTTCAACTCCTCTCGGGGACGCAGACCCTCGAGGAGAACGCGCCTGTCAGGCAGGCGAGCTCCCTTCGGTCCGCTCTCTCGGGGACGCATTTTAGCGCCCAAAAATGAACAAACAAGATATCAGATTTTTAATTCTTCGAACATTCGGGAATTTTCTATTCCTTTTTGCTATTTTTGGTGTAATAGCGACTTTTGGTCCAGCTGGATATTATGAAGTTCAGTACAGAGTTATTCAGGCTAGAGGAGTAGAGTTTGAGGTAAATGACACATTAGCAAATGAGCCAAAGCAAACGGCTTCTTTTGCGGATTTATTAACAGGATCTAAGGAGCAAGAGTTGAGCCCTATTGATACAGAGTTTAGTATTTTGATACCTAAAATTGGAGCTAGTTCTAGGATTATTGCAAATGTAGATCCATCAGATGAGAGTAAGTTTGGCCCAGCCTTGCAACAAGGAGTAGCGCATGCTCAGGGTTCAGTCTTTCCGGGTCTTCAAGGAAATGTTTACTTATTCGCTCACTCTGCTGATAATTTCTGGGATGCCGGGCGTTACAATGCAATTTTTTACTTATTGAAAGATCTGAAAGAAGGGGATGAGATCGTAGTCTTTTATAAAGGGGAAAGACATAACTATTACGTGACTGGGACTAAGATAGTAGATCCATCAGATGTTTCATTTATTACTAATGCTCAAGAAGGTGGAGAGCAACTAATTCTTCAGACCTGCTGGCCTCCTGGAACCGCATTTAAAAGACTTTTAGTTTTTGCAAGACCTCGTAAAACTGATACAATCTTTAAACAATAAATGTCACCAGAGCCAATATCAAGAGAGCCTGCCAGAACGGTAGATGTAATAAGAAAGCCAAATTACGATCTTCTTGTTAACTTAGCTTCTCCTCATCAGCCACAAATTCAAGAGGTTCTAGGATTGCTTGAAAGAA
>CAYXTY010000013.1:3262-7292 GCA_964468505.1 uncultured Gammaproteobacteria bacterium
GACAAGATATGGCTTGGTCAAGTATAGCAAATGAAATTTCTACAGCTCCAATAGTAGAGAGGGTTCTTGGTGGCGATGAGGCGCAGGAGTTGGTGGTAGAAGCTGGCTTTAGTGGTATTCAGTTTGTTGAACCACTTGTTGGTGTAATTGACAGACAGGGTAAAACACTTATTTATCAATTTACGGATGGTAGGAAAATGGATGAATTATCATTAACTGAACAACAAGGCGTTAGACATTTATCAGGAGGTTTAGTTGATCTATTGTTAGCTTCGGGATTAGTGCCAGCTGATTTAAATCCCTCACAGTTTCTTATCGGTCAGAATGGAAATGTATTCCTTTTAGACTCGGAGCTTTATTTTAAAAACAGCTAGTCAGTTTATTTGAGGCTGATTGTATAGAGATTAGGCGTAATATTTGTATTCCCAAGATTTGTAAGCATTACTATTCTCGTAGAATCCGGCCAAGGGAAGACATAGTTTTGAATAAATGGCCCTGCGAAAACCACAGTATCATTCAATCCGTCATATTCGATCATGTGAAGTTCATTATCTTTAACATAGATTAGATGTTTTGAATCCGTAAACCAGCTAAAAGCACCTTTAAAATTATCAGAATTAATCTTATAATTGTGGTCTTCTTTTATGTCATAGACATAGTAAGCACCCGCTTCCAAATTTCTATTTTCAGCCGTAGTATTTACTCCAATTAGCCTTGGTTTTATGATAATTGGAAGATTGCCTGATCTTGAAGCCCTATATAGAATTTTGTTTTGGTCTGGTGAATATGAAATTACATTAAAATGACTTCTGACAACTGCTTTCACTCCTCTTGGGAGAGAATCAAACACTGCCTTATCTTTGTTTGCTTTGATTTTTGTCCAGGTAGCAGTTACGCTTGATAGTGTTTCTGTAATATCATTTGGAGGATTATTTGCTCTATCTGTGTCTAGAAGATAGGTAGTAGGAATAATTCTTCCAGCGGAAATTGTAGCCATTAAGTCTTTTCCATCTGCTGACCACGAAATTTCAGCTTCAGAAAAAGTGTCTATGGTGTCATCAACTATTTGAGTAGAGGAGCTTTGGAGTGTTAAGAGCTGATTTGATTTCATATCAAAAACATAAATTCCGTTTCTTGTGGCTGATTGGGAGGAAACTATAAATGCGATTTTTGTTAGTGTTGGATCAATTATTGGGCTTTTTGCACCGATATCTGTTATGCTCTCGAGTTTTGGTGCTGTAGGAATTAGAAGCGCTTCAGCTTTTGTTACTACTTCAGTCTGGATTTTTACTCTTTTACTCCACTCGAAATAGCCTTCTTTGGTAATTTTTACTTCGTATTCTCCTGGTGCAATATTAATAGTGTTGTCTGTGGCGGTCCTAAGTTTTCCATCTACAAACACTTGAGCTCCGTCAGGAATGCTCTTTGCGACAAGAAGTCCAGTACCATTAAATTCAATCTTTCCAGCTCCTAAGCCAAATCTGTAGCCTTTTCCATATAGAACTACCAAAACTGTAGCTAAAACGAGACCCAAAAATATAACTACGGAAAACACCAGCTGTTTATTTACCTTTGGAAGATTAGATTTATTCAAAGAAATTCACCTACTAAATGAGATTATACGATTTACTTAATATATCTTGCAAGTTAAGTCATGGGTGTTATAATGGTTTTTAGCTCAAAGCTAAACTTGATCTACTAAGTTACTATTAAGATGCAGTAAACTCTTTTTAAGCGCTAAAATTTTGAGCTTACTACAACTTTTATAAAATCAAAAATTTAAATGTTGATATATTAAGATGATGTTATCAAAAAGAATCGCAATCGACCTCGGAACTGCAAACACCCTTGTTTATTTAGGCGGAGAAGGAATCGTTATTAATGAGCCTACGGTTGTAGCTGTTACAGCTGAAGAAAATAAAGTGGTCGCTGTGGGAAAAGAAGCTAAGGAGATGCTTGGACGTACTCCGGGAAATATAGTTGCTATGAGGCCACTTCGAGACGGAGTTATAGCTGATTACACCATAACTGAGGCTATGCTTTCATATTTTATAGACAAAGCCACTGGTGCTTCAAGATTTTTTAAACCTGAAGTTATGGTTTGTATTCCGTCAGGTGTGACTCAGGTAGAGCGTCGTGCAGTTCTAGACGCTACAATGTCGGCTGGAGCAAAGGTTGCTTATTTAATTGACGAACCTCTTGCTGCTGCAATTGGTGCTAAGATTCCAATCGCTCAGCCTGCAGGGCATATGGTTGTAGATATGGGCGGAGGTTCAACTGAGATTGCAGTTATTTCTCTGGGAGGAGTAGTTGTTCATGATTCTGTAAGAATGGGCGGAAACAAAATTGATGAGGCAATCTCAAACTACACTAAGAAGAAATTTAATCTTTTAGTTGGAGAGAGAACAGCTGAGGAGATAAAAATCGAGTTGGGAACAGCCCTGGTTGAGGACAGAAAAGAAGCCTCAGAGAAGAAAAAAGAGATTAGGGGAAGGGATAGTATAACTGGACTCCCAAAGACTATTGAGCTCACCCAGGATCAGGTAAATGAGGCTATAATGCCAGTTTTGAATGATATAATTCACGGAGTTAAGGGAGTTTTAGAAAAAACACCTCCGGAGCTTGCAAGTGATATTATAGATAAGGGAATAGTTATGACTGGTGGAACATCTTTATTAAATAACTTTGATAAGTTTATGACAAAGCAAACTGGAGTACCATGTCACGTAGCTGAGGATGCACTTTTATGCGTGGTTAGGGGAACAGGCGTGGCTATAGAAAATATAGAACTTTATAAGCGTAGTATATCGAGAAAATAGACTAAGATCCTAGAGTATTTAGTCTTTTTATGGAATTACTTACAAAACCAATAAAAAGGGACATTTTTTTCACAACTAAAACTAGATATAGTTTTTTAGATTCGCCTTTATCTTCACTTAACATTAAATTAGCCTCAGTGCTTGAAATTCAAAGCCAAAACTTGAGTAAGTACTATACCCATAAGACATTATTAATTGAGTTTGGATTTTAATTTTTCAGTCTCATAGTAGTTTAAACTAATTATGAAAATAAAGGAAATTGTTTTAAGAATCGAAGACTTAAGTTTTCGTGAAGCCCTAGAGTATATTGTTGAAAAATCACAAAAAAAGGATGAAAAGACTTTTGTGATAACTGTTAACCCTGAAATTATCATGCTCGCGAGAGGTAATGCAGAATATGAAAAGGTATTGATGTCAGCTGATTTAGCCTTGGCTGATGGGGTCGGAGTATTATGGGCAGGTAAACTGTTTGGTAAAAGCTTTAAGGGAAGGTCCCATGGAGTAGATTTGGTAGATGGCCTAGTAAATGGGGTAGCAGAAAAGCCTATAACGGTAGGCTTTTTAGGTGGAGAGGAAAACGTGGCACAAAGTACGGCAGAGTGCTTAAAGAAAAAATATCCTGAGCTTAAGGTTTCATTTGCTTTAAAGGAGTGGCCTGATAATGATAAGGGTTTGAGTTGCGATATTCTCTTTGTAGCTTTTGGCTCGCCAAAACAAGAAAAATGGATATTTGATCATATGAGAGAAATTGACTCTAAAGTTTTTATAGGAGTGGGCGGAGCCTTTGATTTTATCTCTGGAAAAGTGATGCGAGCTCCAATATTTATCCGCCGATTGGGATTAGAATGGTTGTTTAGGTTGATGATTCAACCTTGGCGAATTAAGAGGCAATTTGCACTCGTAAGATTTGTTTTAAATACACTACAGGAGAAGCTAAAATAGTATAAAATATGTTATAATTCCTGTCCTATGAAAATTCTTTACCTATACATGTTTCCTCTGTGGGGAAATGGGAGCGGAGCCTTTCTAAGGGAGCTTACTGCCGAGATGTCTAAGAGAGGGCATGAGGTCGCAATTGTATCTCCGGATAAAAGAAAGCTCCCTGGTGTAAAGCATTATGTTGTAAATTCGCCTCAAGATGGAGTTTTTGTGAGTCATCCCGAATGGCCAAAAGGAAGAAAGTTTTTTGATATGAATGGTCAGGAGCTTGG
>CAYXTY010000013.1:7392-15011 GCA_964468505.1 uncultured Gammaproteobacteria bacterium
TATATAACAGCTGTTAGCGAACATACTAGGGGTGATTATTTGAAAATGTTTGGTGCAAGTCTTAAGCCTAAAACAAAAGTAATAATGGGGGGTGTAAAGATATCAAACTATGAAGCAAATGCTAAATATATATCAGAAATTGATAAAAAATATGGGCTTAAAGACAAAAAGGTGGTTCTCTTTACTGGAAGACTTACAATTAATAAAGGAGTTAAGTATTTAATAAATGCAGCAAGAAAGATAAACGGAACGGTAGTTATAGTAGGAGGCGGAGTAGATAAGGAAAATCTTGAAAAACAGATTAAGGATTTAGGTTTAAAGAATGTGATTATGGTGGGCTACATTAATCCAGCGAAGTCTGCGCTTTTTCATGCTTTTTATGAAAGAGCAGATGTTTATGTTTCTCCCAGTGTTTGGGATGAACCATTTGGTCTCACGATTCTAGAAGCTATGGCTGCAAGGACACCGGTGGTGGCTACTAGAAAAGGCGGCATGCTCTCAGTTATAAAAGATGGAGAGAATGGTTTTTTTGTACGCGCAAGGAATAGTAAGGAAATTGCAGATAAAGTTAATTTGCTTTTGTCAGATGATGCTCTTAGAGAAAAAGCTGCTCGAAATGCAAGGAAGACAGTGGATGATAAATTCACTTGGGAGAAAATAGCTTCACAATTTGAGGAAATTTATAAAAAGTTTACATATTCGACATCTGAATATATGGCCGTAGTTAAGGGTGCAGGGAAGAACGAAAATCGCGGAATAAAACTTCCTATGTTGCGAAGACCGTAAAATAACTATATCATTTAGTTAATGGCTGATATTATGCCTCCACAGGATGTCCGGCCGCAAGTAGAAATTCCTACCGTTGAATCTCCAGTTAGAAGTGTCGAAGCAGTTGGGTCACCCCAACCTAAAGATCTCTTAATCGTATTTGGTCAAGGTCCAGTTAAACCTCTTTTTAGGAGAGAAGACTTTGATCCTAAAGTTGAAGCTGATAAAGAGAGGCTTGATCAATGGGAAGAGTTTAAAAAAGACCCGCTTCATGCAACTGAGCCCGATTTTAGGATCTTAGAAACAGAAAGTCATTTGTCTTCAGATGATTCACCGGTAGAGCTTAATCCCTTTTTGAAAAACACAGAAGGTAAAAGTCCTGCTGAGATTGATGCTCAAATGATTGAATGGCAAAATCAGGGAAGGTTTGGTCTTAATAGATGGGGTAGAGAAAATGCAATAGCCTCCGGTTTTGCGCTACTTTCGGGACATTCTGAAAGAGTTCTTCTTAGTGGAGGAAAAACGATTCCTGGATGGGCTAAGGAAAAGTTGTCGCCTTTAAGACAAGAGGCATGGCCCTCGGAAGCTGCTTTGATGCGAGATATCATAATAAGAAGATTTGGCAGGCTCTATCAAGAGAAATATGGAAAATCGATTACCGAGGCGATACTTACTGAGGACAGATCCACGAATACTTTAGAAAACTTCGCAAATACTGTAAATCTAAATCCGGAAGTCCTTGAAAAAGGTGTGGCTTCAGGTTTAGCAGCGGACTTTCATGTTCCGAGAACTGAAAGAATAGGATTTCTTTTTACCGGGGAGGAAGTGTCTAGTGAATCAGCACAAGTAATTATTCAATCAAGGTTAGATGCAGCAAATCAGAGAAGAGAAGGAGTAAATGTTAAAAATACTAAAACAGGTGAAGTAAAGCCTGCAGGTAATAAGGAAATGTATCAAGAAATTCTTGACTGGATGATGGATCCTAAAAATGAAGAGCTAGGAAAGAAGTCTTCGAATGAAAGAGAATTTGACGGAGCATTACAGGATCCCGAACTTTTGACTTACTGGCTTGGATATGTTGGAATTGTTGAGGATCCAATAGTTTTGCAGAAAACTGTTCAAAGACTTTCGTCAGATCCTAAGTTTTCAGAAGCTGCGGTTGCCGCATTTAACACTGCAGGTTTAGATTTTTCAAAAATTTCAGGTAAGGATTTAGCTGCGATGCCTAAGCAGGAGTTTGATGATGTTAGGGAAAAGTTAAGAATTCTTATGACACCAGAACTCAGGAAGATGCCAGGACAACATGTAATGATGAATAGTGTTAAGAAATGAAGATTTTACTTGCCTCAGTTTTAAAAAGGAGAGTTGCAGAAGATGTATCAGCTTCTAGATCACGTATTATTTATCAATTAGCCTCAGGATTGGTTAAAAAGGGGCATGAGGTTTCACTTCTTGGAACTGGGGATAGTGAGATAGAGGGGGTCGAAATAATTCCTATTATTCCTAAGTCGTTCGTCGATTTGCCAAAAGTCGAGAACCCATTTTACGCAGAAACCTCGCATCTGGTTAGATTGTCGAGAAAAATTGAGGAAATCGGAAATGATTTTGACATAATTCATAACCACACATATCCGGAATTTATAAACCTAATGGCTATTAGTGGCACAAAAACTCCGATGGTGACCACGGTTCATGCGCAAGCAACACCAGAATTAGACGGCGTTTTATCAGCTTTTCCTGATGCTAAATTGATTTCTATTTCGAAAGCTCATTTGTCAGAATTTAAGAAAGCTAAATTTATGAAATGTGTTTATAACGGTGTAGACACAAATACGTACGCTTATCATGAAGGAAATGAAGATTATATGCTCTGGCTTGGACGTCTTTCTAAAGCTAAAAAGGATGACGGATCATTTTTAGATCCTAAAGGGGTAGGTTGGGCTATAAAACTTGCGAAAGCCACAGGACAAAAGCTTTTAATTTCAGGAAGTGTTGAGGATCAAGAGTTTTATGATAAGGAAATAAAGCCTAATTTGGGAGAAAATATTCGCTGGTATGGGCCAATTTCATCAGAGCAAAAACTAGACAGAGCGGATGTAATTAAAATTATGCAAAGAGCTAAAGTTTTCTTAATGACTATTAATTGGGAAGAGCCTTTTGGTCTGGTCATGGCCGAAGCAATGAGCTGTGGAACTCCAGTAATTGGTTTTAACCGCGGAGCAGTTTCTGAAGTTATAAAAGAAGGAGTAACCGGATTTGTGGTTGATCCTTCGAAAGGGGTAGATGGTTTGACTGAAGTATTAAATAAACTAAGCTCTATTAAACCCGCAGATTGTCGTCAACACATTCTGGATAATTTTTCAATTGAAAATATGGTTAATAATTATGAGGCTGCTTATAAAGAGGTAACTAATTTATGAGAATTGGTTTACTACTTCCCTCAGTTTATATGGGCAGCAAATACAAGGATAAAATTTTTGCGCCTAAAGAACTCTTTATTCATCTTGCTGACGGCTTGGTAGATAGGGGGCATGAGGTTTATGTTTATGCTTCAGAAAATACTAAAACAAAAGCCCATCTTATTCCCGGGGATAGTCATTATATAGATAAAGATTTTATTAGTCCTAAATTTAGAGGACTTGATCGCATAACTAAGCTTAAGAATGCCCACGTCGCAACAAGAACTGAATATGAAATTGATCTTTCTGTAAAAGCATATGAGCACGCTGCAAAAAAGAAAGTGCAAATTATGCATTCTTATCACGATTTTATGGCGCACTATATGAATAAATTGGTGCCTATAAAAACTGTTTATACTCTTCATGACCCTCGTCCCTTAAGAGAGCATTTGGAATACAGAAGGCTCCAATCATTTAAAAAAGATAATTATATTTACATAAGTAGTAATCAGCTTGAGACTTTTAAGGGACTCGTAAAAAGTGTTGGAGTAATTAGGCATGGGGTAGATATTAATAAATTTACGTTTGGCAAAAATGGCGGAGATTATTTGGCTTTTCTTGGAAGATACATAAAAGAAAAAGGAGTAACCCAGGCTATTTTGGCTGCAGAAAAAACCGGTAAAACATTAAAAATGGTGGGAGATGACGCCTATAGAGCATTGCCTTATTATCAAAAAAATATTTTGCCAAAACTTAAAAGAGGAGTGATCGAAGACAAGTCTTTCGGGGAAGCTGGAAGAGACGAATTTTTAAGAGAAGCAAGAGTGCTTTTATTTCCTATTCTTTGGAATGAGCCTTTTGGAATGGTAATGATTGAGGCAATGAGTTCAGGAACTCCAGTTATAGCTTTTAATAAAGGAAGCGTTGCGGAAGTTATTAAAGATGGAGTAACTGGGTTTATAATCGAGCATGATCGGGGAAAATCGAGCAAATGGATTATTAAAAAGACAGGGGTTGAAGGTTTGACCGAAGCAATTGAGCGGATTTACTCTATGAACGAAGTTGACTATAGAAAAATGAGGGAAGAAGCCAGAAAGCACGTTGAAGAAAATTTTACAATTGATAGAATGGTAGAAGAACACGAAAAAGTCTATAAAAAAATTATAGACCACTAACATGCCCGATTTTAGATTCATTCAAGATCCTGCCACAGGTGGGTGGGTTATTTCTGCTCCAAAACGCGCTAAGAGACCTGATCAAAGCCGGGGAGTTCTTCCGCCTTGCCCATTTGAGCCTGGGCAGGAAAATCCAATTCTTACCCTCAATCAGGTAAGGGTAATTCCAAATAAATATCCATTTGCTCCAATTCACGAGATTATAATTCACTCAGATGATCATCATAAAAATTTTGACGAGCTGCCAGTCCATATGTCTGAGGATATTTTTAATGTTTACAGAAAGCGTTTTGAGGAGCATAAGGGCAAAGGGCAGGTGTACATATTCCATAATCAGGGGAAAAGTGCTGGGGAGAGTCTTCCGCACCCTCACACACAGCTTACAGTTATACCGCGAGAAGTGAAATTAAAAATTCCAGAGCTTAATCTTAGGAGTGAGGAGAAGAAAGATCTTAAGCATCTTTATATATTTTGTCCGGGAAATTCAGATTGGCCAGATGAAGTTTGGGTAGCGCCTCATGTATCTGGAACAAGTTTTGTTAATGCAACGAATGAAGAGGTGAATGAACTTGCATTCGCAGTGGGACGACTTCTTCAGATATTTGATCTAAGGCATGGTCATGATTTTCCTTTTAATTTTTATATTCATCCTGGGAAAAATTGGTACCTTAGGTTTATCCCAAGACTAAAAACTTTAGGTGGATTTGAAGTGGGGACAGGAGTTTCTGTAAATACTCAAGCACCGTTTGAAACTTTCCAGTTCATAAAAGAACATTTCGATAATCCTGATATTGAGAAAATAAAAAGTCAGCATCTAGCCGACTATTGGAAGAGTGTTTAGTCTTCTTTAACCTGGATTCCTAAGAGGTAAAGTATAGCTTCTTTTCTGTATCTTCGATCACCTCGGGAATTAATTCTTATTGCGGGAAGTTTTCCTCTTTTGCCCCATCTTTTTAGAGTTAAAGGAGAGACTCTAAGAACTTGGGCGGCTTCTCTTACAGTTAAAAGATCGGGTAGGTTAGATATTGATATGCTTTGATCAGCCATAGCCTTGTAAGTGTATTGATGATAATCAATGTATCATCTTGTTATATACAAAATAACAAACTAGCACATTACTGTCAATACCCCAAAAGCCTTAAAAATGGTAGTTTTGATTGATTTGTAGACCAAAACGCGTAGGGAGTTTGAAGAAGAATAATTTCCCATAAAAAAACCGAAGCGAAATGCTTCGGTTTTTAGATTTAGGATTTATGAATATCGATTTATGACTAAATCGCCATAAATCATAAACCTAAATCCTACTTGAGTTCAACAGTAGCACCTGCTGCTGTTAATTTCTCTTTTGCTTCATCAGCGGTTTTCTTATTAACTGCTGTCATTACTTCTTTTGGAGCTCCGTCTACTAAATCCTTAGCTTCTTTAAGTCCAAGGGTAGGGACTAACTCGCGAACTGCTTTGATAACAGAAATTTTATTTGCACCACCTGATGCGATTACAACGTTAAATACTGTCTGTTCTTCTCCTGCTTCTGCTGCTGGAGCTGCGCCTGCTGCTGGAGCGGCTGCAACCATAGCCGATGCACTAACTCCGAATTTTTCTTCTAGAGCTTTTACTAATTCTGAGAGTTCGAGAACTGACATTTCTTCAACTGCTGTTAATAAATCATCTTTATTTATTTTTGCCATTAATTCTCACCCCCTTCACTTTTTTCATCTGTTTTGTCGGTATTTTCTTCTGCTGATGTTTCTGCTTGAGCTTCAGTTGTTTCTTCAGCTGCTGGTGTTTCATTTGCGCCTTCAGCTACAGGAGTTGCTTCTGGTTCAGTTGCTGTTTCTGCTGGTGTTTCTGCGACTGGAGCATCATTAGCTGGAGCTGCTGGCTTGTTCTGAGCGATTGCTCCAAGTGTCATTACAAATTTTTGAATTGTTCCATTTAGAGTTACAACTAATCCTTGAATAGGAGAGTTAAGAGTGCCCACTAACTGAGTAAGTAAGGTTTCTCTGTTCGGAAGTGAAGCTATTTTTAGCACTCCTGATTCATCTAGAGCTTGACCTTCTAAGATGCCAAACTTTATTTTTGGAAGTCCGAAATCTTTAAGTGCTTTTTGAAGTAACTTAAGAGGCTCTACATAATCTCCCTGCATAAAAAGAGTAGCAGTTGGTAGATTTAGACTGTCATTATCCTTAAAATCTGCATAGTTTTTTGATTGACCAAGAGAGATTTTAAGAAGGCTATTCTTTGCGATAATGATTGTCGCGTCATTTTTCTTTAATTCTTTCTTAAGAGATTCAAGTTGAACGTGAGTAAGACCTTGATAGTCAGTAAAAACCAAAGCTTTAGAATTGTCGATTTTTGTGACTAACTCAGCTACGATTTCTTCTTTTCTACCTCTTCCTGTATGCTTGATTGCTTGTTTTACGATTCCCATAAAAAAACACCTTCCTAAGGTGTTGATAGGCTCATTTGAGCTTATTACATCCTCGGCAGGACTTATTGTTTGCCCGCTGTCTTAGGTAAGAGACATAATATCAGCTTGAGCCTGATCTGTCAATATATATCCTGTAGTTAATCCATTCTTCGGGAAATAATTAGATCTATAGTAATTATTGGAGATTATTCGTAAAAACTCCAGAAGTATTACCCCCTAGATTAATCGTAGAGCCATTAAATTTGAAGTCATTGCCTGTTATGGTGTATCCAGTTGTTTGAGCTGTGAGTGTTAATCCTGCCCCAGTATTATTAGTTACAATGTTATCTAATATTTTTGCATTCTTTGCATTCTTCATTTTAATTCCTACGGGATTGTTTTTAACTGTATTATTTCTGACTGTTATATAATTTGTGCCATAAGGAGGAGGATTACTTGCGAGTTCTGGAAATATGTATGAATCTAAGTCACCAATCAAGATTCCACCCGCTCTATTATTTGTAATCGTATTGTTTTCAATATGCGCATAGCTTGTATTATTTATTCTTATTCCAGAATAACATCCAGTAATTGTATTATGATGAATCCAGTTGTTGTCTCCAGAGAAATCATGATGGCCAGCGTCTCCTGGTGGAAAACTTGTAGTGGTGGGGACTTCGCCAACTCCAAATCCTGACCCATAAGTAGTAGCCCCTGTGTATGGGTCTGTCGAAAGACAGCCTGAAATTGTATTATTCCTGAACTCATTGCTGTATTCAGCCTCGCCATGCATATCGAAAGCGTCATGAGTGGTACCTGAGATGGTATTTTCTTCAAAAAGATTATGATTTGCATCAAATTGAACTA
>CAYXTY010000014.1:0-14635 GCA_964468505.1 uncultured Gammaproteobacteria bacterium
GGAGGATCTAAAATTTTAAATAGTTAAGGGGGTGAATTAATGTTGATAGAATTAATAAAAAGAGATTTAGTTGGCGAAGTATTAGGGGCATCTAGTTCTGTTCAAGGCCATAACCCTGATTTAACAGTAAGTGCTGGGAAAAGGGATGAGTTACTGGAGCGCAAGCTTCCGGAGTTGAGGTTTAATAAAAAAAAGGCGGAAGTTGTTTTTGATCGAAGTGTGCAAGTTAGACCATCTTTGTTAGAAAAACGAGTTATTGTTTCAACTGACCGTGTGATTCCTAGTGCTTCAACTGTGCGTAGAGGTCCTGGTTTTTTAAGAGCCTAATGCTCTTCGTTTATATTTATTTTCTTTTAGGGTAAAATACGATTATGTTTTGGGCTGATAAAGTTGCAAAAGAGATTATCGATTCAGGAAATTATAAACCTTACTGGGTGGACGATATGTTTACCCCGTCGGGGCATCCCCATGTGGGCTCTTTACGTGGACCTCTAGTTCATGATGTAGTTTATAAAGCCTTGAAAGGAAAAGGTGAATCCGTAAAATGGACTTATATTACAAATGATTTTGACCCGATTGATGGTCTTCCCGCGGAATTAGAAGAATCACATAGCAAATACATGGGTTACCCTGTTAGATCAGCTCCATCACCAGAGCCTGGTTATGAAAACTTTGGAGATTATTTTGCTAAGCAGTATCAAGAAGTTTTGAAAGATTTAGGTGTTGAATCGGAATTTTTATCTTCATGGGATATGTATCGCGAAGGTAGATTTAACGAGGTAATAAGAATTGCTCTAGATAACGCAGAAAAAATTCAGGATATTTATGAGAAAGTAAGCGGCAGTAAAAAAAGAGAATCTGGTTGGCTTCCTCTTCAGGTAATTTGTGAGAGCTGCGGGAAATTAGGAACTACGAGAGTTACAAATTGGGATGGAGAAATTGTCGAATACACCTGTGAACCAGAAATGGTGAAATGGGCAAAGGGCTGTGGACATAAGGCTAGAATTAGTCCTTTTGATGGTAACGGAAAGCTTCCATGGAAAGTTGATTGGCCCGCACACTGGAAAGTTTTGGGAGTAACGATTGAAGGAGCAGGTAAAGATCACTCATCAGCTGGTGGATCTAGAGATATCGCAAAAGCGCTTTGCCGCGAAGTGTTTAATATTCCAAATCCATATAATCTTCCCTACGAATTTATGTTAATTGGGGGTAAAAAAATGTCTTCATCAAAAGGACTAGGACTTAAAGCCCGCGATCTTGCAGATATGCTTCCTCTTGAGCTTGGTAGATTTTTATTTTTAAAAACTGAGTATAAAAAACAGGTAGAATTTGATCCAATGGATAGTATCGCAATTCCAGTTTTATTTGATGAATATCAAAAGGCAGCGGATTTATACTTTAAAAAATCCAATGATGATTTAGCTCGGGCATTTGAATATTCGCAGATTGGGGAACCTAAAAAACCACCCACTGTTCGATTCTTGGTTTTAACATCCTGGGTACAAATGCCAAATATGGAAGAGGAAATTGAAAAACAGGGTTTAGGGGAATGGGCAAAGTATGCAAAAATTTGGATAGAAAAATTCGCTCCAGAAGAATATAAATTTACTGTTCAACAAGAACTACCAAAAAATATTGAATTAAGCCAAAAACAAAAAGAACTTTTGGGGAAAACTGCAGGGTTTGTTTCTGATGTTACTGATCCGGTAGACCTCCAAACAAGAATTTACGACTTAAGTAAAGATTTGGGATTAACTTCTGGTGAAGCGTTTGCTGCTTTTTATAATTCATTATTGGGAAAAAATCATGGACCAAAACTTGCTGCATTAATTCTTTCTCTTGACCCAGCATTTGTTAAAAATAGATTTGAAGAGGCCTCGAAATGAAAATCGTTTTCGCTACTGGAAATAAGGCAAAGGTTAAAGAAACTCAGGAAATTCTAAAATTTGATATTGAGATTTCATCAATCGAACTTGATGAGATTCAGGAGATCAATCTTGAAAAAGTTGCTATGCATAAATTGAATCAAGCATTTGAAATTGTTAAAAAACCTGTGATTATCGACGATGTTTCTTTTTCAGTAAATGCTTGGAATGGATTTCCTGGGCCATTAATAAAATGGATTCTTCAAGCTGGAAATGGTCCTTCACTGCTATTAAAAATGCTTGAAGGAGAAAAAAATAGAGAAGCAGTCGCAAGTCTTGCGATAGGATTTCATGATGGGAAAAAACCGCGATTATTTTTTGGTGAGGCAAAGGGAAAAATCGCTAAAGAAATAAGAGGAGATAATGGATTCGGCTGGGACAGGGTTTTTATTCCAGATGGATATGATGAGACCTATGCAGAAATGGACCCAAAGTTAAAAAATTCTATATCTCATCGTTCAATTGCATTAAATAAGCTTAGTGATTTTCTAAATCAAGCTTAAGTAGTATAATACGCGTATGATTGATATCAAATTTCTTAGGGAAAATGGTGAAGAAGTTGAGAAGGCGGCTCTTGCTAAAAGAGTTCAAATTAGTGTTTCAAGTATTTTAGAAATTGATTCTAAGAAAAGAGAGCTTGATTCGGAAGTCCAAGCGCTTCGAGAAAAAAGAAATGCTCATTCGTCTACTATTAATGGAAAGCCAACTCCTGAGCAAATTGAAACGGGTAAGAAAATTAAAGAGGAGCTTGAAGGAAAAGAAGGTGCTTTAAGTGCTCTAGACCAAGAATTAAAAGAGCTTCTGTTAAAAATTCCAAACCCATCAAAACCAGATGTAAAGGTTGGAAAAAATGATACTGAAAATGATGTGGTTAAGAAAGTTGGGGAGCCAACAAAGTTTAATTTTACACCTAAAGACCATTTGGACATAGGAGAGGCGTTAGATATTATCGATGTTCAAAGAGCTGCGAAAGTAAGCGGAGCAAGATTCGCATATTTAAAAAATGAAGGCGCTCTTTTAGAATTTGCGTTAGTTCAATTTGCCATGGAGACTTTAATGAAGGATGGTTTTAGGCCGATTGTTCCTCCAGTTCTAATTAAAACAGATGTAATGCGTGGGCTTGGATATATGGAAAATGGCGGAGATGAGGATATGTTTCATCTTGAAAAAGATGGATTTACTTTAGTTGGAACAGCAGAGCATTCAATAGTTCCAATGCATTCAGATGAAGTTTTCTCAGAGAGTGATTTGCCTCGTCGTTATGTTGGTTTTTCTACAGCTTTTAGAAGAGAAGCTGGGAGTTATGGAAAAGATACAAAAGGAATTTTAAGAGTTCATCAGTTTGATAAGATCGAGATGGTTTCATATGTCAAAGAAGGAGAAGATGATAAAGAACAGGATCTGCTTCTTTCAATTGAGGAAAAATTATTTCAAGCATTAGAAATTCCATACCAAGTTATTAAAATGTGCACAGGAGATTTGGGTTTTCCAGCAGCGAGAAAATTTGATATAGAAGCATGGATGCCTGGACAGGATAAATACAGAGAAGTGACAAGTGTTTCTACGATTACAGATTTTCAATCAAGAAGATTAAATATAAAGTATCAAGAGAATGGTGAAAAGAAATTTGCTTATATTTTAAATGGAACAGCGTTTGCAGTAGGACGAACTTTAATCTCAATTCTTGAGAATCATCAACAAGCGGATGGATCAGTTTTAATTCCACAAGTTTTACAGAAATACATGGGTGGAATTACCAAAATTGAGAAGAAATAAACTAGCAATTTAGCCTCGCCCCTGCTATAATTAAACCCATGTTAGGAGCCCTCGGAAAAATATTTGATTCCAATGAAAAGGAGATAAAAAAACTCCAGCCACTTATTTCTGAAATTAATTCTCTAGACGAGAAAATGAAAAAGCTTAAGATTTCAGACTTTCCAAAGAAAACAAAAGAACTAAAAGATCGAGTCGCAAAAGGCGAGTCCGTAGAAGCAGTTTTACCAGAAGCGTTTGCATTAGTTAGAGAAGCAGCGCGAAGATCTATAGGACAGCGCCACTATGATGTTCAGCTTATGGCTGCTGCAGCTCTTTCAATGGGAAAAATTTCTGAGCAAAAAACCGGAGAAGGAAAAACTCTTTCTGCTGTACCGGCGTTATATGTGCATGCTCTAACTGGAAAAAGCGTTCATTTGGTTACGGTAAATGATTACTTAGCTCGTCGTGATGCTGGATGGATGGGGCCTGTTTTTAAGCTTTTAGGAATGACTGTTTCTTCAATTATTTCAGAGCAATCATTTATTTATGATCATGAATATAAAAACCAGGATGCGCGTGATTTTAGACTCATCCACCTTAAGCCAGCAAGTCGTAAGGAAGCATATAAGGCAGATATTGTTTATGGAATAAATTCTGAATTTGGATTTGATTATCTTAGAGATAACATGGTGCAGAGTATTGAGAACGTAACTCAAAGGGGTTATTACTTTGCAGTAGTTGACGAAGTTGATTCAGTTCTTATTGATGAAGCAAGAACTCCGCATATTATTTCAGCACCTGATGAAACTCCCACCACTAAATATTATGAGTTTGCGAAGTTGGTTGACAAGCTAAGTGCGGATACAGATTATAAAATTGATGAAAAATTGCATACAGCTCACCTAACAGATCATGGGCTTAACAAGATAGAGAAGCTTTTTGGAATACAAAATATATACGAGAAAGATTTTGATACGGTTTACCACATAGAGGCCGCATTAAAAGCCAGAACGTTATTCAAGAAAGAGAAAGATTATATCGTTAAAGACGGAGAGGTAATTCTGGTTGATGAGTTTACGGGACGCCTTATGGTTGGTCGCCGTCTTTCAGAAGGACTTCATCAAGCTATAGAAGCAAAAGAGGAAGTTGCGATTCAAAGAGAATCAAAAACTTTAGCAACTGTTTCACTTCAGAACTATTTCAGAATGTACGAAAGACTTGCTGGAATGACAGGAACTGCCGTAACAGAAGCGCAGGAGTTTCATAAAATCTATGGACTTGATGTTTTAGTAATTCCTACAAATAAAACTACCCAAAGAAAAGATTTTTCAGATGCAATTTATAAAACCACCAGAGCAAAGTTTAGTGCAGTAGTACGGGAAATTGAAGAGGTTCATAAGACAGGTCAGCCTGTTTTAGTTGGTACAACTTCAATTGACAAAAATGAAATTTTATCTGAGCTTTTAAGAAGAAAAAAAATTAAACATGAGCTTCTTAATGCAAAAAATCACGAAAGAGAAGCAGAGATTATTTCAAAGGCTGGAGAAAAAGGAGCCGTAACTGTAGCTACGAATATGGCGGGACGCGGAGTCGATATTATTCTTGGAGGAGAAGCTCCAGTTGCTGAAGATGGGAAAGACTTAAAGGGAACTCCGGCATGGGAAAAATGGCAGAAAGCGCATGATGAGGTTTTGTCGCTTGGAGGTTTGTACGTCATAGGAACTGAAAGACATGAGTCTAGAAGAATTGATAATCAGCTAAGGGGAAGATCCGGACGTCAAGGAGATCCTGGAAAATCCAGATTCTATGTAGCGCTTGATGATGACATTATGCGCATTTTCGGAGGGGATAGTATTGCAGGAATCATGACTAGATTTAACATGCCTGAAGATGTGCCGCTCGAACACCCAATTGTAAGTCGTGCTATAGAGCAGGCTCAGGTAAAAGTAGAAGGATTTAATTTTGATAACAGAAAGCAGCTTGTGGAGTATGACGACGTTCTTAACAAACAGAGACAAATTATTTATGAAAGGCGTCGTGAGGTTTTGGAAAATGCGGGAGATTCATCTAAGAGTTCTAAAGATGTAGTTCTTGATAATTTACGAGGAAGCATATCTCAGATTGTTTCTTCAGGAGAGCTCGGAGCGGTCGGCGGAAGTGCTTCAAAAAAAATTATTGAGGATTTTTCAACCATTATTCCTTTCGATGAAGCTTCAAAAAATGAGCTTGAAAAGCAATTGGATGATAAGCCAGAAATTAGTAAAAAGGAAGAATTCTTAACTGAGATAACAGAAAAAATGTATGTGAGCCGGGAAAAACAGGTGGGTGAAAAAACAATGCGTCAGGTAGAGAATTTCGTAATTCTTTCAGTAATCGATAATTTATGGATGGATCATTTGGACGTAGTTAACAATTTGCGTGAAGGAATAAGATTAAGAGCTTATGGACAAAAAGATCCACTGGTCGAATATAAAAATGAAGCATTTAAAATGTTTGAAACATTAATGAATGGAATTGATGACGAAATTTCACATAGGATTTTTAAGGTTCATGTCGCGACTCCAGATCATCCTCATACACATATCCATGAATCTCCAGCTGGCGGAGAATTAGGAGCTGATGAGGTTTCTGAGAATAAAAGTTCTAAGAAAAAAGAAAAAATCTCAAGTAAAAAGTCTATGGTTTCGCCTTCAATTGGATTGAGTGCTCCAAGTTTGATCGGTTCAAATTTGCCCCAAACAAGTTCAGCGTCTACTGTGGACAAGAAAAAGTTGGGCCGCAATGATCCTTGCTGGTGCGGAAGCGGAAAAAAATACAAAAAATGCCACTATCCTAATTAGTTTTTCTCTTCAACTTTATCCTTTTCTGTGTTAGGATTTAATTAGCGCCTTAATTGGTGTTATAACCTATGTTACTGCCCGATATAGAGATTCAGCAGCTAATGCTCCAATCAGGTTTGGTAGATACCAAAACCATGAGAGATGTTTTGGTGTTTGCTGCCAATGCTAGAGTTCCTCTTCAGCAAGCTCTCATGGAAAAAGATGTAATTCCCGATGAGAAGCTAGGTGAGCTTATAGCAGCTCACATTAAGTATCCCTATGTAAATCTTCAAAACATAACAATTCCAGAAGGGGTTTATCGCATAATCCCTGAAAGACTCGCCAGAAAACACAAGGCAATTGTTTTTGGAAAAGATGGAGAGGGTGTAAAGCTGGCAGCGTCTGACCCAGTTAATACCAAGCTTGCGGAAATTGTTCAGAAAAAGACAGGACAGAAAGTTACAGTTTACATGGCGACTGAAAAAGATATTGATAATGTCCTTCAGCTTTATAGAAAAGATCTTCAGCAGACTTTTGACCAAATGCTTCAAGCAGAAATAACTAGAACAGCGACTAGTATGGATGACGCTCCGATTGCGAAGATTGTTGATCTTTTAATTACATACGCTTATCGCGATAAAGCTTCAGATGTTCATATAGAACCAGAGGAGAAAAATTCTTTAGTTAGGTTTAGAATTGATGGAATTTTACATGATGTGTTATATGTAGACAAAAAACTCCATGACAGAATTACGACCAGAATTAAGGTTTTGTCCAGACTAAGAACCGATGAACATTTAAGCGCTCAAGATGGAAAAATGAGGATAGAAGTGGATGAGGAAAATCTAGACATTCGTGTCTCTATGATCCCAGTTACGGAAGGAGAAAAAGTAGTTATGAGACTCTTATCTTCTAAGTTTAGGCAATTTTCACTTCAAGATTTGGGAATGAATGAAAAAGATCTTATTAAAGTAACTAACGCTATTAATAAATCTTACGGAATGATTCTCTCGACCGGGCCTACTGGATCTGGAAAAACTACATCAGTTTATGCAATTTTAAAAATTGTTAATACCAGGGAAAAAAATATTACTACCATTGAAGAACCAGTTGAGTACAGAATTAAAGGAGTTAATCAGATTCAGGTTAATCCTAAAACAAATTTAACTTTTGCGAACGGACTGCGTTCTATTCTTAGACAGGATCCTAATGTTATTTTCGTGGGAGAAATTAGAGATTCGGAGACTGCTGGAATCGCTGTTAACGCTGCGCTTACCGGGCATTTGGTCTTGTCCACAGTTCACACAAATGATGCTGCCACAACTCTCCCCCGACTTATTGATATGAAAATTGAACCTTTCTTGGTTGCATCCACTGTTAATGTAATTATCGCGCAGAGACTGGTTAGAAAGATTTGCGATTCATGTAAATCTCCGGTTATTTTAAGTCGAAAAGATGCTCTTAAGGATATTCCCGATAATGTGATCTCCAAACACTTTGGTCCACAAGATCAAATAAGAGTTTATGAAGGAAAAGGGTGCAGGATTTGTCATGCCACAGGTTATACCGGAAGAATTGGAATTTTTGAAGTAATAGATATGTCAGAAAAAATTAGAGAATTAATAACTCAGAAAAGTGATTCAGACGAAATTGCAAAACAGGCAGTTGAGGAAGGAATGACGACAATGCTTGATGATGGAATGCAAAAAGTGGGGAAAGGAATGACGACGATTAAAGAAGTTCTAAGAGTTACAAAAGTAGAGTCAGGATAAAATATGACAAAAAATGAAAAGTTAAGAATAAAAAATAATGATAAGTTAGGGCTTCTTGGAAATTTGTCCACGATGATAACTGCTGGAATTCCAATTCTTGAGACTGTGGATTCTCTTCTTGAGGATTCAAAAGGGAATACTAAAAGAATTCTTGCTGTTATGAGAGAAGATATGGTACAAGGACAACACATTTATTCATCTTTCTCAAAATTTCCAGAAGTTTTCGATAAAGTAACAGTTAATGTTTTAAAAGCATCCGAGGAGGCTGGAACTCTTGATGCGGCTCTTAAGGATTTAAAAACTCAGATCCAAAAAGAAATAGAGTTTAACGATAAGATTAAGGGAGCACTAGCTTATCCTGTTATTATTCTAATTGTATTCATGGGAGTATTGCTTCTCATACTTGTCGTTGTTATTCCTAAGATTTCGACGATATTTATTAGCTTGAAAGTTCCCTTACCATTGCCAACTAAGGTTTTGATATTTGCATCTAACGCTTTGATGAACCATACGATTATAGTTGCAATTGGAACTATTATCTTAGTTGGCTTGGTGATATTTTTATTCAAAACTCAAAGAAGAATAATAATGTCGGTTATTTATAAGTTTCCCGTAATTTCAACCTTGGTTAAAGAAATTGATTTGGCGCGTTTTTCAAGGAGTATGTATCTGTTATTAACTTCAGGTATAACAATAACTAATGCTTTAGAGCTGTCTGAAGAGGTAGTAGCTCGAAGGGATATCGCTTCAGCAATAAAATATGCCGGGGAAACAGTGCTGGGTGGTAAAAATTTATCTCAAGGATTTAAGGACCAAAGAAAAGTTTTTTCATCAATTATTATTAAAATAATAGAAGCAGGTGAAAAAACAGGAACATTAGACAAATCCATGCAGGATATTTCGACACAACAGGATTACCGTGTTGATAATAGCTTAAAGACAGTTACTACTCTAATTGAACCTATTATGTTAGTTTTTGTGGGATTACTTGTTGGCGGAGTTATGCTTTCAATTATAGCCCCTATGTACGGACTAATCGGACAGGTTGGAGGAAGGTAACATGCTCAGATTTTTAAAAAGTGGAAATTTAAAATCACAAAAAGGATACAGTTTTTTAGAGGTAATGATTACTACTTCTATAATGGCTATTTTATTTAGTATTATCACTTTTAATTTACTTCGTGCGCAAGGATCCTCTTCTGAGCAGTCCAATTTAGATAATTTAGTTTCTGATATAAGAGCCCAGCAGACAAAAGCAATGACAGGTTCAACTGAAGGAAGAAGCTCATCGAGCAATTACGGAGTTTATTTTTTATCAGATAGATATATCTTATTTAATGGAAATTCTTATAGTGAAGTAGAGCCAACTAACTATACGTTTGAACTTCCTGATAATATAGAGATAGTTAGTACGACTCTTCCGAGCAACACTCTTCTTTTTTCTGTTTTAAGCGGGGAAATCGTAGGCTACACAGACACCTCTAACAGTATTATTTTTAGATCGATTTCAACTAATGAACAAACAGTCATTACCCTAAATAGATATGGAGTAATAACGGGAATGAACTAATATGAATTTTTTATTTTTAAATATTTTTAAAAGCTTTAGATCTCAAAATGGTCAATCTTTAGTAGAGCTTCTAATCGCAATTGGGCTAGCAACTCTTATTCTCCCGGCGCTGCTAACAGGACTTTCCGCTGGAAGAGGGGGAAGAGCTCAGCAGGAGCAAAGACTTGAGGCTTCAGCTTATTTAAAACAAGCTCAGGAAGCTGTAAGAAGTATCGCACAGAGGGGTTGGTCAAATATTGAGACAAACGGAACATATCATTCCGTTGTTTCTGGAGGGCAGTTTGTATTAGCAAATGGTGCTCAGTCAATTGACGGATATTCAATTAGTATAGTGGTAGGTGACACTTACAGAGATGGCGCTGGTGCAATTACTTCAAGTGGGGGAACGATTGATCCCTCGACGAAAAAAGTAATTACGAATGTTTCTTGGAATACGCCATTTGTTTCAACAGTGAGTACAACTTCTTACTACACTCGTCATAAGAATCAAGTATATAACGAAACAACCCAGTCTCAGTTTAGTGCGGGAACTTTTGATAATATGCAGGCGACTAATGTGACAGGGGGAGAATTAAAATTAATAAATAATAATAAAGCGAAATGGTGTTCTCCGGCATTTTCTACTGCTACAATTGATCTACCCGATGGACCTCCAGTAGCAGTTGCTGCATCTGCAAACGTGAGTACAAATATTCCAAATGACGTTTATGTTGCAACTTCTCCTACAACTTCGAACTCTATAAAAATGGCTTACATAAATGTGACAGCTGACACTGCGATTCCAACTGCAACTCTGCGAGGAAAATTTACACTGAATTCATCTGAGTTTTCACCTGGATTTTCGCCACAAGGAGGAACAGGTCTTGATAATAATTTTAAGACAACAGACGTAAAATATTATAAATCTTCAGGAAATAATACATACGCACTTCTTGGCACTAATCTTCCAAATAAAGAAGTGATTGCAGTACTAGTTAATGATAATAACCCAGCGAATGATGAAACTTCTGCTGGTGAATTTGAAGACCCAGTAAATAATATTTATAAATATAAAACTTTTTTTAATACTAAAATTCATTCAAGCTATGCAGCTAGTGCTAATACTGGCTTATTGAGTCCTTCTGCGAATTCAGCAGAAACTACTGGTTCAGGAGACAATAATGGATTCGTTTCAAATCCAACTCGTGCATATAGCGATAATAATTCATTTGCAGTAGACACAGACAGTGGAAATGGAACTGGGGTTGATTGTGCAGGAGTAGATAAAGATAAGCATAGATTTTACAACTATGATATTGATGTTCCTGGGGGTGCAAATATTGATGGAATAGAGGTAAGACTTGATGCTAGAGTCGATAATACAACTGGCGCTCCTCGTATGTGTGTTCAGCTTTCATGGGATGGGGGCATTACCTGGACAACAGCAAAAACTACAAATAATTTAACTACAAGTGAAGTAACATATACTCTCGGTGGAGCTGCAGACACCTGGGGGAGAAGTTGGACTGATTCTGATTTCACGAATTCTAACTTTAGGTTAAGAGTTGTAAACATTGCTAGTAATATAACGCGCGATTTTTCATTAGACTGGGCAGCTGTGAGAATTAGTTACACAGATAATAATCTGGATCAAGCGCCTTATGGATATGGAGCAAATTCAATTGCTGTGCTTGGAGATAGGGGATATGCTACGTCCGGAGGTTACCTTTATGTTTTCGACCTCTCAGACATAGATTCCAGAACACCGTCTAGCGGTCTTGCTATGCTTGGTTGTCGTCTTGAGCTTGCCGGGAAAGATTGCAATCCAACTTCGCCAAGCAGGGTAAAAAAATATAATGCTGGAGGCACAGGCGTAAATTTTGGATCTGAAACTGATTGGCTACCAGGATGTAGTGATGGAGGAAATGTTGAAATATACGCAGATAACGACATCTTTCCTATAAGCGTAGGTAATAATACTTATGTTTATGTCGCTGTTGGGGGATCTGCAGATAACGAATTTGAAATCATTGACGTTACTACACCTCCAACTAGCGGCAGTTCATTAACAGGTAGCAGTTGCGGAAGAGATGATAGTAGTAATGCATCCTGGAGTCGTACGGGTACTACAGAAAATGCGACGCTTGATTTTAACGATGCCCTTAACACTCAAGAAGCTGCAAATTCAGTTTTTGCAAAAGCTGACGGAACGCGTGCTTATATTTCGTCAAACGGTGGAATAGATGCGGATGATAATGATCAACCTGATAGTAAGCAATTTTATGTTATTAACACCGAAAATAAAAGCGATCCTGTATTTTTGTCTACCTCCAACAGTCCTGAATATCAGGCAACAAGCGGATTTTACTATGGAACTTCTCCAAACGATCAATTGCATCCAAAGCGCTCGTTAACAGTTCTTAATGGGGAGAGAGTTGTCTTGGTTGGAAGCGATGGGACCGTGGATTCAAATAATTCTGAGGAGTATCAGGTGTTAGATAGTTCAACAGAAGCATCTCCCAATTATTGTGCTGGAATAAATTTTGACCAGGGATTCAATGATTTAACTTCAGTTTCGGAAGCTGACAGTGACAATTTCGTATATATGGTAGCAAATACGACCGTAAATGAGCTTAAGATTATTGAAGGCGGACCTGATGACGCAGTTTTTGTTTCAACTGGTTCATATACATCTGCCGCTTTTGATGCCACTCAGGAATCAATGTTTAATAGATTTTTTACAACCACCAATGTTCCTTCGCAAACAACTCTTAATTTCCAGGTCGCAGTCGCAGATCCAGTTAGTGGAAGTTGCACTAACGCAAATTATGTATATGTAGGTCCAGATGGAACCAGTGGAACATTCTTTACTTCGTCCGCAGAGCTGCCTAAGAATTCTGATGGGGTGAGTTATGAAAACGCAGGGAGATGTATGAGATATAAGGTTTATATGACATCCAGCGATCAGCTTCAAACGCCAACAGTTTTTGATTTTGGAGTTAACTACTCCCCTTAAGGGGTAAACTAAACATCATGAAAATTTTTAAAAACAAAAAAGGGTTTACGTTGGTCGAATTACTATTATATATGGGAATTTTTAGTATTCTTTTGACGGTGACTCTTCAGATGTTTGGTTCTGTTTTTGAGTTTCAATTAGAATCTCAAGCTGTTTCCTCGGTAGATGTCGATGGAAAATTTATTGTTAATAGATTTAACTATGATGTGAGTCGAGCTTCTTCGATAACTCTGCCTGTTACTCTTGGTGAGAGCAGCTCTGCGTTAACCGTCGTAGTTAATAGTCAGAGCTTGACGTATTCACTGAGTGATGGAGATATTAATCTAAATAATGCATCCACTGGTACAACAGACCAGCTTAATAGTGTAGAAACTACCGCTTCAAACCTTTCATTTACAAGACTTGAAGGGAACGCGGGAAAAGATTTGATTCAGATGTCATTTACGCTAACTTCTGAGGTAACCCAGAGAAAAGGAAAAGAAGTTAGGAGTTTTCAGACAACGGGAGGTTTGCGATGATTGGAAGTCAAAAAGGTCACGCATTAATAACTTTACTTTTTTTTATGGTTATTTCCCTAACTATTGTTACAGGTGTAACTATTGTGGTTCTAAATAATGCGTCCGCAACAAGTGAAGCAGAACAGGGGACAATTGCATATTATGCTGCTGAAACCGGCGCTGAGAATGCACTCCTAAGATTAGTTAGGGACCCGAATTATGCGGGAGAAACGTTAAATATAGATGGTGGTTCTGTTGTAATTCAAGTCAATAATGGTACTATTATTAGTACCGCTACTATTTCTAGAGCAGTAAGAAAAATTCAAGTAGAGACAACAAATACCAACAATCAGATTAGTGTTACATCATGGAAAGAGATAAATTAAAAAAAGAAATTCCTAAAAAACCTGCGGGCATATTTTATCTTGAGTCAAATCGTGGTTTTTTCTATGATCAAACTTTACCCTCCCCAGTAGCGATAGAATTTACTCCAGATATTATTAGTGATTTAGAGGTCGTAAGCAAAAAAAAGCTTGAAATTGCAATCCAAACATTTCTTGGTGCTTATAAAGTGGTTCCGAAAAGTATAATTATTTTACTTTCTCCAAATGTAACTTTCGATAAAGACTTTCCCCTTGGAACTGTCCAGATGGACAAAAATATACAAGAGTTTTTAGACCTTGTTCCGTTTCAGGAATACATAAGTAGGCAATCAAAATTTCCAGGAAAAACTAAGTTAGTTGCAGCAAACAGAGACTTAACGGATGCGCTAAAAGATTCATTTGTAAATATGGGATTTGTAATTAGCGCTATAATTCCACTCTCTTTTTGTTTGGAAACTATTCCCCAGCTTAAAACTAATCTTGATTTATCACTAATCTTAAGTAAGGCAACTGAGCTAAGAGGATTTAGCTTAACATCCGAAGTAATCATTTCAGAAGAAGCGCAAAAGAAAAAAGATACAAAAGATGGTAAGAAGCTTTATGGGATGATAGGAATTTTAGCGGTCCTCTTTTTGATTTTGTTTTTTGTAATTTATAAGTTTGTTCTAACTCCACCAAAGCCGCCTGCAGTTGTTCCGACAACAACTACGACAGCGCCTGTCCCAACTGTTTTTGAAACTTCATCAATAACGCCTGCTCAAATAAATTCTCAATCAAACATTTCAACAGAAAGTGCAACTAATCAAAATTTAATTGAAGCTAATTGAGGTCAAAAAATACCCTATTGACAAGTCTTATTTTTTTATTCATATTAGATATATGACTATTAACTGCCCAAAGTTTTTAAAGAAAAATTCCG
>CAYXTY010000015.1:0-14628 GCA_964468505.1 uncultured Gammaproteobacteria bacterium
TTAAACTTTCTTCATACTTTTTCTTCACGATAAATGCATCCTTTATGTTTTCTCTTCTCTCTTTTTTACCTAGCCCCACTTGAGTTATTGTTTCCCTAGTTCTTTCTAAACAATCTATGACTTTAATATTTAATTTTTTTCCAAGCTCTTTAGCTAAAACTTCAGCCTGATTATATCCTCTTTTTTTAAATTTCCTAGAGCTTAGGGGAACTGGGACCAAAACTAGAGGTAGATTTGAAACTTTCGCAAACTCTTCATCTTGAATTAAAGAATCATATAGAAGATCTGCGATAAAAACAGACAAACCAAATAAGTATGGTCTGTATTTGAATTGATAAATTAGTTTTTTAGAGATTTTATTAAAAACTACACCTGTAAAAACTCCTTCAGGACTATTTCTCTTCCGGCAATTTGGATGTGTTTTTCCATCATATGAAGGGTTCCCACAGACTAAGCATATGTTTTTAGTATCAAAGGAAAGGCGGGAAAAACAGTTAGCGCAAAGGTAATCTCCGAATTTTTTGCAATTTACACAGTATTTTGGGAAAATAAAATCAAGTAACCGCATAAAGATATATAAACACAAATGGCAAAAATATTTTTATTTAGACATGCACAGACTACAGATAACTTAGAAGGAGTATTTTCAGGCAAAAGAGATCCTGACTTAACGGAATCTGGAATTGAAGAGGCTAAGAAAATTGCTCGCGAGCTGAAAGACAAGAAAGTTACAAAAGCTTATACATCTACTCTGACTAGATCCAAACATACACTTGAAATTGTTCTTGAGCCTCATAAGGGAACTGAAATAGTGGTAATAGCTGATCCCAGAATTAACGAAAGAGACTATGGAGATTTAACCGGAAAAAGTAAGAAAAAAACCGAAGAGCTTTACCCTAAAGAATATCCAGGTTGGCATAGAGGATACGACTCTCCTCCGCCAAACGGCGAAAGTATAAAAGACGTTGAGATTAGGGTGATGGAATTTCTAAAAGAAGTGATCGCAAATGTTTGGCAAAATGACGTGATTTTTATTTGTGCTTCAGGAAATAGTATTAGGCCATTTAGAAAACATTTTGAAAAAATGACTGATGTTCAAATGGCTTCTTATGAAAACGAGCGAGGCCGCATATACGAATACGAGGTTTAAAATGATATAATTCCCCTACGCTTCAGGAGGGTTCGCATAGTTGGTCCATTGCGGGGGTTTGCTAAATCCCTGAGTCGTAAGACTCACGCAGGTTCGAATCCTGTACCCTCCGCCAAAATCAACAAATCAGGGAGGAGTCGCATAGTGGCCTAGTGCAGCGGTTTACTAAACCGCCAAATCGCAAGATTTCGAGAGTTCGAATCTCTCCTCCTCCGCACTTTGTAATCTAATAGGGATTGATATATTTTGCACTAATTGACAGAGAATTAAAATTGGAATATACCTAAATTATCCATGAGAAGAACTGCCAGCTTACTCTTAGGAGCCTCTTTAATCATTTTATTATCTGCTATTGTTCTAGATCGACATCACCCTGCTTCTGCTGCTACCGCTACAAATGTCGTAATTTCAGAAATTCAAGCAAATGGTGCGAATTCAAGCGAGGACTTCATAGAACTCTATAACCCCACTTCTTCTGATATTAATTTAGGGGATATGAGGATCGTAAAAAGAACTGCAGATGGCGATACTGATACAGACATCGTAGTATTTTCTGCATCAGACGTAATTAAAGCCCATGGATACTATCTCTGGTGCCACACTTCTCTTTCCGCAACGCTCACTTGCGATAAATCATCAACGGATACCGTAGCTAACAATAACAGTATCGGCCTTAGAAATGAACCTGCAAACACTGGAATGTTAGTAGATGCTGTCTCGTTCGGAACAGTCACAAATACTTTAGGCGAAGGAACATCATTGCTAATCCCAATTGCTTCAACAAGTATCGAAAGAAAAGCAAATCCTACTTCTACAGATTCTTCAATGACCTCAGGAGGAGCGGATGAATTTATGGGAAATGGTGAGGATACAAACAATAATTCTTCTGATTTTGTCGGAAGAACAACTCCTCAGCCACAAAATAGCCTCTCAGCAATCGAACCTATTGGAACCCCTTCAATCACACCTAGCATATTCCCAACGGTTACTATGACTCCAACCAACTCACCTTCTCCGACGGTTACACCCTCAACGTCTCCTTCACCAACCGTTACGCCAACAACTACGCCAAGCGTAAGTCCTTCTCCAACTAGCACGCCTACTGTAACTATCTCACCTACTTCTATTCCAAGCCCTACTATTACGACAAGTCCAACGCCTAGCGTTTCCCCTACCCCACCTATCCCTACCCCAAAAGTAATATTCTCAGGACCTAGATTTACCTGCGCCCTTCACTATAGACCATTAAGATTCTTTAATAAAATCATCTTCATCCCATTTGGTCAATGCACATACAACTAAGCTTGCTTAGCCTCACTTAATCAACTAAAATACACTTATGCGCTTGTAGCTCAACGGATAGAGCGCAAGATTGCGGATCTTGAGGTTGTGGGTTCGATTCCCGCCAGGCGCGCATTACATACGCATTGGAGGGTTCGCATAGTGGCCAATTGCACGAGTTTCGAAAACTCGAGGGAGCAATCTCTACACAGGTTCGAATCCTGTACCCTCCGCCAGGAGTTAAATATGAAACTAGAATTTTCAGCAGGTGGAATTGTTTATAAAAAAGAAAGCGGTAAAACGCTAATTTTAGTTTCCAAACATTCCCAGCACCATGGCTGGGTTTTTCCCAAAGGTTTAATTGGAGATAAAGAAGAAAATAAACACCAAACAAAAGAAGAGACTGCGGTTCGCGAAGTAAAAGAAGAAACGGGAATAATTGGAGAAATTGAGACTGAAATTAAGCCAACTTCTTATTTCTATGTTTGGGAGAAAGAGAAAATTAAAAAAACTGTTTATTATTTCATAATGAAATTTAAAGGCGGAGACATAAACGATCACGATGATGAGATGGAAGAAGTTATGTGGATAGATTATAATCAAGTTTCAGAAAAATTAACTTACGCTTCAGAAAAAGAAGCCTGGGAAGAAGCCAAAAAGCTGATCAATCAATAATTGGAGAGTTCGCATAGTGGCCTAGTGCGTTCGCTTGGAAAGCGGATGTCGTCGTAAGGCGACCGGGAGTTCGAATCTCCCACTCTCCGCCATTAAGAAGCTTTTTCTAGAGGAAAATTTTTAGAAAGCCAATCCCCTGATTTTTCCATAAAAGTAGGTTTTATATATTCTCTATATGGAAGATATCTAACTAAAACATCTTTTGCGTGATCTTTAGAAATATCTCCTAATGTAATTGTTAAAATTCCTGGAAAAATACTCTTTGTTCTAATGCTTAAAATGTCTTCCCCGTTTCTCTTGGTAAAATAAAAATCATAAAGCTCATGCCATATGTAAAAATGGTCCTCAAGCATGAATCCTTCTGTAGAAATTTTATAATGAAAGTTTTTAGGAGGAACATAGGCAAACGCAAAAGACACAAAGATTAATGAGGCAACCACAAACATCAACATGTACTGAGAGAAAAGGAATAGAATTATTTCAATAAAAAATGCAATTAAGATAGCAGTCATATAAAACTGTTTTCCTCTTACTTTAAAAGGCCTTCCCGGTGCTGACCAGGAAAGAAGAGTTCTTACGGTATGATCGTGCTCCTGCGGAAGCGTGTTGCTAGCTCGTTGATCTTGATCGTATTCTTGGGCAGAATCCATACCTATACTTTAGCTCAACCTCTTACTATCGTCAATATTTGCTATTTGATTTTTAAACTTTTGTATAGATAATAGGACTATGAATCTAACTGATGAAATTGAATTGGTAAAAAAAGAATTACTTGAATTAATCGTTGAGCATCTTCAGCAAAACAAGCTCCAAGCGCCAGAAGCTCAACAACTCGCGAGAGACTTTCTCGCAGTGCTGCCCATTAAGGATCAGGCGGATTTACTTAATAAATTAAAAGATTTGGGACAGAAATATAAAGAAGCCAATGAGGTTTACCTAGATGAACTAGAAAAAGTTACGGATGAAAAAAGAGACTTAGCGCTAAATTCTATGCGTGATTCGATAAAACAGGGACAAATTGATCAGGCAATCCAGACTGCAAAAACTCTTACTTCTAATCCATCACAAGCCTAAAACTATAAATTTTCTGTAAAGTTAATATCAAGCTCATTTTCTTCTCAAATCCTATAATTCTCTTAGATTTTAAGTAAAATTGACAAAAAAGACTTATAAATCTAGACTTATGATAGAACATATGAGCGCAACACCAAGTATGCCAGACGGAGCACCAAGGCCTGCACCTACAGAAGTAGCAGGGCCTCCTATTGCTCCCTCTACGCCAAAAACACCAGATGCAACCCAAATAGCAGAAAATGCTGCACTTGCAAGTGCAATTATTCCTGATTTAACAGCAAATCCTCCTAGATTAGATGCAGCTCTGGCTGATGCCGCAAGAGTTGACCAATCTGTAGTTCCACCCGCAGTGGATGGTATAACTCCACTATCAGAAGCTTTACCTATAGCTGAACTATTACCCGAAGCAGAACCCCAAAGACCAGAAACAATATCTGACGACCCTAGATATAAAGGTTTAGTTCAGGATCTTAGTCTTAATTACCTAAAATCAAGTGATAGTGAGTGGTTTAACGATCGATTTCCTGATCCGTCGGTTGATGAAAATGGATATTTAACAGATAAAGATGGTCATAAATGGCTTCCAAGTCAAAATATTGGCGGTAGATTTGCAGAAATGGAAGCAAAAGCTAGAGATAGATTTGCTGAACTTTATCCTGAAGATGCAAAAGCATATTCTACAAAAACAGGAGAACCAGTTACGGAAATAGCGGATTCAGATCCGGCAACTGTAGCTGCGGAAACAATTCTAGATCACGCAGACAGCGCTGACCTCCCAGTAGCCCCAGCTGTGGAAAGCCCTGCTGAAGACCTCGATGCATCAGGCACTGATCTAGATGATACAACAGGTGAATTAACTGACGAACAAATTGCTCAGGCTCTAGCTGATATTACGAAAGACTCTCAACCTGCGACTGGTCTTTCATTCGGATTTAGTGAAAAGGCGAGACAAGCACTTGCCGAAGCAGAAGCGAAGGGAGAATTAAGTGTAGCTGACAGAAAAGCTCTTACTGCTGAAATTGAGAGAGCCGAGTACCAAGAGTCATTATTAAGAACAAATATTCCAGTGCTTGCCGCAAAAAAAAGCCTAGGAGTTCAAAAAGGAAAATCGGCAGAAGTCATTGCAGCCAAAAACACACTCAAGGAGGCGAAGGCAAAAAGAAAAGAAGCATACCGTGAGATGTTTGAAGGAGTAAAAAAATCAGCTAAAGCTGCTCACCGAGAATATAGCGAAGTTCTTGGAGAGATAAAATCTGATGCGAAAATTCAAATGGAAAGCTTTGAGGCTTCCTATAAGGATGCCCAGGAAAAAGGAACACCCGAAGAAATTGCAGATGCAAAAACGCGATTTGAGGCTGCACGAGAACATTACTCAGTGATCAAAAAAGAAAAAAGAAAAGATCTAATTAAAGGACTATTAAAAGCTTTCGGTCTAAGCGCAGTCACTACAATAATTGCTGACTCTACAAAACAAGTGAAAGGTGGAGCTGTAGGACCTCAAAGGCATTAAAATGCGGAGAGGGCGAGATTCGAACTCGCGGTAGGCTTGCACCCACAGCTGTTTTCAAGACAGCCGCACTAGTCCACTATGCGACCTCTCCACTGTGAGTATTTTACCAGCTTTTGAGCGTGAATCCAACTTGACATATTTTTGAAAATGGATCAAACTTAAATTAATGAAATTCTCTGCCCGAGTCTTAATTTTATTTGTCTTTTTAGGCTCGTTATTTCTACTATTTACCAAAAGTTCATTTGCTCAAACCTCAGTTGTAACAGAAGTAAAAGAGGGAGAAATTGTAAATACAAAACAATATTCTCCCAACCTCGAATCAAATGTACCAAAAGATCAACACACCTACGTACAAAGCACTGTAATTGAACTTATGGCTGCTACCGTGTGTCAACTCGGAGGCTACGATCCAGTTAGGCAAGACCACAAATGCCTAGGAGTTGATCCTACAACTGGAAAAATTGGATTTGTAGAAAATGGCGGTGGCGCACTAGGCGTAATGGGAACATTAATCGCAGCTACTTTTGTCCCCCCAACCAGCTCAGGACAATATATTAATTACCTAGCAGGTAATTTTGGAGTAGCTAAGAATACTTATGCTCAAGAACCACAAGCGGGTGAATGCGCAGGCGCAGTTCAAGGTGTAGGCTTCTGCGGAATTCGCCCTCTTTTAGAAATCTGGGTGGCTATGAGAAACATAGCATACCTTTTGTTTGTTATCATTTTTGTACTTATTGGACTCGCGATTATGTTCAGGGTTCATATAGATCCTCGTACCGTTATGACCATTGAGAATCAAATTCCTAAAATCATTATGGGAATCGTATTTGTAACTTTTTCTTTTGCCATAGCAGGACTTCTAATAGATGTTATGTACGTGTCTTTATATCTGGTGGGTGGGGTCTTGGCCAATATACCAGGGCACGAAATAGGTAATCTGGGACAAATTACCACCTCTCCGACACCATTTGATGCCATAAATAGACTTTGGCCTGGAGATCCAAGCGATGATTTAGGAACAGGAGTTGGTGGGGGATTTTTTCAACTAGCAGGTCAAGGATCAGACACTATGAGAAATTTAGTTATGAATGCTTTAAATGGTTCACCAACCGGTAGAGGAAATGTCAATTTTGAACCTGGGCTCTTTGATTTCGTAGGTAACTTATTTAATGCAGTCGTAGGTCTTATCGTAGGACTTGCTTCAGCATTGATTATATTTCTGGCTTTAATTTATACAGCAATTCGACTCTGGATTATTTTAATAACTGCGTACATAAACATATTACTGGATATCATTTTTGCACCATTCTGGATCTTAATTGGCTTATTTCCAGGCTCATCAACTGGTGTAAGCCCATGGTTTAAAGACATGCTTGCTAATTTAGCAGTATTCCCCACAGCCATGTCCATGTTTATCTTAGGAAAAGTATTCAGCGATATTGCATCAAAGACAGCAGACCCAGTCTCAAGTGGAAGTTTATTTATACCTCCTTTAGTAGGAGGGGGGACCGGAGATTCAAATCAAATTTTTGCTGGAGTAATAGCTCTGGGATTCTTATTTATGACGCCTCACGTACTTCAAATCACACGAGGCGCTATAAAAGCTCCTAACATCAATTACGGCCCTGTATTCCAGCCTGCTGGAGAAGCTGGGGGAACAATTGGATCTGGAATATCTACGTTTGCTGCTATGAACGCTAAGGTTCCTCTACCTGGACAGAAGGGTGGACGTGAAGCTCTAATGCGAAGAATCTTGAAGTTCTAAAATCTGAAGATTATTGAACGGCTCCCTTAAATGATCTCTTGGTTAACTCTGCTGCACCGACTGTTAGTGCACCTTTCGTTCCTCTCATTAATCCTTCCATAATCATTCTTGGAACGAAAAGGTCAATCATAAATTTCCAAAACTTGAATTTATTTCCAAATCTTTTTTTATAGTCCTCTTCCTGATCATGCCCCATAAGTCCTGCCGCGGCTAAATCCTCCATAGCTTCATAAATCTGGCCTCTATCTAAAGTTAAAGCTTTTATGTTGTAGTACATTTGAGCCTCAGAATTAGGCTTATGAAATTTTTGGGCAATCTCATGCACTTCATCCTGCTGCTTAATCCATCTTGCAAGCCTTTGTTTTCTGGACAATTTATCTTCTCCTTTAAATTCTCCAGATTTATCTATAACATTTTCACCTCTTCTGAAAAAGGCGACGGTAGCTTCAATCACAGGATATGCCTTATGCTTAGCTGTCTCATCTCCATGAACACCAGTAATTCCTTTTGAGAATTTAGCTATAAACTCGACCATCTTATGATAATCAGTTATTAGACCTAGGTTATCCATTGCTTCAGCAATTGCTCCGTTTGTAGCATTAAACTGAGCTAGATCTCCAAAGTGTCTTCTAAATGACTCCTGGCCCGGTTGATCATAATCTGTATCTTCTAATATGACGTCGTTCATGAAAGGTGCAAATGCAAATTTAACGTTTGCCATATCATGGGCGACATGATGAGCCTCAGTCTTTACTTCTTCTAAAAACCTTGCCTCATCAGCACTCAAGTAACCTGGCCCCCTGACTGATTCGACATGAGCAATAGCATTCTGAAGACTAAAGCTTAATTCTGGCGCAACTGCGTAAGATCCATCCGGATTTTTTATACCTCTTACTTTAGCTAATTTTATTTCATTAAGAAAATTAAGCTTACGCTGTAAAATCGACCAATCTACTCCTGGTGTGTCCCTAAAAACATCTCTACCACCAAATGTCTTATGCCCGCCCCCATGCCCATATTCCATCTTATTCAAGTATGGTATTATAGCGAGTGGATTATCCTCTGCTACCCTTTCCCAAATCTTCGCCCTTATATCTTCTTTAATCTTATTAGATTTTGGAGATTTCTCTAGCCCATGGTGTCCAGCAGCGGGATTAAGAACATATCTATACACAACTCCTAATGCTGATTGGAGATCAGCTCTTAAATTATCAGTATCTGGCTCATAAAAAACTGATCTTAAATAATCCGCCTGCTCAAAATCCTTCAAATCATCCCAACCCTTATCTTCCCCAGCTCTATTAAATTTTAAAGCTCCAGTATCCAAAATCATGCCTAATGATGTATCATTTGGGTCAATAGGTGCATTATTGGACACATTTGATCCAGCCTCTTTATGAAACACCTGAAAACCAGCAACTGACCCTTGAAGCTCGAATCTTGCACTCGTTTGTTTTAGAGTCATTCCAAATGCACGCCACGAAGCCATCCAATCTCTAACTCCAGTCATAGTCGGCAGCTCAAACATCTCAATCTTGTCATCTCTTATTTTAGTTATACTAGTATGCCCCCATCCTTCAGTATGCTTATATCTCTGCATCGCATCAGTAAATCTATCAAACCATCTCATTCCTCCTCTTCCTTTTCCAATTGTAAATCTATGATAAAGCCATCTACCTGGATTTAGTATCTTATTAAAACCCTCAAGAGGTGTCGATTCCCATGCTCTGTTTCCTGCTGGAACTTGTCCTTGAGAGGTCCATGCTGCTTTTCTTTGCTGATTATTAAACATCGCTCTTCCCAAGTTATAAGCCAGAGAAATTTCCCATTCTTGCATGTTTTCAAAACCCGTTAAAGCGCCTGTTGCTAATCCAGGACTAGCTTTAATGATCGCCAGAAGTTCTCTAAATTCTGCCAGAACCGATTTACCCTGATCCTTCTCAAACTTACCGGTAACTTTATTTATCTTAGTACCCATCATTTCTTGATCATTATCAATATTTATATATCCATCTTTGGAAACTGTAACACTATGTGCAGCCTCAAGAAGTCTTTCTACTAAAGCAACACCTTTCCATTTCTGAAGAACCTGCTGGTACTTAGGCAGAATGCTTCCTGCAATTTGAGACGCTGGCTCAAGATTACCCGTAACTATATATTTATTAAGCTCATGCATTGTCCTGACACCCTCTTTAATATTGTTAATGTCTTCTTTTTGAGCATTAAACGTATCTCTCTTGGTTGGATCAGTTGTATTCTCAGAAAGAGACTGTAATAGATTTGTCATAGCGTCAATATTAATTTGACCGTAAAATCCTAGACTATAATCTCCAGTTTCTGACTGAAGAGGACCTCCAATTATCTTAAAAGCCAATCTTTGGTAAGCCTCCTCATCATCCACAATTAATTTAAGAGTGTGATCTCTAAGGCCCGTCTCGGATACATTAATATTTCCCACAAACCTGCCTTTTGCTATCCTAAATTGCTCTGTAAGCAGATTTTCCCTTACGGTATCCCCTGCAGCCCGTGCCCTTGCAATTTCTTCCTGAAAATTTCCGGCTTCTTCCCAAAATCCCTCTTCAGCTCTTCCTCCTCCTCTAGCAAGAGTGTCTAATTGTGAAATTTCCCTAATTCTTTCCTGAAATTCATGTTCTAAAAGTGCATCTGCACCCACCAATCGTCCACTTTCTTTTGCGTTAATCCATTGATTCTGATAACCCTTTAAAGACTCTGAATCAATTCCTGATCCTCCTGCAGCAATAGAAGCGTTATGCAAATCTAAAATTTTTTGTTTTATGTTATCTAACTCTGGATGATTAAAATTAATTGTCCCAAAATCTGCAATCGCTGCATTTCTTTCAAGTCCATATTCCCTAGGAGGAATTCCTACAGGAGGCGGAGCGGCTGCGGCGGTAAGGCCTGATTCTATGATTTCTCGTCTTTGTTCTTTATCAAATCCTGCATCTTTTAGAATTTTTGCTTTTTCTAAGAGCTGTGCTTCGCTAACATTGAACACTCCCGACTCTGTTTCTTCATTTTTTCCTTTTTCTCCCAACCCCACAAAATGAGCTTTAAGAATTGCTTTTTTCTCAGCATCTGTTAGCTCTCGACCTAATGATTCTTTTAATAGTCCTTCTGCTTTGGAAAGCCTGTCAGCGTTAGCTGTATAAAGCTCTGTCTTTTCTTCTTCTGTTAATTCTTCTTTATTTGCAAGCTCGCTATGTCTTCTTAAAACAACTGGATCCTGGCTATCCAATCCTGCATTTTCTACTACGCTTTGCGCGGTTTGCTCAGTTCTACCCCTAGAGGTAACTTTTGCAGGACCAAATCCCAACTCCACTGCTGCATCAATTGTTCTTCTGGTATCTATATTTTGAAGCTCACGAGGACTAAAAACACTCATCCACTCTCCTCTTAGATCCGTAGGGGATGAGCTAGGCGGAGATCCAATTGGCGCTTTTGGTGTTGGCGCCTGCGGAGCTCGTACTCCTTCTGTGTTTATTCCAGCATCTGACATAAAGATATTTCCCTCTCTATTTAGTGTAGGATTAATGCCTCTTACTGTCAATTCAACTTGTTTACCCTGAATCTGTTGAATGGGTCCTGTAAATACTTCCTGTGTCATATGGCGCAAGTTTAAGCCAAACCTCTTCTGTGAGCTTGATAAAAACCTTATAAAACACTTACAATTAAATAACCGAAGCTATGGAACCTACACACTTTGAATCACTATACCCACCGGATTCCAGAAAAGAAGAAATTGAAAAAATTATTTCCTATATAAAGAGTGGAAATTCAGCTCAAGTTATTTCTCTTCCTGGGGTTGGAAGAAGCAATGTCTTAAGAATTCTTGCATATAACACGAAGGCTCGCACTCTTCATCTTGGAGAAAATCAGAAATGGTTTCATTTCGTAATGTTAAATTTCTCTGAAATTAAAAAAAGACCTCTTTCAGATTCCACAAAATATATGTTTCTTGAACTTGTTGACTCACTACAGGAGAGAAAAATGGATGATGAATATAAATTTACCAAGAGTATTCTTGACGAATGTATAAAATCTGGAGATGAGTTGGTAATTTTTCAGGGTTTTAAAAAAACCATTGACTATTTATGCTTACAAAAAGAGCTAACCATAGTTCTTCTTTTTGACAAATTTGAAGAATATGTAGGCGTAGTTGAGCCTGTATTTTTCGAAAACTTAAAAGTTTTAAGAGATAGAGCAAAGTATAGATTTTCTACTGTTTTTCCACTTAATCGACCTTTAGAGGAAACGATTGGACATGACGGCTTATCCACTTTTTACGAATTTTTAGTTGGCAATTTAGTATACCTCTCTCTTGGAGATGAGAAAATTAGAGATTTTCGGTTAAATTATATTAAAAAATCTACTGGAAAAAACATAGAAAAGGAAGTCTTAGACGAAGTTTTCAAACTTACTGGAGGTCTTGGAAAACTTTGGCTAGTATGCGTAGATGCATGCATAAATGAAGGGATTAAAAAAGATATTCAAGATTTTTTACTATCAAATACTAGAGTGAAATCAGTTTTATCTGAAATCTGGAAATCCCTTACTCCATTTGAACAAAATCTAATTGCAAATAAAAAAGCCAATGAATCCTCTCATCTAGTAGCTGTCGGATTAGTAAAAAACAATAAATTTGCAGCTCCACTTTTAGAAGAATATGCAAAAAATGAACTAAGAAATACGAAAAATGAGATTAAATATGATGAGTCAACAAATGAAATTAAAAACGGCAACATAATTCTTTCAGAAGGATTAACCTCTTCTGAATTTAAACTGCTTAAATTTATGGTCACAAACCCTGAGAAAATCCTGGAAAGAGATGAAATAATAACGAGTGTTTGGGGCGATCAAGCTTCCACCGCAGGAGTGACAGAACAAGCCTTGGATCAGCTAATTTTTAGGGTGAGAAAAAAAATCGAGGAGAACCCCAACTCCCCTACCCACATTCAAACCGTAAAAGGCCGTGGCTTTAAATTCTCATCCTAATTTGCAAATCGTATTTTATTCTTCTACGATAAGATTGTGAAGAAAATTCTCGCCCTTATAATTCTGTTCTTCGCATTTGCGTTTTTACTTCCAAAAGCAGCCCATGCTATTCCCAACCCCCCACAAAACCTAAGAGCTAACCCGTTTTGCGGTGGACCCAGTAATGAAACCTCTAGAATAAGATTTGAATGGACATACTCTACAGCTGATAGTAACAATTATTTTTGGAAATTTAACGCCACGGGTATTTCTGAAACCAGAATTACAAGCTCCCCTTACACCGTAGATATTGCAAAGAGTCAAGAAGGACAAACAATCAACTGGACTCTTTCTAAATGTGACATCAGCGACGGCTTTGACCATGGATGCAGCGACCAGAATGGCGGACCAACATCAGGACCGGATGTAGTTGCCGCTGATTGCTCGACGACAAATCCTCAACCTGCAACGCCTCAAAGCTGTCCTAGATGTGCTTCGGGATTTACATGGAGCAATGCAGCAGATCTATGCGTAAAAGGCACCGAACGGAGGGATCCAGTATCAAGAGTCGACTGTTCTGCCCAAGGAACCAGATGTGTTGCCGGAGAAGGAAGATGCACTACCCCCGACTCCGAGAGAGATTGGTGTGCAAATAGAAATCCTGATTGCCCTGTAAGCACTCATGACTGCAAAGAAGTGCAGGGAATTGGCAATGTCTGCGGTTCTGGACCAGGTCCACGATGTAATAATAGAAAAGGCGATGAAATCAGGACATACTGTGCATATCCAAAAGGCTACCCACCACCAAGCTCCTGCAACGCTAATGGAGAAACATGCAGTGGAAACGCTGGGTCCCAGGGAAGCTGTTGTGATAATTTAATATGTGATAAAAACGGCAGAGATGCCCTAGTAGGCACGTGTAAAGATGCCCCTACTGATTTTGGCGACTCATGCTATAAGTGCAAAGAAAACCATACGTGGGATGGAGAAAAATGCGTAAATGCAGCAGGAAACGAAGCTTTACCTGAGAGCAAAAACTACTGCAGTAGTGGAGATAATCTAAAATGCGTGCAGGGAAAGGGGTGCATAAGCACTAATGTTTATGCTAAAAACGATCCCCTCTCTCTTCCATGCGAAAAAAATGGTTCTTCCTACTCATCCAATAAAGGCTGTATAAAGATTAGAACAGCACTGGGAAATGTAAGAACTGATTCAACAGGATTTACTAGGTGGATGCTTGGATTTGTTTTAAGTATTTCTGGAGGAATAGTAATAATAATCATAATAGTTGCTGGATATAAGCTGATGACTTCTCAAGGAAATCCAGACAGAGTTAAGAATGCACGGGATCAGCTTACCGCTGCTATAGTTGGGCTTCTTTTCATCATATTCTCCTTAGCTTTACTTGAATTAATAACTCGTGATATTCTGGGACTACCTGGATTTGGATCGTAATCCTGTTTTCTTGCAATTCCCCCAAATTTTACCTACGATAAAGTTGTGAGAAAAAAAATTTCTATTTTATTTATATTTTTCTCCATATTCTTTTTATTTACTACAGGAAAATCAACAGTAAATGCGGAAGTTATTCCCTGCAGGGCTGATGGGAGCTACTGTACAAAATGCAAAGTTGACGGTAATAATTGCGTCGTAAGCGATACTCAAACTCAATGCAATGGATACGATCCAGATCCTGAAGTATGTAGAATTGGCAGCCCAATTGGACCCTCAAATCTACAACAATGTGAAGGCGCAGGAGGGAACGGCTGGGTAGGAAGCTGCAAGGAACCAGAAGAACCAATTAACGGGTGTTACTACCTTGATCCCCTTACTAAGAACTGCATCAGTCGCAACGATAACAGAAATTGCCAATATAGCACTCCCGAAGCCTGCGAAGCCGCAAGGACAGCGCCTATTACTGAAAAAAAATTTAGGTGCAATAGCTCAACTAAAACCTGCTCTCTTGCCCCAGACTGTACAGATGATGACTCCACTTGCATGACTAACACAAGCTGCGAAACCGCTTGTACTAGCGGGCAAACACTCCAAGAAAACGACCCCCTATCTCTCCCTTGTGCTAAGAATGGAACTTCTTACTCAGATGCCAAAGGTTGCTTAAAGATTAAAACAGCACTGGGAAATGTAAGAACTGATTCAACAGGATTTACTAGGTGGATGCTT
>CAYXTY010000016.1:0-1565 GCA_964468505.1 uncultured Gammaproteobacteria bacterium
TTATTATTTATAAAATATTTTCCAAAATCGATTGGAACTGGCGCTTTTGGAATTCCAAAAATTATTATTACTCCGGCAATTCTAACTGCATCAAGCGCAGTTTGAATTGCATCTGGATTTCCTGACATCTCCAAAACTGCGTCAACTTTATTTAAATATTTTTCAGGAAGCCTATCATAAATCTCATCTGCTCCCATTTTTTCTGCGAGTTTTCTTCTGTATTCACCGCGATTTAGAGCTATTACTTTTTTTGCTCCAAATTCTTTTGCTGCTGCTACAGCACAAAGCCCTGTCGGACCTAATCCAGTAACAAGGATCACTTTTCCCTCTACTTCAGCTTTCTTAGCAACGTGCACAGCATTTCCAAGTGGTTCCTGTGAACTCATTGCCTCAACTGGAATTCGAGGATCATTTTTCCAGGACGTTCTAATTGGAATAGTTGCATACTCTGCAAATCCACCATTTCTTCCAATTCCAAAAAGCTCCATATTTTCGCAAATATGCTTATTACCAATTTCACATTGATAACATTTTCCGCAATAAATATGAGTTTCTGAAGAAACCAAGTCGCCAATTTTTATATTTTTTGGATTTTCACCATTAATTTCAACAACTTCTCCAACTACTTCATGTCCAACTACAATTGGAGGAGCTATATGTCCTTCTGCCCACGGTGTCCAATCATAAATGGAGATATCAGTTCCGCAAATTGATGCTGCTTTTACTTTTACAAGAAGCTCTCCGTCTAGGGGCTTGGGGATTGGGATCTGTTTTATAGAAACACCTGGCGCTTTGTTTTCTTTAAGAACTGCAAGCATCAGATCATTCGCCATAAATTTAATTAATTGCTTCTATAGTGTAAATAATTTTTCCAGCTGGGGCTTCTACCTCTACTTTTTCGCCAACTTTTTTACCAATTAGAGCTTTTCCCAAAGGAGATTCATGGGAAATTTTACTCTCCTTAGGATCAGCTTCCCATTCTCCAACAACTGTAAAGGTCTCTTTTCCTGACTCTGTATTTACTTTCACGGTAGATCCTAATTTTATAGTACTTGAGTGATTATTACTAATAATCACAACTTGCTTTAAAAGCTCTTCAAGCTCTTCAATTCTTCCATCAATAAATGACAATTCTTCTCGCGCTACAGTATATTCTGCATTTTCTGAAAGATCTCCCATATTTCTGGCTTGGGAAACCCTATTCAAAACCTCTGGTCTTTTAACCTTAACGAGTTCTTCAAGTTCTCTTTTTAACTCTTCAAGGCCTTCTTTTGTTAAGTAAATTTTTTTAGTATCCATAATAAAAATCCCTCCAAATTAGCTCCAAACTAGCTATTGGGGGAAATAAGTTCTGGAAGATGATAAATCAAATTAGAACCTTTGTCAATGTCCTAGAGTTCTAGGAAACGTAAATCAATATTATTCTCTAACTGTGGGTTGGGGAGCAAAACTCGAGAGAACTTGAAGGTAGCCTTCGATTAATTTATCTGAAGCAGATTCAGAATTAGAGTTATCTAAAATTCCATTCACCACATCTCTTAAAATTATGTTTGAATTATCATTTA
>CAYXTY010000016.1:1575-9774 GCA_964468505.1 uncultured Gammaproteobacteria bacterium
TCCGCTGTTCTTGATTGATCAGCAAAAATAAAACTTTCAGTATCTTGAAGCTCACTCGCTAAGCCCTTAATTCCATTTGGCTGACCAAGACCTCTTACTTTAAGCTGCTCCTGATAAATTTTACCTTGCGCTTCCTCGCTTGCTAAAAACTGAATAAACTTAAGTGCTTCTTTTTGATTTTTACTTTGAGAGGATACCCCATCTGCCCAATAACTAGTGATATTTTTTCGGCTATCTGCGAGGAGCTGAGGCACTGGATAAACTTTAAATTCCATATTAGGATTTTGAGCTTTTATTTCAAAATAGTCCCAATAATATCCAAAATACATCGCAAGCTTTCCCTGGGAAAATGCGCTAAGAGACGGATCTAATGTTGAATTCCAAACAGCATTTTCAGTTAATGCGAAAGTTGTATAGAATTCTAAAGCGTCTGATATTTTCTCAGAAAACTCAGAAATATTGTTAAAATCTACTCCATTCTGAGCAAATAGAAGTGAGATAATATCTGGTGCATGATTTACGTTATCATATGTTCCGATTGCAGCTCCTGATACTGTAATTCTTCCTGATTCATCTCTTTTCGTAAGTTTTTCAGAAGCATCTATAAAATCCTGCCAAGTTGCCGGAGGCGTTGCGCTTGCTTCAGAAAACAAAGAGGTATTTACATAAAGAGCTAATGTGTCTGTCTCTGTGGGAATTCCATAAATTGCTCCATTTTTTATTAAGTCTTTCTGAGCGACATCATAAAAGATTTCATTAAATTTATTTCTATCAATTGTTTCTTTGGGAAATGGTAATAAATCCTCCCTAATCATTGGATACCAAGTATTATGATATTTAAAAATATCAGGTCCATTTCCAGACTTTATTCTTGTTGAAAGTTTCTCGCGATAATCATTAACATCATGCCTGGAATATTCAATATTTATATTTGGATTTTGGGTCTCGAAGTCTTTAATAATTGGCTCAAGAATTGCAGCTTCTTCCTTAACACCCCAATAAATTAATGTTACATTTTTTTCTTTAGAACTCAGCCGGGGTAAAACTAAAGACAAAACAACAAAAATTATTGTCAATATTATGAAGATAAAAATACCAATCTTTATAATTTTTTTCGGGTGAGATCCCGATGGCTTTTCTTCTTTTTTAGAATTATCTGGATTTACATAAGTAACCTGAGCTGCTTGGGGAGATTCTGGAATGTTTTGGGTAGCAGGCACTCCTTCCTGATAAATCGTTCCTTCTGGCATAGATATATAGTATAATATCAGGACCCTTCACACAATGAAATCTTCTTTAATAAAGATCAAAAAAATAGAAAAAAAACATATCAAAAGAGCAAGCAGAATTACTTTTTGGTTTTCGGCTGGAGCAGTAATAGCGCTATTTTTAATTTCTAGTTTTTCGTATATTGCTTTTCAGCATTACTATAAAGATAAGATTTATCCGGGAATTAGAATAGATGGAGTAAATTTTAGTAATAAAAAAGAAAGTGATGTAAAAAATTATTTCATTCAGAAAAATAATGAGGCAAAAGACGCTTCTTTCGTATTTAGCTATAAAGATAAATCAGCTACTGTTTCAGCACAAGAAATTGAATTTGGATATGATGAAAATCTTTTAACAGCACAAGCTTTAACAATCGGAAGATCTAAAGATCCAATTACAAATTTAAGTCTTATTTTTCAAGCTTACACTGTGGGCGTTGACCTTTCCTCCTCATATAAATTTTCTAACGATAAACTTTACGCTAAATTAAATCCGCTAATTGAGGAGATTAATGAGAAACCAGTAGAGGCTGTTTTTAATTTTGAGAATGGAAGAGTTACGGAATTTAAACCCTCGAGCGACGGGCAGGAAGTTAATAAAGAGGAATTAGATAAACTAATTATTTCAAAATCAAAAATGATCTCAAGCTATAGTTCTCAGAAAGTAGTTGCTATTCCAATTCCCGTAAAAATATTAAAACCTAATCTTACAACTGACAAAGTAAATGAAATGGGAATTAGAGAACTCATTGGAAGCGGAACTTCTACCTTTAAAGGCTCTATTGAAAATAGAATTTATAATTTAAATCTTGCTGCAACTCGCCTTAATGGGGTTTTAATTCCACCTGGCGAAGTCTTCTCTTTTAACAATACCATTGGCGATGTTTCTTCACTTACTGGATACAAACAGGCTTACGTTATTCAAAATGGAAGAACTGTTCTCGGAGATGGAGGAGGAGTATGCCAGGTCTCTACCACATTCTTTAGAGCGCTTTTAAGTGCGGGTGTTCCAATTACTGAAAGAAATCAGCACGCATATAGGGTAAGTTATTATGAACAAGATTCGGCGCCTGGAATTGATGCTGCAATTTATACACCAAATATTGACTTGAAGTTTAAAAATGATACTGGTCATCATATACTTGTTCAGACAGTAATTGATAACGCTGAGCAGCGACTAACGTTTATGCTTTATGGCACAAATGACGGAAGGATTTCAGAAATTTCTACTCCTGTGATTCTCTCCCAATCACCGGCACCTGAACCAAAGTATGAAGACGATCCAAATCTTCCAAAAGGGACTGTCAAACAGGTTGATTTTGCTGCAGCAGGAGCAAGAACCACATTTACAAGAACTGTAACAAAAAATGGAAAGGTGATATCAAGCGATACTTTTAACTCTAACTACAGACCTTGGCAAGCAGTATATCTAAGAGGAACTAAAGAATAATGGCGGGAAAAATTATAGAACTTAGTGATATTTCTGAAACTGTCCTCAGATTAAAAGAGGAAAATAAAAAAATTGTTTTAGTTGGCGGATGCTTTGACATTATCCATCCAGGACATATTTTATTTCTAGAAGCTGCAAAAAGAGAAGGTGACGCATTAATCCTACTCCTAGAAAGCGACGAGAGCATTAAGAAAAGAAAAGGCAATGGGCGACCTATAAATTCTCAAAAAAATAGACAGATAGTAGTTTCTGCAATTAGCGATGTTGATTATATAATTCCACTTGTAGGCGTGACAACTGATGAAGAATATGATAGAATAATGATTCAAATTAGGCCTGAAGTTATAGCTATAACAGAAGGCGATTCGCAGACAAATAAGAGACAAAAACAATGCGAATCAATTGGATCAGAGCTTAAAGTAGTTATTAAAAAAATAGATAATAGATCTACAACAGCTCTAATAAACGAAATAAGAGGTTAATATGAATTTATTTGGATTTATAAAAGAAAACATAAGACTTTTAATCGGAGCGGCAGTTGTCCTATTTATAGGGCTTTTAATTATAACTTTTGTTATGAGTAAAAAAGCTACACAGGTAACAGTTAACGATAAAACATTTAATGTAAGCATCGCAAAAACTGAAAAAGAAAGACAGACTGGTCTCTCAAACACTGAAAAACTCTCAGAAAACCAGGGAATGCTTTTCGTATTTGATAAACCAGACTTTTATTCATTCTGGATGAAAAATATGGATTATCCAATTGATATTATCTATATAAATGGAGATAAAGTTACAACAGTAATTGAAAATGCAAAGCCTGGAACAAGTGAGGCAAATCTTGAAATATACCAGCCAGATTCAGAATCCGATAAAGTTTTAGAAATTAACGCAGGGCTTGCGAAAAAATATAACATTAGAAAAGGCACAATAATTAAAACTGGCTCCCTCTAAAATATGCTCATTTTAGGCATCGAAACCAGCTGTGATGAAACAAGCGCAGCAATCATAAAGGCCACAAAAAAATCTAAAAAGGTTACTCTATTATCAAACGTTATTTCCTCATCTCTTCCTATGCACTCTGAAACGGGTGGCATAATTCCTGAAACTGCAGCTCGCGAACAAGTAAAATTTATTATTCCGGTTATTAAAAAGGCGCTTGCGGACGCTGATGTAAAACTAAACGAAATAGATAAAATTGCAGTAACCTATGGACCAGGACTCATCGGATCTCTTTTGATTGGTGTTGAAAGCGTAAAAGCAATTTCCTATGCAAACGATATTCCATTAATTCCAACAAATCATTTAATTGGCCATATCTATGCAAACTTCATTGACACAAACCAAGACGATATAGAATTTCCCGCTCTCTCCTTAATCGTATCTGGTGGTCACACAGACCTAGTTCTATTAAAAAAACATGGAGACATTAAATGGCTTGGAGGAACTAGGGATGATGCAGCTGGAGAATGTTTCGATAAATGCGCACGTCTTCTTGGTTTTCCTTATCCGGGAGGACCAAAGATCGCAGAACTTGCAATAAAAGGAAATCCGAAGACATTTCAATTTCCAAGACCTATGATTGGAAGTCGTGATTTTGAATTTTCTTTTTCAGGACTTAAAGCAGCTTTTCTAAGAGAAACACAACTACACTTCCCTATTCTTAGAACTAGCAATGCTCAAATTAGCTGGGAACAAATTACTAAAGATAAAGCATTTAGTGAATCTGATAAGCAAAAATTAAATGATCTTTGCGCATCTCTTGAAGAAGCAATTGTTTCCGTTTTAGTATCTAAAACCATGAAGGCTGCTAAGAAATATAAAGTTAGATCAATCCTGGTAGGTGGTGGCGTTGCTGCAAACCAAAAACTTCGCGACAGGCTTCAGTCTTCAATAAATAAAGACCAATCCCTAATCAAACTTTTTGTTCCTCCGAGAAATCTATGCACTGATAACGGGGCCATGATAGCCTCAGCTGCTTTTTTTACAGGTAAGCAGACAAATTGGCAAAAAGTAAATGCAGACCCATCTCTTTACTTTTAGTGGTAAAATATCACCTATGTCCCAAGAACTGCTCATAATTCTGGTCGCAATCATTTCAGGTTTTTCAATCCTCTACTATCTTTTATCCAGGAAAAATCAAACTCCAACTTCTGACAAGACTTTAACTGAATGGCTCAAGAGCATGCAGGTTTCAATTGATGAAACAAACAAAACTCTAAATCAATCGATGAGAAATACTTCCCTAGAAATGACACAGACCCTTCAGGAAAATAATAAACAAATTAACGATAGACTAACAAAAGCCGCCGAAGTAATTAGAGACGTGAGTCGGGAGGTAGGACAAATGTCGGAAATCGGACGCTCAATGAAAGAACTCCAGGAATTTTTAAAAAGCCCAAAGCTTAGAGGAAATATTGGAGAAGAAGTTTTAAAAGATTTAATTTCTCAGACATTTCCAAAAAATAGCTTTAATCTTCAGTATCAATTTAGAAGCGGAGAAAAAGTAGATGCCGCCATAAAAACAGATGCAGGAATTCTACCAATTGATTCTAAATTCCCAATGGAAAATTTTCAGAAAATGACAAAGGCAGAAAACGCTACGGAGAAAGATTCATATAAAAAGGAGTTCATTAGAGATGTTAAAAAACATATTGACTCAATTTCTAAAAAATATATTTTACCTGAAGAAGGAACTATGGATTTTTGTTTAATGTATATTCCAAGTGAGCCCGTATATTATGAAATCGCAAACGACGCAAGCCTTTTAGATTATGCAAGAAGAATGCGAGTTTACGCAGTTTCTCCTACGACTCTATACGCGCATCTTCAGGTAATTTTACTTTCTTTTGAGGGAAAGAAAATTGAATCAAAAAGCAGGGAAGTTTTTGCAATGCTAAGAGCACTTAAAGTTGATTATGAAAAGGTAGATGAAAACCTAGGAGTTTTAGGAAGACATATTGGAAATTCCTCTACTCAATTTAATAACGTAATTTCATCCTTTCAAAAAATTGGGAAAAAACTTGAGACAACAAGACAATTAGATTTCGAGGTCGAGAAAAAATTAACTGATTAATATCCAGGAAAATTTTCCTTAAACATATTCTCCTCTTTGATTTTCATCTTCGTTAATAAATTAACCATTGAATATTCGAATGATTCAGATCCTACAATAAAATATTTTGTATTCTTAAAATCTTTGGAATATTTCTTTATTAAACTTTCATTAATATGTCCTTTTTCAAATCCTTCATTTTTTTTATCTTCATTTGTTAATGTATAAATTATTTTTATATTTTTATTTCTAGTTTCAATTTCTTTTAAATCTTCATAAAAATTAATTTCTGAAAACTTTGTAAAAGAAACAATTAAAAGTATTTTTGTTTTTTCTTTTTTAGCGTCAACAAGTCTTAAGATAGAATGCGCGGGAGTCATTCCGATTCCTCCAGCTAAAAAAACTTGCTCTCTATTATCTTTTGTATCGAAATCGAAATATCCAATTGGACCAAACGCTCTAACCTTGTCTCCTGGATTTAAACTATTTAGTTTTAATTTAAACGAGCTTTTTAAAACCCTAGTAGTGATAGTTAAAAAATCCTTGTCAGTTGGACTTGAGGAAATCGTAAAATATCTTGATGACCCCCTTTCATCGGGACTTTCTATATCTAAAAAAAGTTTTAAATATTGACCAGGTGAAAAGTTAAATCTAAGTCCTATTCTATTGAAATAAAATGAATATGCGTCATTTGAAACTAGTTCTTTTTTAATAAACTCTAATTCAAATTTTTGCGCCTTATTCATCTTAATTTACGTTGATTATACCAGTAAGTTATGCTAGAGTTAATAACACTTCGAAAGCTCAAATGGCAGACAAAAAACTCAACAAAGAACAACTTGACGCTATAAAACATGGCATAGGACCTCTTCTTATAATTGCCGGGGCTGGTACTGGAAAAACGACAGTTGTAACTGAGCGAATTAAACATCTTATTACAAATGAAAAAATCCTTCCTTCTTCAATTCTTGCATTAACTTTTACTGAAAAAGCTGCTTATGAGATGCAGGAGAGAGTAGACAAGCTTTTACCATACGGTTATACAAATCTTTGGATTAATACTTTTCATTCTTTCTGCGATCGAATACTTAGAGATGAAGCACATCACATCGGACTTGACCCAAACTACAAATTAATTTCTGAATCGGAAGCAATTCTTCTTATGCAGAAAAATATTTTTGATTTAGGATTAGAACTATTTCGTCCCCTGGGAAATCCAACAAAATTTCTTGATGGATTATTAACACATTTTTCAAGACTTAAAGATGAGGATATAACTCCCGCTGATTATATTAAATGGGCAAATTCAAATAAAAACTTGGATGAAAAAAATCAATACTTAGAACTTGCAAATGCATATAAAAATTATGAAGACTTAAAAGTGAAAAATTCTTTTATGGATTTTTCAGATCTTATTTCAAATTCTCTTAAATTGTTTAGAGAAAGAAATAATGTTTTAAAAAGATATCAAGACCAATTTAAATTTATAATGGTAGATGAATTTCAGGACACTAACTATGCACAAAATGAATTGGCAATTCTTTTAGCAGGGGACGACAAAAACATAACTGTTGTTGCAGATGATGATCAGTCAATATATAGATTTAGAGGGGCTGCTGTATCAAACGTTTTGCAATTTAAAAAGAGCTTTCCGAATGCGCAGATAATAACTCTTATAAAAAATTACAGGTCCACACAAACAATTCTTGATTCAAGCTATGGACTAATTCAAAAAAATAATCCAAATAGACTAGAAATTGTAGAAAGCATAGATAAAAAATTAATTTCTCAGTCTAGTATTAAAGATCAAAAAATAGAACTTATCTATGAACAAAGATCAGAAGACGAAGCCGATGAAATTGCAAAAAAAATAACAGAGCTAACGAAAAAATATGAATATAAAGATATTGCAATTTTAGTTAGAGCAAATAACCACGCACAACTTATTACCTCAGCTTTAGGAAGACACAAGATCCCTTATCAATTTTTGGGTCCTGGATATTTATTTCAGCAAGAAGAAATAAAAGATTTAATTGCATATCTTATTTTTCTAACAAATCTTTCTGATTCAATTTCACTATTTAGAGTTTTATCAATGGATATTTTTAAAATTCCATATGTTGAGTTAAATTATTTATTAAATTTTGCAAAAAAGAAAAATTTAACACTTTTTGAAACACTAGAAATTATTGATCAAAGTTTTCTGAAAGATGAAACTAGAGAGAAATTAGCTAATTTTAGAAAGATGGCAGTTTCTCATTTAGAAAAGAGCAAAAAAGAACAAGCAGGTCAAATTCTTTATGACTTTTTAATAGACTCAGGGCTTTATCAAACTCTTAATGATACAGATTCTGTAAAGGATGAAAGAAAAGTTCAAAACATTGCAAAATTTTTTGATAGAGTTAAAAATTTTGAAACAGAAAGAA
>CAYXTY010000016.1:9874-14506 GCA_964468505.1 uncultured Gammaproteobacteria bacterium
GGAACTGGAAAAAGAGCAAAGAAAATTTCTCAGTTTATTTTCGAGGCACTCCCTGAAATTGAAAAAAATGGAGAAGCGAAAAAAAGCGTAAAACAATTGTCACTTACTGAAGTTCTTTCTTCATATGAGGATAAAGAAGAAATAATTGAACCAAAAAATGATTTTAAAGTAAGCTACATAACATTCTCAAATCTTCAAATGTTTGATATTTGCCCACTCCATTATAAAGCGAGAGTAATTTTTAATATTCCTACTCCCGCGACATCAGCACAAAGCTATGGAATTACAGTTCATAAAACTCTTCAGAATTTTTATAAAATAGTCCAAGAAACAAATGAATTTCCAAAAGAAAATGTTCTTCAGAAAATTCTAACAGAAGAATGGGACAGTGAGGGATATTTAAATAAAAAACATGAAGAAGAAAGATTTACTTTTGCGAAAAAAAGTCTAAGTGATTTTTATAAAACAGAAATAAAAGATCATGTAACTCCACTAAGACTTGAATATCCATTTAATTTTACTTTAAAAAATGGTGTTAAAGTTTTTGGAAAAATTGACAGAATTGATCCAAAAGGAAATGGCATAGAAATAATCGATTATAAAACCGGCGGAGATAATCCAAAGGCTTCGGACGCACATAAACTTCAGCTTGCAATATATGCTCTTGGAGCAAGCAGAATCAAGGATGATGTCTTAAATAAAAACGCAGAAGACATAACTCTCACTCTACATTTCCTGGACGGTAACACTAAAAAATCTATGAATTTTAATTCAAAAGATTTAGAAAAACTTGAGGATGACTTATTAGAAAAGATTCATGAAATTGAGAAAAGCGAATTTAAATGCTCTAAGAGCATACTTTGTGTTAATTGTGAATATAAAATGCTTTGCAATACTATAAGCTGATATGGTATAATTCATGTGCCGGGAAGAAGATCTGCTACTCCGCAAGGAGAGGAAAGTCCAGACAGATCTTAAAACAGGGATGGAGCATAAGCTCCGGCTAGCAATAGCTGGTGATCAAATTCTTAGACTACTAAACGGAATTTGATACAGGTTTTGAATTAACAAGACTTGAGAGCAACAGAGACGAGTAGTTATGAAACGGGCAATCCTACCTGCTGCAACCCATGACTGATGCGTTTGAGCTTTTTTAAGGCGAGCATCGAAAATGGGGCAGTCGCCTAAAGCGACCAATGTGACCAAACATCACAATGAGAAAGATTGCAGAATAAAACAGAATCTGGCTTACTACCTTCCCGGCATTTATTTAACCGCTTTTTTAAGAGTTTTTCCAGGTGTAAAACCTGGCGCACGACGAGCTGGAAGTGTAATTTTTTCTCCTGTTTTAGGATTTCGCCCAGGGCGCTCAGATCTATTTCTTATACTAAACGTGCCAAAACCGGTGATTACCACTTTTTCTCCTCTTTTTAGGGAATCTCTAATTCCATTTAACATCGCAGTTACTGAATCTCCCGCAGCTTTATTTGTAAGATTCGCTTTTTTTGCAACTACTACTATTAAGTCTTTTTTAGTCAAAGATAATCACCTCCCTTATTGTTGAAAATATTTTTAAAAACAACTGATTAGACTAACAATACAGTGCAAACGAAGATGCTGTCAAGAGGGATGAAATTTACTCATTTCCGGAGACTGCGCGGAATTCACGAATTGCTGTAACTTTTACTTCTCCTGGAATCGCTAGGGATCTACTTACTTCTTCTCTGATCTTATCAGCAATTAAAGTAGTTTCTGCATCACTAAGTTTTCCTGGATTAATAATTACTCGGAGCTCTCTTCCTGCTTCAAAAGCATATGCATCTTCTACTCCATCATACTTTTTAGCGATATCTTCCATCTCAGTAAGTCTTACTCCATACTCTTCCACATCTTCATAACGGGCCCCAGGACGAGCTCCTGATATTTGATCAGCAACGTGCACTATCACTGACTCAACTGATGAAAATGGAATATCCTCATGATGTTGCGCGACGCAGTCAATAATTGGCTGAGGAATATTATACTTCTTTAAAAGGTCCACTCCAAGCTTAACGTGACTTCCCTCACCCGGCACTACTTTTCCTATGTCATGAAGCATACAGGCAATTCTAACGATATTCACATCTGCTCCTACCTCTTCGGCTATATGAGTTCCAATTTTTGCAGTCTCAAGCAAATGGAGCGTTAAGTTCTGTCCGTATGAAGTTCTGAATTTTGCTCTTCCTAAAACACCAATCAGCTCTGCTGGAAGATTAAATACTCCAACTTCATGAGAAAGTTTTTCTCCCTCTTCAAACATTACTTTTTCTACTTCTTTTTTTGTCTCCTCAACTATTTCTTCAATTCTAAATGGCTGGACTCTAGTATCTTTGATGAGTTTTTCTAAAGATCTACGAGCAATTTCTCGACGAACTTGATCAAAAGATGAAAGCCTAATTACTCCTTCTTCATCTAGATCTACGTCCACTCCAGTTGCTTGCTCAAATGCTCTAATATTTCTTCCTTCTTTTCCAATTATTCTTCCCTTTATTTCCTCGTCAGGAATTCTAACGATACTAACCGTATATTCTGGAATGTAGCTCACTGCACCATGACGCATAGATTCAACTACTATTTCCTGGGCTTTTTTATCTGCTGTTCTTTTTGCTTCCTCTTCTCTTTCTTTAATTATTTTTGCTAAAGTCTGTACTTCTCTTTCTTCGATTTGAGTAAGCAATTCCTTCTTTGCTTCTTCTGAGGTTAGGCTTGAAACTTTTTGGAGTTTATCTACATATTCATCTTTCTTTTTTTGGAGTTCCTTTTTTTCGCGCTCTAATTCTTCTCGATCATTTTCGAGTTTTTCTTGTCTTTCGATTAACTTTTTCTCTAATGCAATAAGGTCTTGATCTGCCATAGGTTTTAACACGAAGAAATCCCGAATCAATCGGGCGGAGCTTATACTGTCATCAAATTGAGGTATAAATTAATTTTCATAATCCTCTTTTGACAATTTCTTCTTGTCTAAGCGTATTATATTACTATTCGTCCTAAAAATCAAAACTAGTCCATGATTTTTTTAACTATATCGTAATTAAAACCTCGCCTGAGTAAAAATCCTGTCACTTTTTCGCGCCTCTTCTTAGGATCTAAATTTCTATAAAAATCTAATTTTTTTGAAGCAAGCTTTTTCGCATTCTCTAAATCCAAGTCTTTAACATCAAACCCTATTAAGATTTCCTCAACAATGTCTCTGCTAATTCCTTTTTGACTTAATTCATATTCAATTACTCTAATTGGTTTTTTTTTAAATTTAGTTCTTTGCTCAAGCCAGAACTTAGCAAACTCAAAGTCATTAATAAATTTATATTCCCGGAGCTTTTCAAAAATTTGCTTAACTACGGTATCGTTTAAGCTTGGGGCTTTTTCCTGTTTCTTTTTAAGATAATCTAAAACTTCTTTTTCACTTCTGGGACGATAAGAAAGATATCTTAGAACTAAATTATAGTAGCGGGCAAAAACTTGGGAGTTATCCATTTAAAGATTCTTCATTATCAGAATCTTTATTATCCTCAACTCCGACTTCTACAGGGGTTCCGTCGGATTTATTTTTCTTCATAATTTGATCAGTTATTTTATTCGCAAGCGCAGAATTTTCCTTAAGATATTCTTTAGCTGCTTCTTTTCCTTGTCCTAGCATTTCTTCCCCATGCCTATAGAATGCCCCAGACTTAGAAATAATTCCCAATTCTAGTCCCACATCTATTAATGCTCCTGTTCTTGAAATTCCGTCCTGCATCACATCATATTCTGCAATTCTAAAAGGCGAAGAAACTTTATTTTTTACAATTTTTACACGATGTCTAGAGCCAATAACTCTGTCCCCATCTTTTAATGTTTCAATCTTACGGGAATCCAGACGAACTGATGCATAAAATTTAAGAGCCAAACCTCCAGTAGTAGTCTCCGGATTTCCAAACATTACCCCGATTTTTTGTCTAAGCTGGTTAGTAAAAACAACTACAGTTTTAGATTTAGAAATCGCACCGGTTAATTTTCTTAAAGCTTGAGACATAAGACGAGCATGAAGACCCATCATTGAATCTCCCATTTCTCCTTCAATCTCTGCCCTAGGCACAAGTGCCGCTACGGAATCAATTACTAAAACATCGATTCCACCTGAGCGAATCAAACTTTCTGCAATTTCTAGAGCCTGCTCTCCAGTATCAGGCTGGGAAATTAATAAATCATCAAGCTTTACCCCAACAGTTTGAGCCCAAATTGGATCTAGTGCGTGTTCTGCATCAACAAATGCCGCGACTCCTCCTGCTTTTTGAGCTTCTGCGATAAGCGAGAGAGCAAGTGTAGTTTTTCCAGAGGCTTCTGGTCCATATATTTCTATGATTCTGCCTCTTGGCAGCCCTCCAACACCTAAGGCTATATCAACTGGAAGTATTCCTGTAGGAATGACCTGTATATCAAATCTCTGGTTTGCACTTTCCCCCATGCGCATAATAGAGCCCCGACCATACTGCTTTTCGATTTGCTCCATCGCAAGACGCACTGCATCTAACTTAGAAGACTTTTCTGACATTTGACCATTATTAAGTGAAGTTTTAGGAGTCCTGCCCATTGTCAATGATTGTAAAGTGAATT
>CAYXTY010000017.1:0-13933 GCA_964468505.1 uncultured Gammaproteobacteria bacterium
ACATGAAATTAGAGAATTCATAGAAGCTTCAACTAGCAAGTGGAAGAAAAATAAAATTGGTGAAAAAGAAATTGTAAAAAGACTAAGTGAAGTTGGCATCCCTGACGAGCAGGTCAAATATTTTTTAAAGAAAATTAAATAATGAAAGTATATAAGTCGATTGATGAATATATTTCTACTTTTCCTAATGAAACTCAGGTAATTCTTGAAAAAATAAGAAAAACAATAAAAGAAGAAGCACCAGATGCTATTGAAAAAATTTCTTACGGAATGCCCACTTTTTATCTAAATGGAAATTTAGTTCATTTCGCAGCTTTTAAAAATCACATCGGCTTTTTCCCTGCTCCTTCTGGAATTAATCAATTTGAAAAGGAATTATTAAAATATAAAACAGGTAAAGGAACCCTTCAGTTTTCATATGATGAAGAAATTCCATTTAACCTAATTAAAAAAGTAGTAAAATTCCGAGTAGAAGAAAATCTTAAGTAACCTTCCCTCCTCTTTCCCAATTCATACACGCCTCTAATTGCTTTCACAAGCAATTCAGTTATGATTATTTTTGTAATTATGGCTATTAAGCGCACGGTTATTGAAGAAGATGAAACGGATCCGACGATCATACGAAATACTAAGACTGTTGTTAATCCTGATATCCATACTCAAGTGGTGGATGAGAAAGAAGAGGTAATTGATTCCCCTGAAACCTCTACGGTAAGACAAACTAAAACAGTTCATGAGCCATTGGTGGAATCTACACATCCGCAAACTGTTTATAACACTAAGAAAAATATTTTTAGATCATGGCAAATCATTTGGTATATATTAGCTGTCATTGAAGTAGTCTTAGGTCTTAGAGTTACATTTAAAGCAATTGGGGCGAATCCATTTTCTGGTTTTGTAAATCTTATTTATTCTATTTCAGATGTTTTAGTTCTTCCGTTTGCAGGAATTATAAGATCCACCGTTTCAGGAAACTCTGTTATTGAATGGTCTACTATTTTTGCTGCAGTAATTTATGCATTAATCGCTTGGGGGATAGTTAGTCTTATCCACATGGCTCGCCCTATAACTCCCGAGGAAGTAGACCACGCAGTTTAATTTGATATAATTTCAATATGAAATTTTCAAAATACCATAAAGACGGAAGCCTATGGGCAAAGGGGGAAATAATCAAAAACATAATGCAAGGGTATTGGGAGTTTTTTAGAAAAGACGGATCAAAAATGCGCTCGGGAAATTTTAAAGATGGTAAACAAATCGGCGAATGGATTACCTATGATAAGATAGGGAAAGAATATAAGAAAACAAACTTTAAATAAATATGCTTATAAATTCACATGCATTTTCAAGTTTTTCAGTTGATGATCTAAATAAAGCCAAAGAGTTTTATGGAAAAACTCTCGGACTAGAAGTTAAGCTATACGACGACATGGGAATTTTAAATATTAAATTTCCTGGTGGCGGAGAAATCATGATCTATCCGAAAGATGATCATAAACCCGCTTCATTTACAGCCCTTAACTTTCCAGTAGAAAACGTCGAAAAAACTGTGGACGAATTAATCTCAAAGGGAATAACTTTTGAACAATATAAAGAATTTAAAACTGACGAAAAAGGAATTTCCAGAGAATGGGGACAAGAAATCGCATGGTTTAAAGATCCCGCAGGAAATATTATTTCCGTAATGACAGAGCAGAAGTAACTAATTAAATAAAATCCAAGCTCTCCAGGAAGTTATTATTAATGCGGAAAAAAGGATCATTCCTCCCCAAACTGTGTAAATTCTAAATTGTAAAAATGGTAAAAGCTTATTTCTGCTTTTAGATAAATTTCTAGTAATTTTTAAATAACTTTCTTCTTTTCCAAACAAAGAATCTTCAATTTTTTCTGAAGCTTCAATTACTACAGTCACACTATTATTAAACATGAAAACGATAAATTCTATACAAAAACAAGCTAATAAAAGAATGAAACAGAGAAAGAATGTAACCAAGTCACCTAGTTTTTCTGCGTTAATTAAAATAATTCCGTAAGCAGATGCAACCAAAGCAGAGCCTGCTGTTAAAAGTGAAAGACACACTGCTTCCCATACTCCGAGAGTTGAACGAAATGACATCCAAACATTAACCTTGACTGATTCAGATAGCTCTCCCTTTTTCATGGCCATGATTATAGCATATACAATTTGCTATAATCACCGGATGAATAAACAAGAAGCAATAAAAAGAGCTGCTGATTTCTTGCTTGGGAAAAAAGTTGAAGGAACAGTAGTCGCTGTCTTAAGAAGCCCAGATCCATCAGCTCAAAGATATATAATTGATACCGGAATAAATCTAATAGACACCAGGGTTCGGTCATATTCCATGATGGCTTCCCTAGTTCCGGTATATTATCCTCGCCCGCCATTACAGCGCGGGGATGTTTTTGATGCAAGAACAATAAGTTCAAGTCCATGGGTAGACGGACAAAAAATCTAACCTCTGCTATAATGGCGGCTTATGCCAAAAGAATCACTTCAAGCTTTCGTTTTTCCGGGTCAAGGAGTCCAAAGAGCTGGTATGGGTGCAGATCTTCTTTTTCATGAAAACCCTGATGTAGCAAAGTCTGCTTTAATAACCTATGAAGAAGCAGATGACACCTTAAGGATGCGTATTAAAAAAGCAAGTTTAACTGGAACTGAACAAAAGCTTGCTCATCCAAGCCTCACTGAACCCGCAATCCTTACCGCAAGCATTGCTGCGCTTAGAATTTTGAGAGAAGAAGGCATAATGCCAGATGTGGTTGCGGGTCATAGCTTAGGAGAATACTCAGCATTGGTTGCGGCCGAAGCATTAAGCTTTGAACAAGCACTTAGATTAGTACGAGCAAGAGGTCTTATGATGGAGGCAGCTGGGAAGATAAATCCTGGCGGAATGTCTGCAATCCTTGGACTAAGTCTTTCAGAAGTTGAAAGAATTTGCGAGGAAGCTGGGGCAGAGGTCGCAAATATTAATACTCAGAATCAAATAGTTATTTCAGGAAGAAATGATTCAGTCACTCTGGCAAATACTCTTACTGCGGAAAGAGGGGGTAAATCTATAAAATTAAAGGTCACAGTCGCTTCTCACTCTTCTCTCATGAAACCCGTTACCAAAGAAATGGAACACACGATGGCAGATGAACCCATCAGCGACCTGAGTATTCCCTTAGTTATAAACCTATCAGCAGATTATGCCGCTAATTCAGATCAGGTAAGACGAGAACTAATCGATCAGCCAACCGGAAGAGTTCTTTGGCTAGATACTATTAGGAGATTGTCTTCGGATGGCGTAAGACATTTTATAGATGTAGGCCCAGGAGATATCCTAAAAAAAATGATTATTAAAATAGATCCCTCACTTCAAGTCTTAATTAGTAAAGATTTAATCAAATAATTCTTACACTCCACTTATTGAAAATTTAATAGAATAATTAGAATACATGGAATGGCTGAAATAGAACACTAGATAATTCTGTGTAATTGATTTAATAAAAATGTGAATAAGCAATTAACGGATAGAGCCTCAATGACTGTTAATAACAATAAATTTTGTATAATAAAACATTGAAAATATTCTACAAACTACTTTTAGTAGCATTAATCGTAACCGCCACGAATAATTTCGTCTGGTTTGCGCTAACTTTTTTCGCCTATCTTGAGACAAAATCTGTAATTTCCACTGGATTTGTAGGAGGAATTTATTTAGTAGCAACAGCGATTTCAGCTTTTTGGTTTGGGTCACTAGTTGATCATTATAAGAAAAAACTTGTAATGCTTCTCTCAAGCTTCGTAACCCTAATACTTTTCTCAATTGGTTTCTTAATTTCCTCACTTACACCAGAAAATCTTTTTACATATATAGGAAGCCCAATTCTTTGGATATTTGCATTAACACTTATGGCAGGTGTTGTGTCTGGAAATATTTATGGAATCGCAATTCCAACTCTTGTTACAGTTCTTGTTCCTGAAAAAATAAGAGATAAAGCAAATGGACTATTTGGAACCGTGATGGGAATTTCATTTGCAATCACTTCAGTTGGAAGTGGGTTTACCCTAGCATTCGGTGGAATGACTGCAGTTATGGCAATTGCAGTGATCCTAACGATTATCGCAATTGGACTCTTATTATTAATAAAAATTCCTGAAAAGACTATAGTTCATGTCGGAGAAATGAAACCCAAGAAAATAGATCTCAAAGGCACTTTTAAGGTTATTAGAAATATCCCAGGCCTTCTACCTTTAATTCTATTTACAACTTTTAATAATCTTTTGGGTGGCGTCTTCATGGCTTTAATGGATGCTTACGGACTATCATTAGTAAACGTTCAGACCTGGGGAACGCTTTGGGGATTCTTAAGTTTTGGATTTATCGCTGGGGGATTATTAATAGCTAAATTTGGTCTTGGAAAAAATCCACTAAAAACATTATTCCGTGCAAATATAATTATCTGGATCGGGTGTATATTTTTTACAATCCAACCCTCGATAATTCTTCTTACGATTGGCGCATTACTCTGGATGATTCTATTTCCTTTTATAGAAGCCACTGAGCAGACAATTATTCAGAAAGTTGTTCCCGATGAAAGACAGGGAAGAGTTTTTGGATTTGCTCAAAGCATAGAACAAGCAGGATCACCCCTCACAGCGTTTCTGATAGGTCCAATTGCTCAATTATTATTTATTCCATTTATGACCACAGGAAGTGGAGTTGATTTAATTGGAAGCTGGTTTGGAACAGGAGCAGGACGAGGGATAGCATTGGTATTTATTATTTCTGGATTAATTGGACTTATTATTACGATACTGGCTATGAAATCTAAATCTTACAAATTACTCGGAAAAGCGTATCAAAAATAATCAACGCAATCTTCTTTTTCAAATTTTCCAACTTTTGTTCTCGTGATAGAAAATGCAAACGCCTTAGATCTCAATCTGTCTCCCAAATCAGAAGCAATCCCTCTAACATAAGTTCCAGATGAAGTAGATACCTTAATTTTTATTTTTATAAACTGATTATCTTTATTTTCCTTTTCAAAATTCTTCCAATTACTAATAACTTCCTCCTGCCTAAAATCTCCTTCAATTAATTTTACTTTTTCAATAATATTTTTGACTAAATCTGACGCCCTAATATTTTCATAATTCAAAAGTTTAATAGAATAAATCTCAATATCTCTTTCTGGAATTTCTATTTCGTCTAGTTTTTTATTCCTAGCCCACCAGTATAGTGGTTTTCCTTTTACTGCTTTTGATGAATAGGGGGGGTATTTTTGTTTTTGTTTTCCTGAGAATGTTTCCAATTGTTTTTCGATTTCTTTTTTTGCAACTTTTTCTTGAACAGTTTTTTCAATAATCCCTAGACCATCATATGAATCAGTAGAAATTCCTAAAATAATTTCTGATTCATACATTTTTTCTAAATCTTCATATTCATGTCTTTTTTTATTTTCATTACCAATCAGAAGAATTAGGATTCCTTCTGCCATAGGGTCTAATCTACCCGCATAAGAAATTTTTAATTTAGATAATTCTGAATCTTTCTTTTTATGCTCCACAACAGCTTTTAAAGGAGTCCAACCAACAGGTTTCCAAACCGGAATTACATTTTTCATACTGCAGAATTATAGCATAGCAATTTAAAAAGGCTTTGTTATACTAAATTAATGCAGAGAAAAACATTTGCATTTCTAGCTTTATCATTCATAATCTGGCGCCTATTACTTTTTATTCCAGTTTTTGTCGGAGAAAAAAAATTAGATTATAGACCTGGATACGAATACACGAGTATAACTGACGCAAGAAATTCTAAGGATAAAAATATTACTGACAAATTACTCTTATCTCCTTGGGCAAATTTTGACGGACTCCATTACATAACAATTGCATCAAATGGCTATACGAATAACTATGGTTTCTTCCCACTTTATCCAACATTAATCAAACCGATCTCAAACATTTTTGGGGCTACAGAAAACTTTGACAGCGCATATTTACTTAGTGGATTCCTAATATCAAATTTAGCCTTTTTTCTTTCACTTTTAATTTTTTATAAGCTCCTTTCACTAGACTATTCAGACAAACAAGTGAAAACTTCAATCCTAGCTTTATTATTTTTTCCAACCTCCTTTTTCTTTGGATCTATTTACAGTGAAAGTCTTTTCCTGTTACTTCTTTTTACCTCATTTTATTTTGCCAGAAAAAAACAGTGGCTTCTGGCAAGTTTTTTTGGATCCCTGTTAACCTTAACAAGACTTGTAGGAATCTGTATTTTTCCGATATTGATTTACGAATTTTATAGGAGCCGTGATTGGTCAATAAAAAATTTTATAAAAAGCGGGATTTGGGCAGCGCCTTTTGGTTTAATTTTATATTCTTTATATAACCAGATTCAGGAAGGTAGTTTTTTATATTTTATAAAAGCCCAAGGAAATTTTCTAAATAATAGATCTGTTGATAGCTTTATCTTCTTTGGCCAAACAGTCTATAGATATATAAAAATATTATTTACCACCTCCTCCGCTCAATTTGAATGGTGGATAGCTCTTCTTGAGATTGGAAGTTTTATATTTATTTCCCTAGCAATAATTTATGCGCTTAAAAAAAGGGTTCGTTTTTCTTATGTTCTTTTTTCTTTTTTAGCAGCATTAATCCCCGCATCATCTGGTACCTTTAGCGCTTTACCCAGATATATTCTTGTAGCTTTTATAATTTATATTTTAATAGGAATTATTGGCGCAAAATTTAAACTTGCTTATTTTTTAATTTCAATTACTCTCCTTTCAATTCTTACCTTCTTTTTCTCTAGAGGTTATTTTATTTCTTAGCTAAGAAAATAACTGGTATAATAGGTCTCCATGAAAATGGTTTTAATTCTTATTTTTGTATTTGTTTTTTTAATCGCAGGATTTGTTTTTCTAAATCCTTTTGCAGCACCTAGGAAAAGCCCCAAAACAGAAATCATTACTCTAGATTCTGAAAAAAAAGCAGTCGCTGGTTTAAAACTTGAAGAAGCAGGCTTCGTAAAATCTATGACCGCATTTGAAATTGCTATGACCTTAACAGGAAATAAAAAAATCGAATCAGGAGGATATTATCTTTCTAAAAATATGGATGCATTTGAAGTAGCTGATGCACTTTCTCAAGGACCAGATTTAAAATGGGTAACTGTTCTTCCTGGAATGCGAAAAGAACAAATCGGAGAAAGACTAAAAGAAACATTAAATTGGGATGACGAAGAATTAGAAAAATGGAATACGGAATACACTACCCAAAAAGAAGAATACACCGAAGGAGTTTATTTTCCCGATACGTATCTAATTCCTGTTAAAGAAAATGGTCAATTAATTGCAGCGCGGATGATAAATAATTTTAATGATAAATTTTCTGATTACTACGATGACTTTGCAGAGAAAAATATTCGCTGGACTACAGCAATTAAAATCGCATCTTTAATTCAAAGAGAAGCAGGAGGACCAAGCGATATGCCTTTAATTGCGGGTGTAATGTGGAATAGACTTAATAATAATCAAAAACTTGATATTGACGCAACAATCCAATATGCAAAAGGAAAGACTGATGGCGTATGGTGGTCAGTTGTAACTGGATCTGATATCAGAAGTATTGATTCCCCCTATAACACGTATAAATATTCTGGTCTTCCGCCATTTCCAATTTCTAATCCGGGCATGGAAGCAATTGATGCTGTACTAAACCCTGAAGAAACAGATTGCATATTTTATCTCCATGATAAAAACAGAGAGATACATTGCTCAGTAACTTACGAGGAACACCTTGAATACATCGAAAAATATCTTAAATAATTAGTGCCAGAATTTTCGCTGTCCTGTAAAAACCATAGGGATCCCCGCCTTATTTGCCTCATCAATTGAAGCTTGGTCATTCACAGAACCTCCCTGCTGAACTATTGCTGAAATTCCTGCTTTTACAGCAAGCTTCACGCTATCATCAAATGGAAAAAAACTATCGCTCGCCAAAACTCCACCCTTAACATTTTTTCCAGATTGCTCAAGTGCAATTTTCGTTGCTCTCACTCGTGATGTTTGACCAGATCCAATTCCCCTTGTCATCGGTAAATTTTTATCTATCACTAAAATCGTATTCGATCTAATTCTTCCAATAAAACTCCAGGCAATTTTCATCTGCTTCATTTGAGAAGAAGTTGGTTTTGATTTAGTAACTATTTTCCAGTTTTTAAAATTTAAATCATCATCCCATTCCTGCATAACAAATCCTCCATCGAAAAATCTTAAGTGCTTATTGTTTGATCTTTTTTTGGGAATTTTTCCGAAAATATAAATTCCTGTACTTTTTCTGATTTGCTTAATAAATTCTACCGCTTCGTCTTTAACACTTGGTGCAGCAATAATATCAATTAAAACCCCATTCTCTTCTTTAAATCCAGCAAAAGTTTTCGCAGTCTTTAAATCAATTGGCTCATTGAGAACTATAACTCCTCCAAATGCAGATTCAGGATCAGCAGCAACTGCCCTTTCTAGTGCTTGAGAAATCGAATTTCCCAATGCGACCCCAGATGGACTGTTGTGCTTTATAACTACAGCTGCGGACTCATTAAAAATCCTTACGGACTCAAGTCCTGATGAAATATCCGTAAAGTTAGTCGCTGACAAATCTCTTCCTGTAATTTTTTCAAGCCTGGAAAGAGGACTGTTAGTATTTGGCTCTATAAACACTGCTGCTTTTTGATGAGGATTATCTCCATATCTAAGATCAATTATTTTTCTTCCGGGGAGTGCAATTTCATTCACAAATCCCGTTTTCCCAAACTCCAGGAAGTTTGCAATTTGTGAATCATAAAAAGATAAGTGCCTAAATGCTTTTGCAGAAAGACCAAGTCTTACTTTTTCATCAATCTTTTTTTGAATCAATAAATCAGAAATATTTTGATAATCTGATGGGTCTGTTATCACTAAAACATTTTTATTATTCTTGGCTGCAGCCCTAATCATTGTCGGTCCGCCAACATCAATATTTTCTATGGCATCTTTTAGACTTACCTTTGGTTCAGAAACAGTTTTTTCAAACGGGTAAAGATTACAAACTACAACATCAATTGATTTTATTTTTAATTTTTTTGCCTCCTTTACATGTTTTGAATTTTTTCTATCAAATAAAATTCCGCTTTCTATCTGAAAACTAATAGTTTTCATTCTTCCATCAAAACTCTCTGGATTTCCTGTTATTTCTTGGATAGGAATTATTTTTATTCCAGCGTCTATTAATACTTTTGCTGTTCCACCAGTTGAAATTATTTTATAATTTAGCTCAGATAAAGATTTTGCAAATTCTACAATTCCGTTTTTATCAAAAACGCTTATTAATGCATATTTTTCAGAAGTTTTTTTACTTGGCAATTTGACAGACTTTGGAGACTTTTTAATTTTTCCTGCCATAAATATATATTTCTTATATACGAAAATAGACTGCTAAGTCAAGGAGTTTGTTGGAAGAGTGGAAATTGAATTAAGACTCTTCAAAATATTTATAAACTGCTTCTGAATATTTAGCTATATTTTCTGCAGCCTTTTTATAATCTTTCGTTTCCGACAATACTACTATTATATAGTCGCCTTTTTGTGAATAAACAATTCCGCCGTCGTGCTTGGAAGCGAAAAGCTCGCCAGTTTTATGTGCAACTTCTACTCCATCTAGATATTTAGGAATTCTGTCATTTAATGTTTGTCTTTTTAATAAACCTGCCATCATTTCTGAATATTCTAAGTCAATAATTTCGCCTCTATATAAAGTTTCAAAAAATAAACTGATATCACCTGCTGAAGTTTGAGGTGGTTGCTTGTAATTGGAATTCGTAAACCCAAAATCTTTAATAAAATTTGCTATTTTTTTACTTCCCACCTTAGAAGATAGCAGAACAGCAGCATAATTATCTGAAACAGTTATCATCTTCTCTAGTGCCTCCCCTACGGTCATACTTATCTTTTCTGGTTCTCCTGTTACTGGGGCTGAAGTAAAATCAGGAGGCGTTGGCGTAGGAGTAGCGGTTGAAAGAGTATCGTTAAGATTAATTAATGGAGCACTTAAAACATCATCTTCCTTAAGCTTTCCGTCTTTAATATCTTGATATGCAACCGCCATCACCCAAAGCTTATAAAGACTCGCGCTGTCATATTTTTTATTAGGATTATTTCTATACTCCTCGCCCGTTTTTAAATTTTTAACAACAACTGAATAATTACCCTCCTTAGAACTTATGTATTGATCTGTTATATCCTTAAGCTTACTTTCTTTTGTTTTCTCTGGGGCTAAGGTAGGCTTCATGAAATCACTTGCAGAAAGAACTTTTTTATCTTGAGGCTTCCTCTCCTGAGAAGATGCCAGCATATAAACTGATATTGGAATGAGGATTAATAATAATCCTAGATAAAGTAGCCCGTAATGTATCCTGTTTTTCACTCTACAAATTTAAACACAGATCAATTTTCTAAACAAGTGGATCTAACTTGCTCTTATATTAGAATTTAGTCTCCATCTGGAGAAAAGCGGATTGCCAAAAGTCTTACAAAAATTAAAGTTGCTATCATAATGACCAAAACAGTGACACTTGTTAGAGTTGGGCCCCTAAACCAGAGAGAAATTATTTCATTAAGCATAACTATTAATACAGTATCTACTATAAAAGTCACCTTTACTCTTCCTTCACTTAGATAGCTCATCACTGTTCTAATAACTTCTACTACTGCTAGGAGAGTGATTACATTTAAAAGAAGCTCTCTTAAAGCTTCTTCAACGCTATGATCAAATAACAGTTGCAGTCCTAAAAGAGTTTTAACAATTCCACCAAAAAAACCAACAAGCGAGACTAACACGAGAAGTCTTAAGAAAAATGTAATTAAAACAGGAAGAAGAGCTTTAGTAAAAAGAAAATTATTTATTCTTTTGATTTGTTTTCTTTTTTTTGCCATCTATTCGGCAGGCAAAATCATAATATCACACTTCTGCTACAATTAAACTATGCTTAAGAAAATAGGCATTTTTCTAATAGTAGTATTTTTACTTGGGCTTGTTTTTCTACTCATCTCATCTCACTCCGGTAAAACAAGAGACAATACCTTAGATTACAAACCGTCTACTGTTACTCCCGCAGAGAAGAAAGCGTCTTTCGCAATCTATACTAATGGCACATTTAGAATTTTTACTTCTCCCATGTATCACAATTTATCAGAAGATGTTTTCATAGAACCCTCAAATCCAAATATTGTAATTGTGAAAAGAGATGGAGTCACCTGGAGAGATTTTTTCTCAACATTGCCCTTCTCAGTTGATGAAAGATGTTTAATAACTGGAACAAAACAAACTTTTTGTACAAATGATAATTCAACACTGCAGTTTTTCTTAAATGGAAAAAGAAACCAAAAAGCTCTTAATCAAATTATTGAATCGGGAGACAAGCTTCTTATAACATATGAGGCAGAGAATTCACAGATAATCATTAATCAAATTAACTCTTTACACGACTCAAATTAATGTAAAGTCTACTTGACATTATTTAAAAGATAATTTATCTTTATATAGGCAGGTTTATGGATGAAAAGATATCAAATAATGTTTTTGAAGAAAGAATAAAGCTAAAAATCACCCAAGAAGAATTGGGGAAAGCTTTAAACGTTTCAAGGCAAACAATTATTGCAATCGAGAAAGGGAATTATACGCCGTCTGTTTTGTTAGCATTAAAGATTGCTAAATTTTTTAAAAAAACCGTTGAAGAACTATTTAAATATGAAAAATAACTATTTTATATCAGAGCTTATCCTCTCAATAACGTTATTATTTATTCTCTTTTTCTGTCTTAATCCATTTGGAATATTGATGCCTCCTCCATTCGTAAGTATGCTAGTGGTCTCACTGCTGCTTTTTGTGGGAATATTTTCAGCTTTTATCTGGAAAGAGAGATCTGGAGATGAAAGAGAGAAATATCATAAATTACTAGCAGGTCATCTAGCATTTTTAACTGGAGTTGCCTTGCTTGGAATAGCAATAGCAGTTCAAGAATTGAATCATGATCTCGATCCATGGCTTGTATATATTTTAATCGCAATGCTATTAGCCAAAATAATCGGAAGGATATACAGTCAAAAGAAACTGTAAGTTAAGGAGGTGAAAACAATGAATCAAAAAATGTTAATGGTGCTAGGGTTAGGAATATTAATAATCGCTGGCATAAGCGGATTATTTGTTCTTAACTCACAAAACAATAAACCCGAGGAGGGAATGATGGAAAATAATTCATCAGAAGAAAAAATGATGGACGATAAGTCTATGGAGAAAGATGATTCCATGATGGATAAATCATCAGATTCAAAATACATAGAGTATTCAAAATCAAACCTAGAGAATGCTAGTGACAAAAGAAGAGTTCTATTCTTCTATGCTTCCTGGTGCCCAACATGTAGACCAACGGACGAAAACATTAAATCAAACGTTAACAAGATACCAGAAGATTTAGTGGTTATTAGAGTAAATTATAATGACCCTGATACAGAAGAGGCGGAAAAAGATCTAGCGAAAAAGTATAATATTACTTATCAACATACATTTGTTCAAATCGATGAAAATGGAAACGAAATAACAAAATGGAATGGTGGACAGATTGAAGAAATACTTCAAAATATTAAATAATTTGCGATTTTGGATTTTGTAAAGATCCGAAATCAGAGATTAAAATAATATGATTATACTAATTGCTTTTGCCTTCTTAGCTGGAATAATAACTATTCTATCTCCGTGTATTCTGCCAATTCTTCCAATCGTTTTATCTGGAAGCTTTGGCTCAAAAAGAAAGCCTTTGGGAATAGTCGTGGGATTCGTACTAAGCTTTACATTATTTACACTATTCCTTTCGGTTCTAGTAAAGGCGACGGGAATCTCAGCAGACGCACTAAGAAGTCTTTCGATAATTATTATTCTAATTTTCGGAATAAGCCTTATCCTTCCTCAATTTCAGGTTTTTATGGAAAGATTATTCTCTAGACTTTCTGGAAAATTTGCGGTCAAAGGAAATCATGAAGGTTTTCATGGCGGAGTATTTATCGGACTAAGTCTTGGCCTTGTATGGACTCCATGCGTAGGACCGATTATCGCTTCGGTTATAACATTGGCTGCCACTAGTTCTGTTAATTTTGCAGCATTTTTTATCACTCTTTCATACGCCCTAGGAACTGCAATTCCGATGCTTGCGATTATGATCGGGGGGCGAAGCCTTTTTCAAAAAATTCCATGGCTTTTACCCAACACAGGTAAAATTAAAAAAGTGTTTGGAGTCCTCATGATTCTAACTGCCATAGGAATCTTTTTTAATATAGACAGAAAATTTCAAGTTTTTATTTTAGATAAATTTCCTTCTTACGGAACAGGTTTAACTAAAATTGAAGAAAACTCCGCAGTAAAAGATCAATTAAATAACATATTCCAGGATGGGTCTAAAAATTCAACCGGCCAAACTACAACTCTGGGAAATTATGGTCCTGCTCCTGAAATAATTCCCGGAGGAGAATGGATTAATTCAGAGCCTCTTCAAATCTCAAGTCTTCGCGGAAAAGTTGTTCTAGTAGATTTTTGGACATATACTTGCATAAATTGTATTCGGACCCTTCCTTATTTAAAAGATTGGAATGAGAAATATAGGGATAAAGGACTTGTAATAATTGGCGTCCACTCTCCGGAATTTGAATTTGAAAAAAATGTAAATAATTTAAATAAAGCAATTTCTGATTACGAGATAACTTATCCGGTCGTTCAAGACAATAATTTTTCTACATGGAGCGCCTACTCAAATAGATATTGGCCCGCAAAATATTTAATTGACAAGGATGGAGAAAGTAGATAACGAAGAAAAAATAATAAAAATGGCTCTTGTTC
>CAYXTY010000018.1:0-13511 GCA_964468505.1 uncultured Gammaproteobacteria bacterium
TACTAAGGGAATCTCATTTGATTTATATTCCTGGCGCTACTTAGATGTTTCAGTTCACGCCGTTCCCCGCCTTTTCGCTATTAACTGAATAAATTCAATTTGTTTACGAAAGGCTCACCATAAAGGTGGGATTACTCCATTCGGACACCGCCGGGTCAAAGGTTTATAGCACCTCACCGACGAGTATCGCCGCTATATGCGTCCTTCCTCGGCCAAAATCTCCTAGGCATCCATTATCAGCATTATGAGTAGTTTTTTTCTTGTTACTTTATTCTTGCGAATATTGTTAAAGACGCTTACCACATTCAAATAAATGAATGTAGTTTGTCTTGTAAACAACTCCAGTTAAGGAGCCATATACAAGACGCTTCTCTTCACATGTTAAAGAGCCAAATCATTTGGAAATTAGACAGAGTTTAATAAAAATCAAACTTCAATCTAAAGGCCGCATTTAAAGTGTTTCGTTTCTGGCTAGTGGAGAACTTCCAACTCTAGCCAAGAACCAAACACTTTATACTTATTCTCTTAAAAAAGCTCCCTCTTACTAGGAAGCTTGTTTAAAAAAACAAGACTTTTCAAAAAGTGGACCTGAGGAGACTCGAACTCCCTACCTCCTCATTGCAAATGAGGCGTTCAACCTGCTAAACTTCAGGCCCTTATACCTCTGAGAGAATATTCCACTACGAAAAACTTAAATTATCAAACAAATTGAAGCTGAAAAGACAAGAAAACTAAAAGAGGTTGTTTACCAAAGAATCGCGCCTGTTAGCAACAGGGTTCATCAATATGTAAGTAATTCAACATAAATATCTTTTACGATTTCTCATCTAGCCTCAGCTAAACTTGTAAATTGATCTTACCACAAGGCTAGCAAATGTGTCAAGAGTACGATTAACGGGGCTGAGTTTGCCTTTCAGTCGCTAATTCTGCCAAAAAAGCATCATAATCTTGAACCTGCTCAGGTAAACGTCTGACAGATTCAATTCTTCTCGTGGATTCTAAAGCTATCACTAATGAATCCCTCCCTCTAACAGTATCGAAATGAGGATCTCTTAAACGATAACTTTCTCCAATAAAAACATCAGCCTCTGCTTCAGGCTGTACGCTCATATTAAAACGCCCAGTAACAAATTCCCCTCTGTCCATTACGGGACGAGAAAATCTCGAGCTAATATCTCCAAAATGTGAAGCTATTATAAATTGATCTCTTGGTCTTCCCACTCTCATAGCAGCTGTGTGACTTCCAATCCTCCTCATTTCTTTAAATTCTAAAATCAAATCTTCTCCTGCAAATCTAAGTAAAAGCGCATCCGATACCACAAGTAAATCTGGGTGGATAAAGGCTAAATCTGTAGAAAAAGGCCTTGGAACACCCTTAAGATGCTCTAGTATCTGAGCATCAGTAAAGTCTTGCGGAATTTGCCAAGGAACTCTTTGATCACCTACTCCCGGAGGAGTAGGCCCTTCGTGTGAGCCTGCCATACGCGAAAGATTTTAAAACTATATATAAAATATGTCAAATTAATCACAAAAACTATTGTTAACGCATAAATATTCCTGATATACTAAATTCTCATGCTAAAACACCACATCGCCAAAAATCCTTTACCAGTTATTTTCTTCACAATTTTCGTCGATCTTTTAGGTTTTGGAATTTTAATTCCTGTCATTCCTCAACTTTTAGCAAATCCTGCATCTGAATATTTCTTGCTTCCAAATGGATGGAGCTTAAACCAAGGCTATATTCTCTTAGGGTTCCTGACAGCTTCTTTTTCTATATTTCAATTCTTAGCTGCTCCGATCTTAGGACAGCTTTCAGATAGGTTTGGCAGAAAAAATGTTCTCGCAATTTCTCTTTTTGGGACATCTATTTCATATGTATTATTTGCAATCGGAATTTTAACTAAAAATATTCCTCTACTATTTATATCTCGCGCTTTTGATGGAATTACAGGAGGAAATATTTCTGTTGCTCAAGCTGCAATTGCAGACGTAACAACTCCTGCAAATAGAGCGAAAAACTTCGGATTAATTGGGGCTGCATTTGGACTAGGTTTTATAATTGGCCCTTATCTTGGAGGAAAATTATCAGATCCAAGTGTAGTTTCCTGGTTTTCAGCAACTACCCCCTTCTGGTTTGCAGCGGTTCTTTCTTTAGTAAATGTAATCTCAATTCTTTTCTTTTTCCCAGAAACATTAAAAGTTAAAAACACTAAGCTTGTTATAAATTGGAGCAGGTCAGTTCTAAATATTTATCACGCAGCGATAGACAAAAAACTAAGAACACTCTTTGGAACAGTGTTTTTATTCAATGGAGGATTCACATTCTTCACCACTTTCTTCAGTGTATTTTTAATTACAAAATTTGCCTACACTCAAGGTGACATTGGTGACTTTTTTGCTTACGTCGGACTTTGGGTTGCATTTACTCAGGCTGTAATTGTTAGAAAACTTTCAGCTAGATTCTCAGAAAAACAATTAATCAGGGCAGGTCTAATAGGAACCGGAATCTCAATTCTCTTATTCTTTCTTCCCCGTGAATCATGGCAATTATTCCTAGTAGTTCCACTTATGGCTATTTCAAATGGAATAAGCTTCGCCAATATAACTGCTCTCATCAGTAAGAGTGCAAGCCCGGAAATCCAAGGAGAAGTTCTAGGAATTAACTCAAGTGTTGCAGCCCTAGCCATGAGTATTCCTCCAATTCTTTCAGGCTACATAGCTGCTTCACTTCACCCTGACGCTCCAATCTGGATAGCGGGCGGAATACTAATCTTCACAGCCATTTTCTTTTGGACTTTCTTCAAACCCGCTAAAACTCCACTCGATCAATAAAACTATCTTCTCCAATATGGATTCACACTCCTTGATGGTCTTCCGTCTTCTCCTCTTCCCTTATGAACTAATGGTTCAAAAAGATGAATGGAAACAAACCCTTCACCCTGTGGTAAAGGCTGAGCTGAAAAACCTTCATTTGAAACATGAAATTTTCGAGTTCCAGCTTCCGTTGTCCTCCCGGGTTTCCCAGCTAAAAGCTCACCACTCACTACAACTGTTCTTTCTCTTGTAGCTGGATTAACACCAGATACATCCAGATTCCAGATCCTACCTTGAGAATCCATGTGCTCTCCATTTGCATCAGCTAAACTTGCTACTGGTTCTCCTTTTATAAATATAATCGGCATATTAATCACCCCCTTTCAAGCCACAAAAAAACCTCCCGGAGGAGGCTTAAAGTGGCTTTATAAATTAATTTTACATTACAAAACTACCAGCCTCCGTAAAGAGGTTACACATACATGACATGCCTGAGGTAGTTTTTCTAAACATACTTGGAATATACAATATCAAAGTAATTCGAGTCAACTGCTATTTTTATCTCTTAGCCACCACTCTGCTTCTAAGGCTGCGGCGGCACCGTATCCCGCTGCCGTAATTGCTTGCTTATACTTAGCGTCATGAACATCTCCTGCCACAAATACACCATCTACGTTTGTCTTATAATGATCTGAGACTTTTATAAAACCGCGTTCGTCCCTGTCAATTCCTTCAAAAACTTTTGAATTTGGGATGTGACCAATCGCTACAAATACTCCATGTATTGGCATTTCTGAAGCTTCATTTGTTTTATTGTTAAGCATGCTTACCTTTTCTACCACCTGATCACCCAAAATTTCCTTAATCTGGGTATTTAAAACTATTTTTATTTTGGGGTTTTCTTTTACTCTTTTTTGCATAATCTCACTGGCTCTAAAGCTATCTCCCCTATGCACTAAAGTAACACTTGCAGCATACTCTGTTAAAACTAAAGCTTCTTCCATAGCAGAGTCTCCGCCTCCAACTACAATCACATTTTTATTCCTGAAAAAAGGTCCATCGCATGGTGCACAGGTAGAAACACCTCGTCCAATCTTTTCCATTTCTCCTGGAACCCCTAACCACTTAGTGTCTGCTCCCGTTGCGATAATTACGGTCTTTCCTTCAAACTCCTCTTCTCCCGCTTTTATCTTAAAAGGTCCACCTGGAGTCGTAAAATCTCCGGAAACAAATTCCTTTTCGACAATTTCTGTACCAAACTTCTCAGATTGCTTTCTCATCGCAGTCATAAGCTCTGGCCCCTGAATTCCTTGCGGAAAACCTGGAAAATTCTCTACAAGTGTCGTTAGCTGAAGCTGGCCTCCCCACTTTGGACCTGCAATGATAAGAGTTTTTAGATTCGCGCGAGTTGTATAAATTGAAGCTGTTAAACCAGCTGGCCCTGAACCAATTATTATTACGTCAAACATATTAGAGGATTAAGAAGCTAGAACTTCGTCAATCGCTTTCTTAAAATTTTCCTTAGACTGAGCGCCTACTACAGAATTAACCGGCTTTCCGTTTTTAAATAACATGACGGTTGGGATACTCATCACGTGATAATTTCCAGATGCATCAGGATTCTCATCTACATTAAGTTTTCCAATTTTCACACGTCCAGCATATTCTTTTGCGAGCTCTTCAATGATGGGAGTAGTAATCTTACATGGAGTACACCATTCTGCCCAAAAATCTACGACAACTGGCAACTCGGATTTGAGTACATCTGCTTCAAAATTCTGATCTGTAAAGGTCACATCTGCCATAAGGGTTTATAAAGGATAACAGAAGATTATTATTTATGTCAACGATATCTTAATAGTTAAAAATCATCTTGACACACTAAGCTAATCTTTATTAGAATGAACAAATGCCACGACGCGTGAAATCCACAACTTCAGAAACAAAAAGATCAAATCCTATTAGCTCCCTACTCTCTAAGATTTTAAAAATTAATATCGTATATATACTTGGATTTCTACTTTTAGTAGCTTCTTTTTTAATTGGAGTCTTAATTACTAAAGTTTCTTATCTAGAAGGAAACGGCGGAACTGCAGCTGTACAGCCAACAGATGATACTGGACCAGTTGAAATTACAGGACCAGTGGACGTTAGCGAAGGACATCTTCCAGTTCTAGGAAATAAAAATGCAAAAGTAACTATTATAGAATTTTCAGATTTTCAGTGCCCATTCTGTAAAACACTCTTTGATGAATCACTTGCTCAAATAAAGAAAGATTATGTAGATACCGGAAAAGCTAAATTCGCATATCGCCACTATCCTCTGACTTCAATTCACCCAAATGCTCAAAAAACAGCTGAAGCTACAGAATGTGCAAATGAACAGGGAAAATTCTGGGAATATCACGATCAATTATTTACATATCAGGCAGATTGGGAAACTCTAACAGGAGAAGCGCTTGATGCAAAACTTAGTGAATATGCCGTAGCAGTCGGAATCGATGGAACACAATTATTAGAATGTGTAACTTCAAATAAATTTGCCGATAAAGTAGAAGAAGATATTTCTGCAGGAAATGAAGTAGGAGTAGATGGAACTCCAGCGACATTCATTAATGGAATAAGAATCTCAGGTGCAGTTCCCTACGAAGAATTTAAAGCAGAAATTGAAAGAGCCCTCGAAGAATAAATTAGTGTCCGTGTGGAAGATAAGTAATAGTTAACCAAATAACTGAAACTCCAAGAATAAAGAAGATAGTCTCTCTAAATGCATAGCCCTCTTTCTCTTCTCCATGAATCTCGGGTAGTAAGTTTGTTAAAGCGATGTAAATAAAGAATCCTGCAGTGATAGACAGAGCATAAGGAAGAATTCCTTCAATAGACTCTCCAATTATTAGAGCTAAACCAGCTCCAACAACCGCTAGAAGTGCGCTTAGAATATTTATAAAAAGCACCTTCTTTTTAGTCATCCCTTCATGAAGCAAGATTGCAAAATCACCAATTTCCTGAGGGAGTTCGTGCGCGATCACAGCAAATGTCGTAGCGATTCCTGATGCTGGATTTATTAAGAAAGTAATTGCAATTGCAACTCCATCAATAAAATTATGAACGCTGTCACCAAAAATCACCAAAGGAATATTTACTGTCCCATGCTTTCCCGTTTTTTTATTCTGATGATGTGAATACCAATGAATTCCCCTATCTAATAAGTAAAAGAAAAATATACCAGCCAAAGTCCATAAGAAGACATTTATTTCAACGCCGCTTAACTCTTTTACCTCTTCCGCATGTTCAATTGCCTCAGGAAGAAGCTCAAAAAACGCATTTCCTAGAAGTGCGCCGGCAGCAAAAGAAACAAGAACATGAGAAATATTCTTAAGTGATTTATTCCACAGAAGAAGAAGTACTCCTCCCGCAAGAGCCCCTATACTACCTACAAACGCTGATATAAAAATTGATTCTAATCCTGACATCTTTTACAAACTCCAAAAAATTCTAATGAATGTGATTTAATCAAAAATCCATTTTTAGTTTTTATTCCTTCTTCAATTTTTTCTACAAAATTTCCCTCAACATCCTCTATCTTTCCACAATTTTGACAAATTAAATGATGGTGGTGTGTTTTAGGCAATTCATACCTATACTTCCCTTCACCAAATTCTAAGCGTGAAATCAAACCTTTTTGAGTTAAAACATCAAGAACTCTATAAACTGTAGCTTGATCCATCTCTACTCCGCTTGATTTAAGACTTTCAGCAATAGAAAAAACGTCTAGTGGGTTCTTTTCCCTATCAAATAAATTTAGAAGTGCGATTCTTGCTTCAGTGCTTTTTAAACCTGATTCTTGTAATAATTGCTTTTGTTGCTTCATATATATTTACTAATAAACCTCTCATCGAGGTTTATTAGTTGTGTAAAGTGTAGAATTTCAAGATCAACACTGTAAGTTATTGCAACTTACTTGCAACAAGTATATGCGACTAATTCGCATTTGTCAATAGATTAAAAGTCTTCTGGTATAATTAGCTTGTGAAAAAACTTGTATTTTTACTTGGATTTATTTTATATTTCGTATTTATAAACCAGGCCTCCGCTCAATCCCCCTCACCCGAATTTGTGCCTCCAAAACAGGAATATTTCAAGGGAGAGGTCACAAAAATAATTAAAAGTGGAACTCGAGATATTCAGAATTACAAAAACTTCTTTCAATTTGTAGAGGTAAAAATTACAGAAGGACCTGAGAAGGGAGAAATTATTGCTTTGGAAAATAGCGGATCAATTAAAACCGCTGAGCAAAAATCTTTAGAAAAAGGAGATAAAATTGTAGTCTTAAAAGTCACAAATCAAGGCAACATTTCATACTCTGTATGGGACAAATACAGACTAAATTATATTTATTTTGTAATCATCGGCTTCTTTGCAATAATTTTACTTTTCTCTGGAATTAAAGGTTTGGGTTCAATTTTGGGCATGATTATTAGCTTTGCTGTTCTTCTAGGTTTTATAGTTCCGCAAATACTAAAAGGTCATGATCCCCTCCTAATAAGCGTTATTGGGAGTGTTGTAATTATGCTGACCACGATATTTCTGGCCCATGGAGTAAGCAGGAGAACTGCAAGCGCCGTCCTCTCTACTCTCATCTCATTAACAATAACTGGAATTCTAGGCTTTTTATTTGTTAAAGGATTTCATCTTACGGGACTTGGTGACGAAAATAATGTTTTTCTTCAGATCGGAAACCTACAAATAAACTCGCAGGGACTTCTCCTTGGAGGAATTATTATTGGAGCCTTAGGAGTACTGGATGATGTCACAACAGCCCAATCTGCTGCGATCTTTGAACTTCACAAATTAGATAAAAAACTCTCGATTACTGACCTATTTTCCAAGGGCTACAACATTGGCCGAGAACATATAGCTTCGGTAGTTAATACTCTTATCCTAGCTTATGCTGGAGCATCGCTCGGATTATTTGTAATGTTTGTATTTAATCCTACAAATACTCCTCTTTGGGTGATGCTAAACACAGATATGATTGCTGAGGAGATAGTTAGAGCAGTAGCAGGAAGTATCGGATTAATATTGGCAGTTCCTATAACCACAATTATTGCTTCTTATATTGCAAAAAGGTCTACTTAATTATTTCGAAAAATTCAAATTCTTGATCCGGCAAATCTTCAATTTCTAATTCTTTAACCTGAGCTAAAAATGGACCTTTTCTGCAGTTTTCTATCATTAATTCAAGATTTTCCGCGCTTCCCAAGAACATTGACTCTACTCTTCTGTCAGGTAAGTTTTTTACCCAACCTTTGATATTTAGCTTATTTGCTCTTGATTTAACAAACTGCCTAAATCCTACTCCCTGAACAGAACCCGTAATAAAAACATGAATCATCGAAGTTATTCTAGAAAAATGAACCAGCGTAAGCAAGGAGTAGATTTCTCAAAAATCTTCCTATCAAAACATATATGAAAAACTTAATTGGTGAATAAGAAAAGATTCCTGCAAAAATTCCTACAGCATCAAATAATGGATTTGGGATAAAAGAAAATACGATTATAAATAACGCTCCAAACCGATGGAATGTTTGTTTAAAAAACTTATACCAAAAAGATGATTTCTTTAAAAAAATTTCTTTTCCAGAATGCCCTAAAAGAAAACCTACCATGTCCCCTATTGCGGATCCTAGCGCTGCAATAATCGCTACAGAAAGAGGATTATATAAAAATCCCCCGGCTACAACTGATGCAATAGCGGGAGCTGGAAGAAAAAGAGTAGCTGAGCCTATGATATTTATTAAAAAAATTCCCAACAACCCAAGTGAGGAAAAATGAGAAAGCTCATCACGAAAATAAAAAGAAACTCCAATTAAAGCAAGAGACACTAGAAGCATTATTAGATAATCAAGTTTTAAATGTTGGGGACCTTTGTTTTTTGCCACTAAAATTATTGTAGAGGATTTAATTTTAAAATATCAAACCTTAGGAGTCTCAGCAGATTTTTTAACAGCTTCTTTTAGTTCTTTTAGCTTCCACATAAATAAAGCTCCTCTATTCTTTGCGTTGCTGTCAACGGCAAACGTAAAAGCTTTTTCTAGAAGCGGACGGGGATGAGTCTTAGCCAACTTAATAAACAAGCCACGGTGCTTATAATCATCTAACTCTTCTGCCAGATGCATTCCATATGATTGAAATTCACGCGAAATATGCTTATCAACCTTCGGATCATATTTCTCTAATATGGAGCCAATTTTCTTCATTTCGTATTAAATTGGTTTTGGGCGGATTCAAGACCCTTTTCTAGGGCTGTAACAAGAGCTTTGGAGCCTTTTTTAATCATAGTGCGCGCTTTAGATGCTTCTCCCCCACGAAATCCATCAAGAACATATTCTGGGCCATTTATGTGCTGCTTATCCATTCCATCTTTATTCTTAGCTAACCCTATCCCCATCCTAAATCTCCAAAACTTATCATTTTTTATTTTTTCTAGAATTGAATCAAGCCCGTGATGCCCCGCTGTTCCCCCGCCAAATCTTATTTTTAAAAACCCTAGTGGCAAATCCAATTCATCATGAACTACCCAAATATCAATCGGTTTAACCTTGTAATATTTAGCAATTAACCCTACAGCCATGCCTGAATTGTTCATATAAGTTAAAGGCTTTGCGAGAATCACTTTCTCCATTTCTCCATGCTTTGGCTGATAATCTAAAATAAAGATCTCGCTCTTTAATTTATTTTCTGTGGTCCAATTGGATTTATTTACAGGCTCTAAATCTTTAAGGAGGTGGTCTAAAACCATAAAACCAACATTGTGGCGGGTGGATTCATATTTACTGCCTGGATTGCCTAAGCCTACAATCAATTTCATTAAGTATGATTAATTATACCACGTGTTATCTATAGTGATTTTTGACCTGGAATAGTGGGTAAAGAATAAGAAATCCAAGTATTACTGCCGGGTTAAACGAAACCGCAGCGGCTATTATCCAAAGAATCTGACTCCAGAAAAGAAGCCTCCATCCTCTTTGCTGACCCGCCTTTAATGGTGGATAAGCAAAAATCATAATTATTCCCTGAGCGATTCCCAGAACACTTCTTATTAAAAGCTGTTGGATTATTTGAGGTCCACCCAGAGTAAATGAACTTATTACAGCTGAGCCTAAAAAGTCCATAACTGATGCGATAGTTATGAGTAAACCAAAAATAATTGTGAAGAAAGGAAGGACTCTTACGATAAAAGCTTTAAACTCAGGACTTAACGAAGGTAATTTAGAATAAGCTTTTTCAGAAGCTCCAATAATATCAATTTTCACTCTTAATTTATTCTATAGAAGAATTTTCTTTTTTTCAATTAACTAAAACATTACTTCCTGCTCTACTTTTTCCTCCTCGTCTTTTTCGTTTTCAATTTTTACTACTCCAAATTCCCCATCATAGCCTGGATCAATTAAAATATTTCCGCTTCTAACTTTTCCAATCGCTTGCGCCAGCTCTTCTCCGTTTGATTTTTCAATATCAGATATTGGAATTTTCAGTAATGCGTCAAATTCAGAGCCAAACTTTTCAGTTATTTGATCGAAAATAACTTTTACTTTTGGACTAGTCGCTGGACTTCCAATCACTTCAGCGATTATTTCATTCAAAGGCACAAGTTTTGCAAAAGGAGGATGATTCCTCTCGGGGTCCGTTATCCACTTGACTCCGCTCTTCCCTGTTTGTTCCTTTACAAATTCATCACTTTCTGCAAGATCCTCTACTCTTTCCATCACTCCAACCGTTAAACCCCTGCCGCAAACTGGACAACTAGTTCCTTTTTCGCGCGTTTCTTTTGGAGAATAAACAACTTTACAATTCCTGTGTCCCGTATAGTGATACTTTCCTTCTTCTGGATAAAATTCAATCGTATAAGAAATTCTATTCTCTCCGCCTTTTCTCATAATTGCTTTTTTAATGTTAGAAAATGTAAGGTCTGTAAGCTCAAAGACCGTACTTTCTCTGCCCATTTTTATTGGTGAATGAGAATCCGAGAAAGATAAAATAGATCTCCCTTTTAGCTCTGGGATTCTCCAGTTCATAGCGGGATCAGAAGACAAACCTGTTTCAATTCCATAAATATACTTAGTATAATTTCCAAAACATTCTTCAATACTGTCAAACCCTGACATAGATCCATATAAAGAAAACCAAGGAGTCCAAGCATGACATGGGATTAAAAAACTTCGCGCATCTATTTCCATAAGCATTTCTAAAATCTCAGGAGGTTTTATTCCAACGATCGGTCTTCCATCTGAGCTTAAATTCGCTCCCCTTTTTACTAATGCCGCATTCATTTTTTCTGCGACCTCTATAGATGGAGCAAACAACAAACAGTGAATTCTTCTCGCTTTCCCTCCCTGAGAATAGATAGATGAAACTTCAACAGATAAAATAAACTTGGGATCTAATTCGTCTGTAGAATTTTTGAGAGAATAAACTCCATCTCCTGACTCTTCTAGATTTTGCTTTATTTCCCTCATCCATAAAGGATGTGTCCAGTCAGAAGTTGTTAAAAGCCTCATGCCTTTTTGCCTTGCAAACTGAGTCATTATGGGAAGAGTCATGTTCTGAGAAACCGCCCTAGAATATTTGGAGTGTAGATGAAGATCAGCTATAACCTGCACATGCCAATTATACAGATTTGACAACTTAAACATAAGATGTTTAAATGTGTAAATGGCTGAAGGCGAAGGATTAATAAGTAGAGTTTTACACAGATTTGGTGGCAAACCAACATCACTTGATCAACAAGCACCTGCTCAAGATCCGACTCTAGGAAGAGCAAATGTTTTAGACCAAGCAGCGAGATCAATGGATGTTCCTCAGGGAATAGGAGGAATAAGAACAACGCCACCTACTGCTGAAGGCTTAGCAAGAGCTCAGGATGCGGTAGCTTCAACACAGCCTACTCCACCCGCACCAGGAACTCCAACTCAGGGAAGTTAATTCTTCTTATACTGAATTTCAAAGAGGCGTTTTATTTCTTTTACATCTGTGGCATCTTCTGGTTTTTTATCTTTATCTCTAAAAGAAACCAAACGAGGAAATCTGAGAGCAAATCCATTTTCTTTATCTGTTTTTCCTGCAGTATGAAGTGGAGATCTAGTTATTTCATCAGCTAAAACCTCTATGACTATCTCTGGTTTTATCCAGACTGACGGTTCAATCGTAGAATTAACTCTTGCTGGTTTATGATCCACCTTTATCTTATCCGCTCGCGCGTGTATTTCCCGCCATTCTTCATCTGATAAACCTGTTCCAATGCGAGAAATACTAACAAACTCATCTTTTTCTTTATCATAAACTCCTACTAACAGTGCTCCTGCTCCAAATTCCACCCTCTTTCCACGTCCTGTAATGTAGCCTAGCAAAACGCAGTCAATTGTGTCGCTTAATTCCCCATCGGAATGTCTCTTAAGCTTTACCCAGTTGAAATTTCTCCCCCCTGCTTCATATGGGCTCTGCAATTTCTTGATAACCAAACCCTCTAGGCCTTTTGAAATCGCATCATCAAGTAGTCCTTGTAAAACTTTGGGGTCAGTTACTGTTTGGTTTTTTGTACGGATCAATACATCGTCAATTGGCAAAACTTTATCAAGAATCTCCATTCTTTCAGTTAGGGGTTTATCTAAAAGTTGCTCTCCATCTTTATATAAAATGTCAAAAACAAAAGCTTTCAAGGGAAGCGCTTTTGCAGCTTCTTCAATTCCATGTTTTCTACGTCTCTTAGTTGTCTCCTGGAATGGCAAAAACTCTTCAGAATCGGGATTATAAGCTAGAGCTTCCGAGTCAAGAATTATTGTTTTTGCTTTAATTTGATCTAATGTCGCTTTAATAAGTTCTGGAAACATATGCGTCATTTCTTCAAGATTACGACTAAACATCCTTACCTTTTCTCCATCTTTATGAATTTGAACCCTAAATCCATCATATTTATACTGAACGTCAACCTCTGTCATCTTTTCAATTACTTTTTCAGGATTGGGAAGACGCTCGCAAAGCTCTGAACGAATAGGAGAACCTACTCTAACTTCCAGTTTTTCAACAGCGCTCAGTCCTTTTTCCCATAAAGTATTTGCGATTAAACCGAGATCTGATGTGCGATTATACGCTCCCTCTAAAGCTTTTCTCTTAGACTTATCTCCAAGTTTTGCAGTAGCTAATGCATCTAAAACTGTAGGATCTCCAATACCTAACCTAGTATTACCAAGTGGAATTCTTACTAGATGTTTCGCAGAAGAAGCATCAACTTTTCCGAGTAGTCCTGAAAGAAGAGTTTGTCTTTTCTCGACCGTCCCCTCCCCACTTATTTTAGAAATCTCTGTCAAAACTTCAAACACTTCACTGACTGTAATATTTGAACTTTTAGAATTAGATAATTCTTGCGCTGTTTTTCCCATATCCCCTAATTTCGAATACAAACTTAAAACTTTTTCTTTGTCTGACCCATAGGCAATCGCAATTGAAGAAGCAACATTTTTTTCAGCCATTCCTATTTCAAGAGGCGCAAAGAAGGGCGCAATTCTGCCCTGAATTAAATAAACAATCTCTTCAATTTCTTTATCTGGAGTTTTCTTAAATAGTTCTGAAAGTATTTCAATAAGAGACAGTCGAGAACTTGTCGCTTCTAATTTTTCTAAATATTCTGAGAATTC
>CAYXTY010000019.1:0-6859 GCA_964468505.1 uncultured Gammaproteobacteria bacterium
ATATTGAACTTTTACGTCGTCATTCAGGAGAGGTAAGTAGAATGCTCGCTGTTAGAGATACGGGTCAGCAGGAAATGGTTTTTGCTGAGTTTGATAGGAAGGAATTTAAGCATCACTCGGTGGAGCTTGAAGATTTTACGAAAAGTAAATATTTGGAAAAAATTCTTCAGAAAGTTACTTATGAAACTCCTGAAGATTTTGAAAAATTATTGGCAATCAAAGGAGTTGGAGGAAAGACTATGAGAGCTCTTTCTCTTGTTTCAGAAATTATATATGGTGCAGAGCCTTCCTATCTGGACCCAGCAAGATATTCATTTGCTCATGGAGGAAAAGATGCGACACCTTATCCGGTAGACAAAGATACATATGATCAAACCATTGCAGTTCTTCAAGCTGCAGTAAGAAGGACAAAAATTTCCCCATTTGAAAAAGACAAAGCACTTAAGAGAATTAGTGGTTAATTATTTGAGGATTTTTAATTGATCTCTTAGGATTGCTGCAGTTTCAAGGTACAGTTCCTTAGCGGCTTGCTCTTAAAGCATTGATTATGACTGCTACGTCAATTGCTTCCTGAATTACGGCTCCTGCGATTGGAGGAACTAATCCGAATGAAGCTAGTACCATAGCGCCAATACTTAGGCCAATTCCCCAGAAAATAGATTGCTTAGCGATTCGTACTGTGTTATTGGCATCCTGAATAGAATCAAGTACTGAAGAAAAATTACCATTCAAAAATACAATGTCAGCTGCCTCTGAAGCCGCAGTCTGTTCCTCATTACTAAATACCATCCCTACATCCGCTAAAGCAAGCGCAGGCGCATCATTTATGCCATCTCCTACCATTGCCACTACTTTATTTTGCTTCTTTAGTTCTTCAATTCCTGTTTGCTTGTCCTCTGGTTTCATTCCAGCTTTAAATTCAATATCTACGCCTAATTTTTCAATCAATCTTTTGGCAACTTCAGACTTATCTCCCGTAAAAATAACCATATTTAAACCTTTATTTTTTAATTTTTCAATAATATTCTTAGTATCTGTCTTTATTTGATCTTCAAGAGTAAAGGAAGCAATAAGTTTTTCTCCTAAAAACATTCCTATGATCATATCTGGGCTTTTATCATTTGAGATTTTAGTCAAAGAATATTTTTTACCATTTACTTTGCCTTCGATTCCACGACCTATCATTTCATGAATATCTGTGGCATGAACATTTTTTTTAACTCCATCTGCAAAAATAACTATGGCTTTAGCTAGGGGATGAAGCGAATTCCTCTCTATCGCATGAGCAATTGAGAGAATTTCCGCTTTTTCATAATTCTTATCATTTATTTCAAATTTAGAAACCTCAGGTTTACCAAGAGTTAAGGTTCCTGTTTTATCAAAAACCAAAGTATTTACCCTAGAAAGAACTTCGATGCTCGCAAGTTTTTTAACAATTGCTCTTTTCTTTGCAGACTTATTCATGCCTCCTATTAGAGCAATAGGTGTGGCTAAAATTAAAGGACATGGGGTAGCTACTACAAGTACAGCTAATACAGATTCTAATGTTCCTATCCTAAAAAAAGCAAAAGAAGCAATTATAAAAGTAATTCCCGTAAACCAAAGGCTATATTTATCTGCAAGTCTTACAAGGGGAGCTTTTTCTTTCTGTGCATTTTGCACTAAATTAATAATTTTTTTATAGCTTGAGTTTTCCTCATCATTTTCAACTTTAATTCTAAGAGGGGAGGATAAATTAATTGTTCCAGAACGAATTAAATCACCTTCATTTTTATCTACTGGATATGCTTCTCCTGTCAAAGATGCTTCATCAAGAAGTCCATTTTCTGACAATAATATTCCATCAAGAGGAATTACTTCACCCTTTCTCACGATAATCACTTCATCCTTTTTAATTTCTGATACGGGAACAGATTTAGTTTCTTTTCCAATTTCTTTTAAAACATCATGGGGAATTCTCGAAGCTAGTTCAGTAAGTGTTCTTTTGGCTGATGAAGCACCATAATCTTCAAGGGTTCTACCCGTTGAAAGCATAAATGCGATTACAATACCAACTAAATATTCGTGCGTAATTATTGACACAATTACGGCTAATATAGCTATGTAATCAAGGGCATAACTCTTAGCCCTTATATCTTCGTATGTTTCTTTAATTAACTCCCAGCTTCCTAAAAATATTGTCACAAGGGCAATCGGAAGAGCCAGAGAATCTTGTTTAGTAAAAATAAGAAAGAGATAGGCAAATAGTCCAAATAATACAATGAGAGGCACTATGAAAGCTTTGGCGATAATTAATAGTTTGGATAAGTTCACCAATTAATTATATTCCTCGAGGCAACTAGTAGCAATTATTTACTTAGAAGTTTTATTTGATCTCTTAATATCGCAGCTGTTTCAAAATCTAATTCTTTAGCTGCTTGCTGCATTTCACGTCTGAGTTGTTTTATTAAATGATTTTTTTCATCTGGCATTAAAACATCTTTTTCCTTAAGTTTTAACAAAAATTCTGCTGATTTTTGATCTTCCTGTTCTTGCTCAACAAGGCGCGCTCTTATGGCTTTTTGAATTCCTTCTGGTTTTATCTTATGATCCTTATTATATTTTAGCTGAACTACGCGTCTTCTCTCGACCTCTTCCATCGCAGCAGTCATAGATTTTGTAACATTATCGGCATACATAATTACTTGTGCGTCCACATGACGAGCGGCTCTGCCCATGATCTGGATTAGGGAAGTACGACTTCTTAGAAATCCTTCTTTATCTGCGTCAAGAATTGCGACAAGGGATACTTCTGGTAAATCCAATCCCTCTCTAAGTAAATTGATTCCTACTAAAACATCATATTTACCGCTTCTAAGCCTGTCTAATTCATCTTGACGCTCCAAAGTCTCAATATCTGAATGTAGATAAGAAACCAGAATATCTTGCTCAGCAAGATAGCTAGACAAATCTTCAGACATTCTTTTGGTGAGAGTTGTTACAAGTACTCTCTGTTTTTTCTCAACCCGTTTTTTTATTTCAGTTATAAGATCTTCAATTTGTCCTGTTGTAGGTTTGATAGTAATTACAGGATCCACTAATCCTGTTGGGCGAACAAGCTGTTCAACGATTGCATTTTTTTCCTCAGTTGCAAGAGAAATTTCATATTCGTCAGGTGTTGCGGAGACATAAACCATTTGATGCGTGCGCTGCATGAATTCATCAAACCTAAGAGGTCTATTGTCTAACGCAGAAGGAAGTCTAAAACCATAATCAATTAATGTCTGTTTTCTGGCTTTGTCCCCATTATACATCCCACGAATTTGAGGAATTGTCATATGAGATTCATCGACGAAACAAAGCCATTCTTTCGATGACTCTTCCATATAATCTAAGAGTGAGTGGGGAGCCTCGCCTGGTTTTCTTCCGTCAAAATAGCTGGAATAATTTTCTATCCCGTTTACAAATCCTAATTCCGCAATCATCTCAAGATCATATGTTACTTTTTGTCTAATCCTTTGTGCTTCAATTAACTTTCCTTTCTTTTTAAATTCAGCTTCTCTTAAATCTAAATCATGTTTTATTTGTGCAAAAACATCTTTGTAGGTGGCTGGATCAGTCATGTAGTGTTTTGAAGGATAAATTACTATTCGGTCAGTTTTTCTAATTGTTTTTCCAGTTAAAGCATCGAATTCTTCAATACTTCTAATCTTTTCAGCGCCTAATTCAATTCTAAATCCTGAGTCTAAATAAGCTGGGAAAATATCAATTGTTTCGCCTCTTAATCTAAAAGATCCTCTCTGGTAAGCATAATCATTTCTTTCATATTGAAGATCAGCAAATCTAAGCATTAAGTCTTTTTGGTTCGTTACCATTCCTACAGAAAGATCAGCGATGTGACGGCGGTATTCTGAAGGAGCTCCAATGTTATAAATGCAAGATACTGAGGCAACAATTATCACGTCCTTTCGAGTTAAAAGATTTGTGGTCGCAAAAAGTCTTAGTTTATCAATTTCCTCATTTATTTCAGATTCCTTTTCAATATACGTGTCAGTGGTAGGAATATAAGCCTCAGGTTGGTAGTAGTCATAGTAAGATACAAAATAACTGACGGCATTTTCTGGAAAGAAATCTCTAAATTCCTGATAAAGCTGTCCTGCCAAGGTTTTATTATGCGAAATTATTAGAGTAGGTCGTTGAAGTTTCTGAATAACATTTGCCATCGTGAATGTCTTTCCACTGCCTGTTACTCCAAGAAGTACTTGGTGGTTATTTCCATCTGAAATGCTCTTGGTAAGCTTTTCAATGGCTTTAGGCTGGTCTCCAGCAGGCTTGTAATTTGATTTAAGTTGAAATTTCATGGTGTTTTATTGTAACATTTAATTCTGAAATTTTGTTATGGAAAGAGATAGATTATCTCGTGAACAGCTAGTAAGAGCAGTTGGCCCATTTTTTAAAGATGATCCGAGATTTACACAAATCTCTAGTGGCTTAATTAGTGGTGACGGAAATACCATAACAAGACATGGTAGGATTTTATTAAAAGGGGAAGAAGTGATTAGAAGAGCCTATGAAGATCCAAATAGTCCATTTCATACACTTCCTATTGAAGTGCAACAGTTAGTTGTACTCAGATACGGCTTAGGAGAAGGACAATCTTCCCAGAGGCTAAAAGATGTTGCGAGATCTGTTGGTTTGCCAACTGGAACTGTAGGAGACAGAATTAATAGAGCTCGTGTTGAAATAGCTAAGGGAACTTTTTGATTATCTTTGACCTACTTTGTCATCTTGCATAATTCTGGTATTTTTCGCATAATTTTCTCATACGGAATAAGTCGCAAACTGGCGACTGCCCAAATAAATATGCCAGGAGTTTTATATAGAAAAGAAAGAGAAGTTTTAGAGTTTTTAGCTCAATTCCAGAAGCAATACGGATATTCCCCAACTCTTACTGAGATTTCAAAAGCTACAGGTCATAAGAGTAATTCCACAGTCCACACATTAATTAGAGCACTTGTTGAAAAAGGTTATGTTCAAAAGGTTGATGGAAATACCAGAGTACTAAAAATAATTGACGAAAAAGCCGCACAGGGGTTATTAGGCCAACTTCCTTCAATTGAGCTTCCCTTAATGGGATTTATCGCAGCTGGACGTCCACTTGAGCCTCACACAGATCCAAATGCTACATTTCAGGTCTCAGCATCAATGATTAGCGGTAAAAAAACAGCATACGTCCTTCAGGTAAAAGGTGAGTCTATGATAGAGGATGGAATTTTAGATGGTGATTATGTAGTTATTGAAAAGTCAGAAGTGGCAAGTAATGGAGACATAGTCGTCGCATTAGTAGATGATAATTTGGCAACTCTTAAAAGATTTTATAAAGAAGGGGAGAAAGTTATACTTAAACCTGCAAATTCAGCAATGGAACCAATTTATCCTACTACTCTCCGAATTCAAGGACTAGCTGTTGGAGTCATCCGCAAGTTCAAAATTTATTAAGATTCTTCGTCTCTTTTAGCCTCAATTGAATTATTATAGGATATATTGTATAATTCTACCCATGAGTCAAGAAAGAAGAGGTTCTCAAGGACCACATCCGCTAAGCGATTTTGAAAGAGCTTTTCAGGATGAGCAAAGGGTTCCTGTGATTCCGATGGAATCTGTAACAAGGCCTATGAATAGACGTCGTTTGGGTCTAATTGGTGCTGGAATTGCGGCAATTGCGCTAGGTGCTGGTGGATTAATGGTTGCTGATAAAGCCTATCATCAGGGATTTGGTGATGGTAAAAGAACAGGCTTTGAAGATGCAGTAGATAAATTTACAAAAACTCCTGATCCTAGTGTTGAAATAACACCACAGTCTCTTGAATCAATTGCTCTTATTACTCAGGAGATGAAAGATAAATTAGAAAAGTTGGTCGTGGATGGGCAATACACAAGAATAAATCCTACAGAATATCCCGAAGAAGGGTCATTTGAACATTATACTATTGCAACATGGGGATCAGACGATGCGCAAGAAGCTTTAGAGGTATTTTTAACGAATCCGGATATGACAATTGACTATGAAATGTACAATTCAGCGTATGTTAATGGTGAAAACTTCGCAGAAGATGTAATTTTATATCCTGGCGTAACTGATCTCTACATTCAAAAAGAATACTTCGGTCAAACAGATTGGGATGCATGGTTTTATATTCCAACAACAGATGTTAAGGTTTATGCAAGAACGACTGGAAATACTCCCGTAGGGTATAATCTTCACGAAAGTCAGTATTATGACGGAAGTATGGGTTTAAATTTGAATTTATCACTCGGCGCAGATGCAATAACAGCAGCCAGAGATAGTAGAAAAATGTCAACTGATGGAACAAAACTGCCTAAAAGGACAAACTCCATTTTGAGTGAAGAAACAACTTATAATACTCAGCTGGAGGCATTTCCTCAAGTTGTAATAATTCCTAACGAAGCCACACGGGAGTAGATCACGGATGTTTTAGGTGAGCTTTTCTTTTTTGAAGGTGTCTTTTATTTCTGAATAATCTGTAGTGTCGTCGTGTTCGTGAGTTTTTCTTTTCATCATCTTATGTCTTACGAATTCAAATACCATAGGAAGAAGTGAAATGCCGATTATGGCAAAAATTGCAGTCTCGAAGTTGTTTTTAATAATTGGCTGATTTCCAAAAAAGTATCCCGCAAACACAAGTGAAGTTACCCAAATAAATGCTCCGACTACGTTATAGGTAAGAAATGTTTTGTAGTCCATTTTTCCGATTCCAGCTACGAATGGAGCAAAAGTCCTCACAATTGGTACAAACCTGGCAATAATAATTGTCTTAGAGCCATATTTGGCATAAAACTCTCTGGTTTTTTCCAAATA
>CAYXTY010000019.1:6959-13492 GCA_964468505.1 uncultured Gammaproteobacteria bacterium
AATTGCTTCCATCAGAAAATTGTATATTAGGGGCCGACAAATGGCAAGTGGCGTATAAAAAGCGCGAAAAATGGTAAAATGCATCTATGGAATTCGGAAATTTATATATCGTTGCAACTCCAATAGGAAATTTGAAAGATATTACACTTAGAGCAATTGAAACACTTAAGTCTGTAGACTACATTGCTTGTGAGGATACAAGAAAGACTGGAATGTTATTAAAGTCTATTGGCGTTGAAAAAAGAGCTATGTTTATTTCTTACTATGAGCAAACGGAAGACTTAAGAATTCCGAATATTTTAAATTTACTATTAAATGGTAGAGATGTTGCCTTAGTTTCAGATTCTGGGACCCCAGCAGTTTCAGATCCTGGATTTAGGCTGATTAGAGAGTGTGTAAAAAACAACATTAAAGTAATTTCTATTCCAGGTCCATCAGCTTTAATTTCCGCACTTGTTTCCTCTGGACTTCCTACTGATAAATTTATCTTTCTAGGATTCTTGCCTAAAAAAGAGGGAAACAGATTAAAATTGTTAAGAAATACTCAGGAAGGAAACTCTAAGCTAGAAGCAACTGTAATTATCTATGAGGCTCCACACAGGGTAAAAAAAGTACTAGAAAGTATTAAAGAAGTCTACGGAAACATACAGATTACTTTAGCTAGGGAACTAACTAAAGTGCATGAAGAAGTTAAGACTGATTCTGTTGAGAGCTTTATTGAAAAATATAAAAAACAAGATCCACGAGGAGAATTTGTAGTTCTCTGGAATACTAAGGATTTCTAATCTCTTCGTCAATTTCTAAAAGCCTATTGTACTTAGCAACTCTTTCTCCTCTGGTTGGCGCACCAAACTTAGTGTAATCTGCTCCAACACCGACCGCAAAATCTGCTATGAAATCATCATTTGTTTCTCCGCTTCTGTGTGAAACTACAATTCTAAGACCTGCATGTCTAGCTGCTTCAACAACTGCAAGGGTTTCTAGAACAGTCCCAATTTGGTTTGGCTTAATAATAACTCCTCCTATAGCATTCTTAGCTATTGCAGTTTGAAGTCGAGAAAAATTAGTCGATATTAAGTCATCTCCCACGATAATCGTGTTAGAATTTACGTGATTTAATTTTTCCCAACCCTCCCAATCATCCTCTCCGAATGGATCTTCTAGATAGTAAAGATTATATTCTGCGTTTAGTCCTTCATAAACTGTAACTAGTTCTTCGGTGGTCATACTGCTTTCTTTGTCTTTTATAAAATAAGTTCCGTCCTGATGAAAATTATTAGCTGCAACATCAAGTCCTAAGAATACATCATAATTAATTCTGTAATTGCTTGTAGTAATAGCCTCAGAAAGCATGATTAAGGCATCTCTATTTGTATGAAAACTTGGACCAAATCCTCCCTCATCTCCAACTAAAGTAGATACGCCCTTATCTTTAAGCGCAGTTTTTAATGTTTGATAAATGGAAACGGCCATATTTAGGGCATCTTTATAAGGCATAGAAGAAGCAGGGATTAGCAAAAATTCCTGAAAATCTAAATTATTTCCGGCATGTTTTCCTCCATTAATTACATTAAAACCAGGAGAAGGGATTTTAAACGGAGCATTTCCAAGGCTAGTAAAATGTCTCACATATGCATAAAGAGGAAGACCGACGCTTTTGGCTCCAGCTTTCATTACAGCCATGGAGACGGGAAGTATAGAATTAGCACCTAGATTAGATTTATCGTTTGTCCCGTCCTCATTTAGTAGAACCTTATCAATATCAGCCTGAAGAGTTGGGTCCATGCCAATTATTTTAGGTGAAAGTTTGTTGTTTATGTTTTCAACGGCTTTTAACTCTCCATAACCACCAAATCTTTTAGGATCATTGTCTCTTACTTCTTTTGCTTCATATTTACTAACAGAAGTTCCAGTGGGACAAGATGCTGAAGCTGACATGCCATTATCCAAATAAACCGTTGCTTCTATGGTAGGGTATCCTTTTGAGTTAAGAATTTCTCGACCTACTACCTTGGTAATTTTAGCCATTTTATTTTCTCCCGAAGATTTTTTCTTCTTTTTCAGCAATCAGTTTTCTAACAGGAGCAACCAAATCAGGAGTTACCGACACGCTTGTCCCTCCATTTTTAATAACTATGTCCAGAATTTCAGGATATGATGCTGCCTGGCCACAGATTGAAGACGTAATCTTATGTTTTGAAGCAGTCTTTATAACATGCTCAAGTGCCCAGAGAACTGCCTCATCTCTCTCGTTATATTCGTGTGCCACTTCATTATTATCCCTATCTGTTCCAAGTATAAGCATAGTTAAATCATTTGTTCCAATTGAGACTCCATCAATCCCAAGCTCTATGAATTTATCTAGGAGGATTACATTACTTGGAATCTCAACCATCATCCAAAGTTTAAAACTAGGGGAGCGGGAAAGCCCCGATTCTGCAATTAATTTTTTAACATCCATAAGTTCTTTAGGAGTTCTCACAAATGGAATCATTAACCAGAGATTTTTAAATCCTTTTTTGTCTCTTACATATTTTATAGCCTCAAGTTCTAATTGAAATACTCTTGGGTCATGAATATATCTAAAAGCGCCTCTGTAGCCTAACATTGGATTTGGTTCAACCGGCTCAAATTCTTTTCCTCCGATTAAATTCCTGTATTCATTTGTCTTAAAATCCGATGCTCGGTAAACTACCGGCCGTGGATTAAATGATTTACAGAATTCTTCTAAATTATCTGCGAGTTGTTTTACGAATAGGTTTTTCTTTCCGTCTCTAATCATCTTCTTAGGATGGGTGCCAATTCCGGCCATCATAAATTCAGCTCTAAGGAGTCCTACCCCATCAGCTTTTCTCTGTGATTGCTTTGCGGCTAAATCAGGCTCTGCTAAGTTCATGTATACCTTAGTGGCTGTAGGAATATCTTCTTCCACAGAGTAATCGTCATTCACAACGGCATTTAGAGTTATGTCTCCTCCTTTAAATATTTCTCCAGTCGCACCATTTACCGTAATTACTTCTCCGGTTTTTAACATTTTTGTAGCTTTTTCAGTGCCTACAATCGCAGGAATTCCAATTTCTCTAGAAACGATAGCTGCGTGGGAAGTACGTCCACCAAGATCTGTGACTATTGCGCTCGCTTTTTTCATTGCAGGTACATAATCAGGATTTGTTTGAGGAGCTACCAATATGTCTCCTGGCATAATGGAATTAATTTCCGATGCGCTCTTAAGGATTCTTACGTGTCCAGTTATAATTCCAGGACTCGCACCATCTCCTTTTAGAATAAGTGTTCCGAAGTCTGTTCTAGCTTTTCCTTCAGGTGCTTTTGTCTTCGGTTCTGTTGTGGTGATCGGTCTAGTCTGGACTAAATAAACATTACCTCCTGCAACAGCCCACTCTACATCTTGTGGAAAATAGTAATGTTTTTCAAGCTTTTTGCCAAGATTGTAAAGATCAATTATATTCTGGTCAGAAATTTTTTGGCGCCTTTTCTTAAGAAGGGGAACGCGAGTAATTTTATTGCCATTGCCAGACTTAACCATCATTTTATCCTGGGATGAAATTTCTTTAGTAATTATTTTATTTGTAGCTTTTGAAACTTCATAATGATCAGGTTTTACCATACCTTGGACTATCATTTCTCCAAGGCCATATACTGCTTCAATCACAATTTTAGTTTTATCATTATCGACTGGATTAATCGTGAACATTACTCCAGATTTTTCAGATTCAATCATTTTCTGGACTGGAACTGCAATTCCTACTTTTACAGCGTCAAACTTATTCTCATGTCTATAAAAAATTGCGCGTTCTTCATAAAGAGAAGCCCAACATTCCTTTATTTTAATAATTAAGTTTGATTCACCTTTAACATTTAGGTAAGTTTCTTGCTGTCCAGCAAATGAAGCGTTTGGTAAATCTTCAGCTGTTGCAGAAGACCTTACAGCGACTAGAGCATCTTCTGTAGGGCCACCTAAAGCCTTATATGACAAATAAATTTCTTTAATTAGCTCTTGAGACATTTCTCCATTCATTACCTCTTTTTTAATATGGTCTGAAACCTGTTTTAAGGAGTGAGAGTTGTCAAAGTTGACAGTGTTTAGGAGATTTTTAACCTTTTTTTCAAGGTTGTTTTGCTTTATAAATTCGAAAAAAGCATGAGCTGTAACTATAAAACCGTTAGGGACAGGAAATCCTGCCTTAGTCATTTCACCTAGGTTTGCACCTTTTCCTCCAACTAACGGAATGTCGTTTTTATCAACCTGATTGAACCAAAGTACACTTTTTTGAGGCATTAGTACTATTATCCAAGTATTTGCTTAGATTATCAATACCTCTACTCTCTATTTACGTTTACATCAACCTGTCCAGGAACATTAATCTCCGGTTGAGCTGCTGTTCTGATAGCAGGTAATCCGTAATAAAGAAATAGAAAAGCTAAAATCGCAAGTATAACTACCGCAATCATAATTCCCATTCCCGTACCTGAACTATCACCATCATGATGTTCATGAATTACGTGAGTATTTCCTGTGTCATCAATAAGTCTTGCCATACTTTCTCCTTTCTTAATTGCTATATTAGCTATTCAAAAGAAGACTAAGGTTAAAGGAATGTAGGAAATGAATAAGTTAGGAGGCGAGAATTTTCTTAAGATCTTCAACCATTGCGACTGGTGTTGGATCCTGATCATATTCTAGGGCTAAATAATATGAAGCCCAGTCAGCAAGCGTGATACTTAAAAACATTTTTGAAAAAACATTTTCTCCGTCCATTTCGATAATTTCAGAATCAATTCCTTTGTCTTTTAAGAGTTTAGCTGTAACCTCATATCTCTTAAGATTTCTTGGATCGTCATTTAAATCCTTAAGCATAATGATAAAAAACTGAGCTTGAGGATTTGTGAATCCCACCATTTCATTGTGATTTAGTTCTGGGAAAAAATTATAAAATGCTGGAGTTTTGGCATTTTCATTTAATTTTATTTTCCAAACCATCGCTGTCGAAGCAAAAATAGAAGATGCATACACTACCGGGGTTTTACCTTTAAGCTTTTGCGCTAATTCTTTACCTTTTTGTTCATACGAATCCATTAGATCCATGAATTTTTGGGCATTTGCTAAAATTTCTTCAGATTTATCAGGAATTAAGCCGTGGTTTACTAATGTCTGGTACATTGCTCCAAAGAAATAACCGGTTCCCATGCGTGGCTGATAATTTGGGTAGGGAATTGGCAATTTTACATGAGGCATTCCATATTTTTTAGAAAGCTCTTCGATATTTCCTCCGCTTGAAAACCCAACAAACGGTAGTCCGAGGCTATGTACTTCTTCAAGAGAAGAAATTGCTTCTTCGGTAGTTCCAGAATATGAAGATATAAAATTTAATGAATTATCTTGCTTTGAATATGGTGGTAGGGAATAGTACCTATTTATATAGATATCAAGTGGTTTTGCATCAGGAGTATTAATAAAAGCTTGAAGAAGATTTACTGGGAGCGCAGATCCGCCCATCCCAGAAACCGTGAGAGACTTAAAATCTCCCTCTACTTTTGCATTTTTAGCTATTTCCATGCCTAATTTAAATTGAGTAGGCGTATCGATTATAAATTGTCTGAAATTTGACGGATCTTTTGGATTCATATTATTTAGCAATTGATTCTATTTCCGCTTTTAATTTAGAAGTTTCCTGATCAACTTTTTCACGAGTTGCACCCTCAACGTTTATTCTAAGAAGCGGCTCCGTATTAGAAGATCTTGCACTAAATCTCCAGTCAGGATAATTTAGAGCAACTCCGTCCATTTCTGAAAGTTCGGCGTCATTATATTTATTCTTTAGGTAGTCCATTATTTCCTGTGCATTAGAAACTTCATAATTGAATTCACCTGATTCGTAACTTCTTCTGAATTCTTCTGCGACAGCTGATATTGGCTTTCCTTCTTCAGTTAAGATTTTAAGGACTCCAACTATGGTCATTACTTGAGATTCTGCATTTCCTGTAGCCTTATAATAGTAATGAGCCGATGCTTCTCCTCCAAAAATTGCGCCAGTTTTAGTCATTGTCTCAGTAATGTAAGCGTGTCCAGTTTTTGATAGAACTAATTCACCGCCGTGCTCCTCAACAATCTTTTTAGCTGTTAAAAAGTATTTTTGATCAACTACTACTTTAGAGCCTGGGAATTCTTTAAGAAGTTCCGTAGAAATCATTCCAATTATTTGAGGCGGGGGAACAACTTCACCTTTTTCATTAATGATAAAAAGCCTGTCTCCGTCAGGTGCAAGTCCTAAATCTGCATTTTCCTCAACTACTCTTTTTTGAATATCTACTAAATTTTCTGGCTGCAGTCGATCTGCCTGATGAACTGGGAAAGTACCATCCAATTCAAAATTCATTCTTACGAGTTCAATTGGAAGAACTTTTGAAAGAGCATCTATATATAGAGCGCCGACTGCATTTGCTGTATCAGCGACAATTTTAAACTTTTTTATTTCAGGATTCTTATAAAGATTCATAGCGTTTTTTACTTCGTC
>CAYXTY010000020.1:0-8194 GCA_964468505.1 uncultured Gammaproteobacteria bacterium
CCTTCAGAAGTTTCACTGTCTCCCATCAAAACATATGTTTTATGTGATAACTTATCTATTTTCGCAGCTAATGCAATTCCTACTCCTACTGACAAACCCTGACCAAGTGAGCCAGTTGGAGCTTCTGTATATTTGAACTCCATCGTAGGATGTCCCTCAAGCGGACTCCCAAATTTTCGATAAGTTAATAATTCATTTTCACTAATTTCTCCAGCAGCCACCCATAAAGAATAAAATAATGGTGATGCATGGCCTTTTGAAAAAATAACCCGATCATTTTCTGGATAATCCGGATTCTTACTATCAAACTTTAAAAATCCTCCGAAGTAAAGCGTGGTCATGAGCTCAACTGAAGACAGTGATGATGTTAAGTGTCCAGAACCTGCTGTGGAAGTAGAAAGTAAACAATAATATCTAATTAGCCTAGCTAATTTTTCTAAATCTTCCATAAATTAATAATATCAGTTTACCGCAATCAGATACTAGACTTTAGTTGTTTTGAAGGGAAATATTTTAATAATAAATTTACCGATAGGAGTATGGGACATATAAGCATCAGTAGTTTTGGATGATACTCTGGGATCATTAAAAGAACCATATTTGAAAATGAAATAGTTATCATAAGATCGTTTATTTTATATTTTGCCCCAATCATAAAAACAGATAAAATCATTAAGTAAATTGCGGGAAAAATATATCGAAGACTTCCTATCATCTGAGTAAGATTGTCAGATGCAGGTAAAAATAGATAAATAATAAAAAATATAATTGATACATAGACTAACTTTTTAATCTCTGACATCTTACTTTCTTTTCGATGCATAAGAACAAAAATTGGAATTATGATTATTCCAATACTCCAAAGCATAAACTCTGAAATAAGTGCATTTAACATATCTTTAGTATGAAATAAAATTGATTGCCAAGCATGCCACGCTAATAATCCATCACTCGTTGAAAGACTTGTAACGGAATATCCCTGAAAATAAAATGGGTTACCCGTTATATAAAAATTTCTTATATACCAAAATACACCCAAAATAAAAAAGGGAATAATGAAAAAAATAATTTTTTTTAAATTAATTCTCTTAAGAAATTCTTTATGGAAAAATATAAGGATTATGAGCAAGAAAACAGGTCCTGTAAATTTACTACCAATAAAAGCCCCAGCTGAAATTCCTAACCAAAGATAATCAATATTTTGTTTTACTTTTTTAAAATAAAAAATCAAAATTAGAATAAAGAAATTCAGCATCCATACATCTGGTTTCTGAGTAAGTGACCATCTTGATATCCCATAAAGAAAAAAAATAGACAAACCATACCAGATTGCCATTTTCTTCTGAAGCCCCGCACTTACTCCAAGAATCACTGAAAATATGAAAGCGAACAAGACACCAAAAACATTAAATAAATTAAGAGGAATTTTTAAAATCATTAATAATGATAGGAGAGTTTCTGTTGCTGCAGGATAAAATATATCTTTTGTTTTATCCAGATAAAAGAAGTTTCCCGAAAGAATATTTTTAGCTATCGGAATATGCATATTTATACTATCTCCTTCCGCGGGAACTGTATTAATTCCCTTTAGCAGAAGAGAAACTGTAGTTACTAGAAAAAAAATTAATCCAATTAACAAATAAATTTTGCTCATTCCGAAATAATTATATATGAATCATAAATATGATAAATCAAACAATAAAAGTAAAATAAATGCAATTCTCTGTTATAATTTTTTTGATGGATATAATTCAAACTCTAATTCTTTCATTTGTCGAAGGTGTAACGGAATTCCTACCTATATCCTCGACCGGACATCTGATTCTTACTTCTCAAATACTTGGAATAAAACAAACAGAATTTGTTAAAAGTTTTGAAATTATTATTCAGCTTGGCGCTATTCTTTCAATTGTTTTTCTGTATTATAAAACGCTTCTCAACACAAAAATCTGGCCTAAAATATTTGTAGCATTTCTACCTAGCGCAGTCGTGGGCCTTCTTTTTTATAAAATTATTAAAGAATTTTTAATTGGAAATAGCTTAATAACCGTAATTGCCCTGCTTCTTGGAGGAGTTGCATTTATTTTAGTTGAGTATTTAAATAAAGAAAAACAAACAAATCAGATTTTAAAAATAGAACAAATTACACTTAAAAATGCACTAATAATTGGCCTTTTCCAGTCAATTTCAGTTATTCCAGGTGTTTCTCGAGCTGGAGCAACAATTCTAGGAGCACTTTTACTTAAAACTAACAGAAAAACAGCAGCAGAATTTTCTTTCATCTTGGCAGTCCCCACCATGGCCGCTGCGACTGGATTAGATATATTCCAAACAAAACTTAATTTTTCATCAAATGAGCTCGTTTTACTAGCGATTGGCTTCGTTAGTTCATTTATTTTTGCAGCTATTTCAGTAAAATTACTCGTAAAATATTTGGCGAATCATAACTTTATTTCTTTTGGAATCTATAGAATTGCGCTTGCTATAGTTTTTTGGTTAATATACTTACAATGAATACATTCGATAAAGTTTATAGAGCAGTTCAGAAAATCCCGAGAGGAAAAGTGAGTACTTACGGAGAAATAGCAAGACACGTAGGCATACCTAATCCTCGCGTGGTGGGATTTGCGCTCCATGCCAATCCCGATCCAGACAATACACCTTGTCACAGAGTTGTTAATAAAAAGGGTGAATTAGCCCCAAGCTATGCTTTTGGAGGATTAGACGTTCAAAGACAGCTTTTAGAACAAGAGGGTGTTAAATTTGAAGATTCAAGGGTAAAACTCGATATTTCCGGCTTTTCTTTTACCTAGCTAGATGAATTCTTGGAAATTCAATTTTACTTCCAATAGAAGTCTTTTTTATAGCTACGATTCCGCTATAAATAAAAGCAGCGATTAACAGAAAGAATGCGGCTGTGACACAAAGTAAAAACCAAGCAAAAGCTGTAAAAATTCCAGTTAAACTTTTCATAGGCATAGAATTATACTAAAAAATTGCCAAAAAGTCAATGCTATAGGATATAATTTGATAAAACTCTAGGCATAAAAGACATTGCAAAATGGCCTATAATATGCTATACTTCCCTTCTTATGAACATTGATCTGAAAAATCAAAAATTGCTCATCGTTTCACCTCATCCTGATGACGAAATTTTAGGCTGCGGTGGTCTTATAAAAAGGATCAAAGATCAAGGAGGAGAGGTTTATATTCTCTTTTTGACTGTAGGAGATACTCAGGAATATTCTGCAAAAGGAGTTTCAAATGGAAATGAAAGAGTATCAGAAATCGCAAGAGTTGCTAAGTTCCTTAAATATGATAATTATCAGATTCTTTTTGAGGGAAATACATTCCACTTAAGACTAGACAGTGTGCCTCAAATCGACCTTGTAAGTAAAATAGAAGAATCATTGAATAGAATTAAGCCTACGATTGTAGCTATGCCTCCACGTCAAGACTATAACCAGGATCATAGAGCCGCAGCTCAAGCTCTAATCAGTGCTACAAGACCTGCTCCCTCAGACTTTAAACCCTTCCAAAGGATGGTTTTAACATACGAATCAGTTCCTGTTGCAAACTGGGCCTATCCACAAATAGAAGCTCCAAATTTCTATGTTCCGCTAACTGAAAATGAACTAAAAGCTAAATTAAAGGCTCTATCTATGTATAAATCTCAAGTAAGAAAAGGAGCGCATCCAAGATCTATCAGGTCTATGAAAAATTTGGCTAAATTCAGAGGCATGCAAATTGGTCAAGAATACGCAGAAGCCTATATTTGCCACAGAAATGTTATTTAAAATATATGAGAGTATCAATTTATCAACCGAGATATTTTCCTCAATTGCATTACTTTAACAGAGCACTAACCTCTGATGTTTTCGTTATTTTGGATTGCGCCCAGTACACAAAAGCTCTCGTTCATAGCGTAAATGGAGAAAAAGAAAGACATAAGTCTTTTCAATCTGACACAGTTATCAAATTTCCAGAAGGCTCACACTTCCTAACAGTTTCAGTAAAACATGATGGCCTACTTCCAATTAGTCAAACGAGGCTAGATTATTCTTCAGACTGGGCAAGAAAACACTCAGCAACTATTTCAACTGCTTATAGAAAATCTTTATCTTACGATAAAGTTTTCCCACAAATCGAAAAACTTCTTAAAAACGAATACGAAACACTTAGCGAGTTAAATGTAAAAACATTCCTTTGGGGACTTGGGTGTATAATGGGACTTAACTTAAGCCCCGAGGAACTAAATGTTCAGACAATTAATAAACATCTCGAAAACTCCCCTTTTAGACTTAAGAAAATAATTCTAGGTTCAGAATTAGGTGTCCAAAGACCTGAAGGATTTCAAAAAGGAACAGAATGGACAGTCGAAATTTGTAAAAAGTTAGGAGCAACTGAATATGTTCATGGAGAAACAGCGCAAAATGGATATATGGACGAAGAATATTACAAAAATAACAACATTAACTTAATTACACAAAATTGGATTTGTAAGGAATATGATCAACAATTTAGCGATAGGGTAGGATTTAGCCCCAATCTTTCAATCATCGATTTACTTTTAAATGTAGACCGTGAAAAAGCTTTGGAGATTATTACAAATTAATATGAATAGATTAACTTTTTTTATCGTTTTGATTCTAATTTTTAGTGTATTATTTGCACTTATAAATCTAATGCAAAAACCACTTAAAACAATTGGTTGGATTCCCTACTGGGATCAGGATGTAGCTGCACAGAGCTTTAAAACTAACGTTGATAAGGTAGATTATGTATCTCTCTTCTGGTACAAAATTGATGAAAATGGAAATCTGGGAGCCTACAAAGGAGCAGTTGAAGACAAATCGATAATTGAATTTGCGCACAATAATAATGTAAAAGTTTTAGCACTTGTCGCAAATTTAAGTGAATCTGGAGATGGAACATGGGATCACAAAAGAGTAGACAACGTCATAGCTACTAAAGAGGCACGCGAAAAACACATAAATGATTTGGTTGATTTAGTTGAAAAAAATAATTTTGACGGGATTGACATTGATTATGAGGCTTTAAAAAGTTATCAAAAAGATGACTTTTCTCTTTTCATAGAAGAACTTTCAAAAGAACTCCACAAAAAAGATAAAATTTTAGGAGTTGCGATTCATCCTAAAACCTCTGAAGACAACCCACTTGAAGATAATGGTTCACATGCTCAAGACTTAAGAAATATAGGAAAACACGCTGATCAGCTTTATTTCATGACTTATCTTGAACACGGAGCTTTCAGTGAACCAGGTCCAATCGGATCACTTTCATGGATGGAGCAAGTTATAAAATATGGAACATATAAAGTTCCTCGCCAAAAAGCTTACCTTGGAATTGGACTCATGGGTGCACAGTGGACAAAAAATCCAGACGGCACTCATACAGCAACGGAAAGCGAGATGTCATTTTTAGACGTTTTGTCTAAGGCAAATATTTATAAATTGACTCCGATTTGGGATGAAACTTCCAAAACTCCTTATCTCATATTTAGTGAAAATGGCGCAGAAAATGTTATCTGGTTTGAGAATGCTGAAAGCATAAGACTCAGGATTGATCTAGCTAAAAAATATAACGCAGGCGGAGTAGCTTTTTGGAGATTTGGCGGAGAAGATGAAAGAATTTGGGAGTATTTAAAATAATATGAATATTATAAAACACAATAAACCACTGCTAGGGAAAGATGAACTTAATGCTGTCGACGAGGTTATAAAAAGTGAATGGATTATTGCTGACTCTCAAGTGAAAAAATTCGAAAAATCTATTGCTCGAATGAATAAGTTTAAATATGCAGTTGCTCTTAACAGTGGAACTGCTGCGATTCACTTAGCTCTTCTTTCGCTTGGGGTAAAAAACTCTGATGAAGTTATTCTTTCAGCTTTTACTGTTGCCGATCCATTAAATGCGATAAATTACACCGGCGCAAAAACAGTTTTAGTTGATGTAGAAAAAAATTCTTTTGATATTGACGTAGAACAAATTAAAAGGAAAATAACAAATAAAACTAAAGCGATAATTGTGCCTCACATGCTAGGTTCATTTGCGAAAATTGAAGAACTAGAAAATCTTGGAATTCCAATTATCAATGACTGCGCACAATCAATTGGAGGAATTTATAAAGGAAAACCAATTGGATCTTATGGAGACCTAACCATATTTTCTTTTTATGCCACAAAATTAATTACAACAGGTCAGGGTGGAATGGTGTTAACTAATAATAAAAGACGTGCTAAATTTATGAGAGATACAATCGATTATAATGGACGAAAAAATTATAAGGTTAGATTTAACTATCCCATGACTGATCTTTCAGCCGCGGTTGGAAATGTTCAATTTAAAAAATTAGATAGTTTTATAAAAAGAAGAAGAGAGATAGGCTTAATATATCAGGATGCAATTAAAGATAAAAATATATCTTTCTTTCCAAACTATAAAGTCGATTACTCGAATTACTATCGCTTTGTTCTTAAATTTACTAGCAGAAAAAAAAGAGATGATGCAAAAAAATTATTTATAAAAAATAGAATAACTGCAATTGTCCCTATTAAGGAATATGAACTTTTATACAACTGTATTTCGGAAAATAAAAAAGATTATCCTAATTCTTTAGAGATGGCGAAAACTTGTCTTTCAGTTCCGATTTATCCCGCATTAGAAGAAGAGGAAATCAAAAGAATTGTGGAAGTTTTAGAGTCTCTTTAACCTCTCTTTGGACTTGTCCATGTCCCATCAGATTTCTTAAAAAGCGCCTCTGGAATAGATATAAAGAATATAATTGAGTCAATAAATCTTAGAAAAACAAATCCAATTCCTAGTATTAGCATTATCGGTTTTCGCTCTGAAATTGCCACAACTACGGTCATTAAGTAATCAATTAAAAACACTCCAATAAAAATATCAATCAATCTAAATGTTCGGCCGATAATAGGCACAGTCACTGGATCTGGAGAATTTAAAATTAATAATGTAAATATCAAAGGAATTGTTAGAAAAAAGACACTATAGAAAATTAATTCGATTAAAAATGCCCCCATGGTAAGCCACAAAAAACTAGGCCAAATTCCATGTCTGAAAATTGTCTGCCAATATCCAACATTCCAGCGTCTTAATTGCTTTATGTAGTCATCTAATCTATATGGATCTTGGTGAGTAGCTTTTATTTCCGGGGCATAAATTATTTTCCCTAGCTTCTTTTTCTGAACTTCAAAAGTCATATTAAAATCTTCAATAACAAGCCCTGGTGCATCAATTTCTAAATGCTCTAAAACCCTAGTTCTATAAATACTAAAAGCCCCTGGGATAATATAACTCGCATTAGCAAATTTCCAGGTCTGACCAAATCTAAGTCCCCACTGCATTATTTTCCATAGCTTTGCTCTATAGGAAATTAAAAACAATTCTGATAATTTAGTTCTCCCCCATCTCGTTTGTCCATGTGGACTTACCGCCGCTACATCTTCATCTCTGAAATATTGAAGAGCTAAATGTAAATAGTTTGGGTCGATTATGCAGTCGGCATCATTAATAAGAATTGCTTTGTATGCCTTAAGAAGACCATATTCATTCATTATGTAAACTAAGGCCTTTGCTTTGCCCTTATTTGGCCTTAAATCAAGGCTCCTGACGCCCATAGAACGAATTATTTCAATAGTTTTATCTGTAGAGAAGTCACTCACTACATAGATGTTTTTTGGGGGTAAAACCTCAAGAAGTGCGGAGATTGTTTTCCTTATACTATCCTCTTCATTATGCGCGGGAACTATTGCAGCAACTTCGGAAAAATTTATCGGGAGCGGTTCTAATTTTTTCTCAAGATTTCTCTTTCGAGACCAAAGCTTTTCATAAATTAAACGAAGGAGACCTACTATTACCCAGAAAGTGAAGTTAAATCCAAGAGTAAAAAAAGCTAGAAACCATACCACTGCGCAGTCCTCCTAATTCCTTCTTCCAAACTAACCTTAGGAGTCCATCCAAGTTTTTTCATCTTAGAAAGCTCTGGAAGCCTTCTGTCATGATCGTGATTTGGTCTTTCGATAAATTTAATTTTAAGATTTTTGTTTGTTATTTTTATAACCATTTTTGCTAAATCAATTATTTTTGTTTCATTATCATTTCCTAAATTATAAACTTCTCCCTTTTTTCCTTTTTGAGCAATCGTAATTAG
>CAYXTY010000020.1:8294-10251 GCA_964468505.1 uncultured Gammaproteobacteria bacterium
GGACTTACTTTTCCTTCATAATCTTCTGTCTGAGGGAAAACCTCAGGATTTCCATAAGCTTCGGAAGATGAAGTAAATACCACCTTTGATTTTGTCTTTCTTACTAGCTCCATTACGTTTTTTGTACCAATTGCTGAGGTAAAAAGCATTTCTTCTCCAAGCTTTAAAAGATTATCAACTCCTGTTGGACATGCTAGATGAAAAATAACATCAATCTTCTTAGACTCTAAAGATTTTGGGAGTTTTTTAGTAATATCGTGCTTAATAAATGTGAAATTTTTATTCTTTTTTAGCGTATTTACAGCTTTTGCATTAGAGGTTATGAAATTATCGATTGCGATAACTTTTATGTCTTTGGAAAGAAGAGTTCGGCAAAGATTTTGACCTATAAAGCCAGCTCCTCCAGTGACTAAAACAAGTTTCATAGTGAGAAAACGTGGGAATTGTGATCAGAAATTTTTACTTTTCTTGTATCTAAGATTGGCTTATTGAAGCTAGAAAGCCATTCATAATCAACACTACTATGGTTTGTTGTAATCACTAAAAGATCACTTCCGTCAATTGTTTTTTGGTTAAGCTCAACTGAATTTTCTCCCATAAATTGTGGGATGTAAGGATCATGATATGAAACTTCATAACCGCTTTTTTGAAAAAGCTCCCAGATTCTATGCGCAGGTGACTCTCTGTGATCATCAATGTCTGGTTTGTAGGCAACTCCAATTAAAAGAACCTTTTTCTTATTATTAGAATCTTTTAAATGAACTCCGTCAATGAGCCTTGAGAAAACAGAATGAATTCCGTTTTGTGGATTAGTTTTCTTAACACTTGCAGAAATTATCTCCGCAGCTCTTTTAACAACTTTTTGAGGCTGATTTTCGTTAATTCTTCCAGCTTCTTTAACTAAAGTTAAGTCGATTCCTAAATTCTTAGCGTCTTCTATCAAATAATATGGGTCCACCGGAATACAGTGTCCTCCGATTCCAGGTCCTGGATAATGAGCTAAGAATCCGAATGGCTTTGTGGCAGCAGCGTCAACTACTTCCCACATATCCACATCAATTGCTTTTGCATACTGATGAATTTGGTTTACAAGACTGATGTTAATAAGTCTAAATGTATTTTCGAAGATTTTAGTAAGTTCTGCTGTTTCTAAAGAGCTAACTGGAACTACCTTGTCTATAATTTTTTCATAAAAAGACACTACTGCTTCAAATGAGTTTTTTTCAAGTCCAGATACTACTTTTGGAATTTCATTTAATTTAAATTTAGAATTTCCTGGGTCTACTCTTTCTGGTGAAAATGCTAAAAAGATTTCCTCTCCTGCTTTTAATCCTGTTTTCTCAAGTATTGGAAGAGCAATTTTTCTTGTAGTTCCTGGAGCAATTGAACTCTCAATTACTACTAATTGACCAGCTCTTAGATGCTCTGATACTTCCGTACAAGCTCCTTTTAAAGCTCTAAGGTCAGGCATTTTATTCTTAAATACTGGGGTTTGAACACAAACGAGAACTACATCAGCTTCAGACATCTTGGTTTTATCAATAGTAGAAGTTAAATTCTTTATTTTTAGATCATTAATTTTTGTAGCTTTTTGAGGGTTTCTTACAAATCCCACAGTTTTAAAACCAGCACCAGAAGAAAGTTCGGCCAAAGGCATCCCAACGTATCCCATTCCAACGATTCCAACCTTGGCAGACTTATCATTAATCTTTTTAACTAATTCAGATTTATAATTCATTGTATAAAAACAAAAAACCCTATTCAGGGTTAGTAGGCTAATCTACCCTTATTTAAATTAGGGGCAGAATTGCAAAATGTATTATAATATAGGCTTATCGGAATGTCAAGCAGTTATTTCATTCTCACACGTTTCTCACACTATTCTCATTATAAATTATTGCTATAGGATTAAAAATATAGTATAATACAGCCTGAATATGGCAGCTCAACGAGAACA
>CAYXTY010000020.1:10261-11239 GCA_964468505.1 uncultured Gammaproteobacteria bacterium
CTATCGGAATTGAAAATGGTTTAAGACCGGATTCTCACATCACAACTACTGAAAGAACCAATAAAGAAAAAAGGGAAGAAGTTTTGGTGGCTTTTAATCGTCAATTTGAAGCATTTAGGGATGCTCCAGAAACAGAGTTGGAAGATTGGGAAGCAGCAGAAAGAGGCGAAATGGCTGAGCTACTTGATACTGCAAGAATTGATTTCACAAAAGGAATTGACTCGTTCAGGGAAAACGGACGCGTTAGAAGACTCCCCTTCCAAGCTTTTATGAACTTCGTTGCTCTTAGAGCTGACGGGGATGAGCAAGTAGAAGACGACAGGAGAGTTCTTGAGAAACATAGCCGTTCTCCCATTTCTACCATCCGAGGAAATGATAGAGTCAGCAGACTAACACACAGACAATTAGCAGATGAGGCCTCACAAGTAACCCAAGACAGAAAAAATGCCATAAGAAGAGCCCAAACCGGAGTAAGATGGTTTTATCCACCAAATAATGTAGAGGCCGGCACTACTGCCGAGGCCCCGCAACCACAAGATTTATCAGATGCAATGCAAGTGTTTGAAGAAGCACTTCGCAAATATAGACATGCAGATAATCCTACTGAAAAAAGAGCAGCAAAAAAAGGTCTTGATATCGTTACAAAACGAATGGAAGAATTAACTGGGGAACAGGCCGCAGTAAGAGAATTTTTAGAGGCAAGAAGAGAAGAAGCACGCAAATCAGGAAAAGCAGATCGTGGAACAGCATCTAAATTTGAAATTCGAGCATCAAAACTTAGAATAGAACGTGCAGTAAACAAGCTTTATGAGTTAGAAGATCTAAGGAATAATGAACCAATTATTCTGGGGAGAGCACTAGACTCAGGAATCTCAGATCATGGTTCTGACCTTCCAAGCGATTCTACTGAAGAAATTATAAAAACCTCACCCTGGCTTACTTCGATGATTGAAGGAGCAGAAAGAGATAATCCACCAC
>CAYXTY010000021.1:0-2854 GCA_964468505.1 uncultured Gammaproteobacteria bacterium
TTTCAACAGCTCTAAAACTTTTCGGAAAAGATAACACTATTAAGCAAAGCTCTAAGGAAATAGATAATTTAAATAAAAGAATTCGTGAACTCGAACTTGAAAACGAAAACCTCAAAGGAAAAGCCTCAGTCTAACTCAGCCTTGACACCGAAGCGGAAAGTGGCATAATACTTTCGAAATGGAAAGACCAAGTCATTTAAGATTACTTCCTCCCGTAGAGTCAGCGGAAAAATCTCGACCAACACAGCAGGAGAGAGTTAACGCTTTTAATAATAGACTTCGGATAAGAGTATTTTCAAGGCTAACGCTTGATCAGGCAAACGCGATGTGGTCTGCTATTGGATCAGAATCAGTTGATGAGGCTATAAGAAGAAGTAGAATGGTAGAAGCAGATTTCAGAGACAGTTTTGCTGCAGGAAGAGATAGACTGGAAGAAATCGATCCAAAATATATTTCACTTCTGTCATTTAAGAAATAATCTTGACACCGAAGCAAAAAGGGGGTTATCTAGATTGAATTTTCGTGTGGGAGCTTAGTTAATATTTCATTTATTTTTTCAATTAATAGCTCTGGTTCTGTGGCTTGTTTTAAGAGAAAGAAGGAAGCGCTGTTTTTATAAATTCTATCTGTTAATTCATTTGTAGGATCCAGATTAGTTAGAATTATAACCGGCACTTTTGCGCCCCATGTGTCTTTTCGAAGCTCTTCCAACACATTTATTCCATTCATCTTTGGCATCACTATGTCCAAAACTATGACTGTCGGATGATTTTCTAGGGCCATCTTAAGTCCTAACTCGCCATCCTGAGCCCATGCGGCTCCGAACCCCTCAGCGAGTAATCTAGTTAGATAAACGTCTGCTTGGACTTTATCATCCTCAATTAATAATATTTTTGCCATCGTCTATCAATATATGCCTAGTGAATTCGATTGTCAAATGCTTATTTTTATATACACGAGTATGCGATTAATGCTATGCTAAATATAGAGGAGGTGAATTAAATGGCGAAGAAAAAAAACGGAGTAAATCCATTATTAGCAGCTGTAACAGGAGTAGTCGTGGGAGCAGGAGCAGCAGTTGTTGGTGTAGTTACACTTAAAGATAATAAAAATCTTAAGAGCGTAACAGGTGTCGTAAGTAATCTAGTAAGTAAGAGCGGTGAGCTCAGTGGCCTTATCAAAAAAGACGTTAAGAAAAGTAAGAGTAAGAAAAAATAGTTTTTATAAAAATATTTTTAGAGAGCCGCTTAGCCGCGGTTCTTTTTTTGTTAATTTTAAAATTCCGATAAGATTCTCTATATTCTGTTATAATTAGCCTCGTATGAAAATAAAACCCGGCACGTATCAGCATTATAAGGGTAATTACTATGAAGTAATTGACGTTGTACATCACAGTGAGAGCCTTGAAGAACTGGTTTTGTATAAAACTTTATATGAAAATCCTGTTGGGCAGTTATGGGTTCGTCCATTAAGGATGTTTACAGAAAATGTAACAATTGAGGGTAAAGAAATGCCCAGATTTAAATATATAGGAGAAATAAATGAATCTTAGTATTGGAATTGTTGGGTTGCCAAATGTAGGGAAGTCTACTTTATTTAACGCGCTATTAAAGCGCCAACAGGCGCTCGTAGCGAATTATCCTTTTGCGACAATTGAGCCAAATGTAGGAGTTGTTCCTGTGCCTGATAACAGACTGGATCAGATTGCAGAAATTACAAAGATAGAAGAAAAAATGGATACTCTTCCACCTCTAAAACCTGCGACTGTTAATTTTGTAGACATTGCAGGACTTGTTAAAGGCGCTTCAGAAGGTGCAGGCTTGGGCAACAAGTTCCTCTCCCACATTAGAGAAGTTAGTGTTATCGCGCACGTCGTTAGGGCATTTGAAGATGGTGACATTGTTAGGGAAGGGTCTGTGGGGGTTAAAGAAGATTACGAAACCATAAATACAGAGCTAATGCTTGCAGATATGCAGTCGGCTCAAAATCAAGACGGTAGACTTAAGAGTAATGATCCGAAGAAAAATTTATTCGCAAAAATAATTGCAGGATTAGATAAAGGGACTCCAGTAAGAGATATTGATCTTACAAAAGAAGAAAAAGATGAAGTGAGTACGATGTCTTTTCTCACTAATAAGCCAGAAATAGTGGTTCTAAATGTTTCTGAGGGAGATTATAGCTCAGAAAAAATTGATGGAATTGCAAAAGATTATTCAGAAAAATTAAATGTAGGAATTGAAAAGGTTGTAGTGATTTCTGCAAAAATTGAAGCAGAGTTAGCGAGTCTGTCAACTGAAGAACAAATAGAGTATCTAAAAGATTTAGGATTAGAATTTTCTGGACTCCAAAGACTTATTCAAAAAGCCTATCAAGAGCTTGGTCTAATTTCTTTTTTAACAGCGGGGGAGAAAGAAGTGAGAGCCTGGACAATTAGAAAAGGTATTAATGCCCAATCAGCCGCTGGAGAAATTCATACAGATTTTATTAAAAGATTTATAAAAGCTGAAGTCGTGGGATTTGATAACTTCATAGAGTTTAACGGCTGGAAAGGCGCTAGGGAACACGGAAAAGCGATGTTTGAAGGCAGGGATTATATAGTTAAAGATGGAGACGTAATAGAGTTTAAAATCGGCACTTAATTTTTAGACCTCATTTTTCTAATTATGTGATGCGCCAAAGTTCCGAGTATAGGGGTAAGAATTATAAAGTAAGCATTAAATTCGTAGATAACTTCAATAGGATTCTTTTTATATTTATGTTTTGCGTATGTTTCAGGACTCAACTTTTTTAGTTCGTCATTAACTTTAAGAAAATCTGTTTTTAATCCTTCTTTTTTAAATACCATTTTTGCACG
>CAYXTY010000021.1:2954-11226 GCA_964468505.1 uncultured Gammaproteobacteria bacterium
AACATGAAATTATCTTAACACAATATCTCATTGTTTTTAGCCTTAATTTATGTTAATATTAAGTCTACAAAAATGATTTACCAATTAACTTTAGTCATTAACTCAGCTCTGAAAGAAGCAGATCAGAAAAAACTTCTTGAGGGCATTAAGTCGGGGTTTGGAAAAGCAAAGATAGAAGAAAAGTCATGGGGCCAAAAAGCCCTCTCTTATCCAATTAAAAAAGAAGTTTCAGGAGCATTTTTTCATTGGAATATAGAAACCGAAGAAGTAATCGATAAAGGTTTTGAAACAAAACTTATAAATAACGATAAGGTTTTAAGACATCTTTTATTAAGACTTAAATAATATGGCACGATCACTTAATAGAGTTCAGCTTATCGGAAATCTTACCCGCGATCCAGAACTTAGATACACTCCACAGGGAACAGCAGTTTGCTCATTTGGATTAGCAACTAACAGAAGTTGGACAACAGATACGGGAGAGAAAAAAGATGAAGCAGAATTTCATAGAATCGTCGCTTGGAATAAATTAGCAGAGCTTTGCAGTCAATTTTTAACAAAAGGAAAGAAAGTTTTCGTAGAAGGAAGACTTTCGACACGAACATGGAGCGCTCAAGACGGAACCCAGAAGTCGACAACAGAAATAATCATTTCTGATATGATACTTCTTGATTCCATGGGCGCAAGACCAGCAGTAGCAGCGGAAAAAGAAGAAGCTGAGGCGGAAATAGAAGCACCAAAAGAAGTTAAGAAAAAAGCTAAAAAAGAAGAAAAGGAGGAAGCAGAGGAAGCTCCATCTGAACCTACAAGCGCAAGCGAAGAGGTTGCCCCAGATGACATACCTTTCTAAATAATATATGGGAAAAGACAGAAGACCAAGAAAAAGAATATTAAAAGGAGTACCAAAGAAATGTTTTTTCTGTGAGGAAAAGAAAACACCTTCTTTTGAAGATGTTTCAACTCTTCAGAGATTTTTGACTGAAAGAGGAAAGATTATTGCAAGAAGCAGAAATGGACTTTGTGCAAGACATCAGGACGATATCACAAAAAACATAAAGTACGCACGACACCTAGCCCTAGTGCCATTTGTTGCAAGAGGATAGGTTTTACGGTATTCTATCTAGATGCATAAGACCCCAAGAATCCAATTAATCCTTGTGATTTTGATCTCACTCTTAGTGGGTTATTACTTTGGGGTAAATAAGATCAACTTCGATTGGAAAGGATTTAAGCCTCAAATAACGGTCGCAAGTAAAGAACCACCCCCTCAAGTTACAAATGTAGATTTCGAACAATTTTGGACAGTTTGGCAAAAACTTGAAAAAGATTACTACGATAAAACTAAATTAGATCCACAAAAAATGTTAAATGGTGCGATTTCAGGAATGGTCCAGTCACTTGATGATCCATTTACTGTTTATCTCCCACCAGTTCAGAATGATAATTTTAAGCAGGGAATGGCCGGACAATTTCAAGGAATAGGAGCAGAGCTTGGAATGAAAGACCAGAAAATAATTGTCATCTCTCCTCTAAACGGAAGTCCAGCGCAAAAAGCAGGAGTTAGAGCAGGGGACTTTATAGTCGCAGTAAACAAGCAGTCTACGGCCGCTATGACTCTTTCACAAGCAGTTGAAAAAATAAGAGGAGAAAAGGGGACTACTGTGGAGCTTACTCTTTTACATAAAGATGAGGAAAAAACTAGAGATATAAAAATAATTAGAGATGTTATTACTGTAAAAAGTGTTCAGACGTGGATTAAAAAAGGAAAAGAAATTGACGCAATTGAACTTGATAAAAAATATGCTGAAGCAAATATCGCCTACGTTAGTCTTTCACAATTTGGAGATAACACAAATTCAGAATGGCTTGCTGCAATTAACGAAATGAATCTTAAATTAAGTAAAACTCCGGTTGAGGGAATAATTTTGGATCTTCGAAATAATCCTGGAGGATATTTAACTGATGCAGTGTTTATTTCTTCTGAATTCGTGGAAGAAGGATCTGACGTAGTTAGTGAAGAAGATGCGACTGGAAAAAATGTACTTAAAGCAAATAGGCGAGGATTTTTAACAGATGTTCCAGTAGTGGTTCTTATAAATAAAGGTTCTGCTTCAGCTTCTGAGATCGTCGCAGGTGCACTAAGAGATAATCAAAGAGCGACTTTAGTTGGAGAGACATCATTCGGAAAAGGAACAATTCAACAAGCAGAAGACTTAGGTGGGGGAGCAGGAATTCATGTCACGATCGCAAAATGGTTAACTCCAAACGGAACATGGGTAAATGGAGAGGGACTAAAGCCAGACATTGAAGTTAAACTTGATCCAAAGAGTCCAGAAAGAGATACTCAGCTTGAAAAAGCAGTCCTTGAATTGTTAAAATAGTCTTCCTATGAGAAGATTTTTTCCCCTCGTCATAGTTTTAATTCTGATCCTTATTGGCTACTCCTACATGGGAGACAAGCTTAAGCTGAGTTTAACCCCAAAGATCGAAGAAAAAGTAGAAGAGGACCGCGTTAGAATTCAGAGCGAAGAATCTGTAGTGATTGATACGGTTAATAAGGTCGGGCCATCAGTAGTTACTATCGCGAGAGATCTTCCTCCTCAAGCAAATGCTTATGATCTTGGGCCATTTTCTATTTTTGGATTTGATGCACCAGTTGAATCGACCGATCCAGAACCACAGAGCATTGGATCTGGATTTATAGTAAGTAAGGACGGATTAATAGTTACCAACAAGCACGTAGTGTCTGATCTTTCTGCAAAATATGAAGTGGTAACAAATAACGATAAAAGATATGATGTCACCCAGATTTATAGAGACCCACTAAATGATATTTCAATTTTAAAAATTGATCCGTCGAAAAACCCAGGCCAAACTCTAAAGCCAGTTGTTTTAGGTAATTCCTCAAATCTTAAAGTTGGGCAATTTGTTATAGCGATTGGTACTGCGCTTGGTGAATTTCCAAACACTGTAACAACCGGAGTCATCTCAGGCCTTGGACGCGGAATTACAGCAGGGGATTATTTCGATGCAGAAGAATTAGATAATGTTATTCAGACGGACGCCGCAATTAACCCTGGAAATTCAGGAGGGCCGCTTCTTAATTCTTCATCTCAGGTGATTGGGGTAAATACAGCAGTCGCTTCTGGGGGGCAAAATATAGGATTTGCACTTCCGATAGATACGATTAAAGCGTCGCTGGATAATTTTAATAAAACTGGACAATTTAACAGAGCATTTTTAGGAGTCTCCTATAGAGTTATTGATGAAGAATTAGCTAAGCAAAATGAAGTAGTAACTGGAGCCTATATTCAAACAGTTATTGCAAATTCTCCTGCAGAAAAAGCAGGGTTAACCGAGGGAGATATTATTACAAAAGTTGATGGAAAAAATCTTTCAGATACTTTTCAAATTTCAAATGCTGTGTCTTCGAAAAAAGTTGGAGACCAAATGCTTCTTGAAGTTTGGAAAGATGGACAAACAAGGAGTGTTACAGCTACACTAGAATTAGCTCCTTCAGAATAATGATTCAAACAAATATTCCTCTAAAAAAACATAGTAATTTTAAAATTGGCGGGCCAGCCTCTTATTTTTTTGAATTTAAGGGAGAGGAGGGTTTAATAAATGGTCTAAGAGAATGGAAAGAGCTAGGTAGGGATTTACCCATTTTTGTTATTGGTGGGGGAACAAATATTCTTTTTAGTGATGATGGGTTTGAAGGACTAGTTATTAAAGACTCTTTAAGTTTTATAAAAAGAGAAGGAGATTTTGTTTCAGTCGGATCTGGATCGATGGTAGACGATTTAGTGAGTTTTTGTGTGCAAAATTCTCTATCAGGTTTTGAGTGGGCAGGTGGTCTTCCTGGGACTGTTGGAGGTGGAATTAGAGGGAATGCTGGTGCATTTTTGGGAGAAATGGAAGACGGATTAATAGAAGTTACAAGTATAGATATCAATACTTTAAAAATAAAAAAAAGAAATAAGAAAGAGTGCCTATTTGGTTACAGGCAGAGTGTTTTCAAAAGCGGAAATGGAAAAAACGAAATAATTTTATCTGTAAAATACAAACTTAAAAAAGGGAAGAGAGAAGAGATTAAGAAAAAAACTCAGGAAAAGATTGATTATAGGATAGATAGACATCCTCTGGATCTTCCAAGTATTGGTAGCACATTTAAAAATGTTGATGTAAAAAAAGTTCCTAAAAAAGTCCTTGAAGAATTTAAAAATAGCATAAAACCTGATCCATTTCCTGTCATTCCTGTTGCCAAGCTTTTAGTTAGTTTAGATTTTAAAGGTCGAGAAATTGGTGGGGCAAAGTTTTCTGAGAGGCATCCAAATTTTATTGTTAACTTTAATAATGCAAAAGCTAAGGATGTAATAGCGCTTGTGAATTTAGCGAAAAGAGAGATTAAAGAAAAATATGATATCGAGCTTGAAGAAGAAATTATGATCATATAAACTAGATAAGTGGAAGGTATTTTTCTTGAACTTACAGTCGTAATTTTTTTAGCAGCCGTTCTTTCGATAATCTTCAGATTTCTAAAACAGCCCTCGATCTTAGCATTCATCATGACTGGAATTATCGTGGGTCCAGTAGGATTATTTAATTTCCACAGTCATGAGTTGATGCAGTCACTTGCTTCAATCGGAATAACGCTTTTGTTATTTATGATTGGACTTGAGTTAAATGTAAAAGAACTAAAGTCAGTAGGGAAGAATGCATTGTTAGCAGGGGCTGGACAAATGTTTTTTACTTCAGTTGCAGGATTTGGAATAAGTTTGCTGCTTGGGTTCTCAGCGCTAACCTCAGTATATATAGGAATTGCGCTGGCTTTTTCCTCGACAATCTTAATAATAAAGCTTTTGTCAGATAAAAGAGATCTTAAAAGTCTTTACGGAAAAATAACTGTAGGAATTTTAATCGTCCAGGATCTTGTCGCTATTTTTATATTAATATTACTCTCAACATTTAGTGGAGTAGGGGGAACATCTATTGATTACCTTCAGATTCTAATCGCATTTGTTAAAGTAGTAGTTTTATTTGGCTGGGTTATATTTTTAAGCAGAAATATTTTACCTAAAATATTAAATGTGATCGCCCGCTCCTCAGAATCTTTATTTTTATTTAGTCTTGCATGGGTTTTTGGAATAGCAGCATTAGTTAGCTCTCCTTTTATCGGTTTTTCTATAGAAATCGGAGGACTTTTGGCAGGTATTGCACTGGCAACATCTATTGAAAGTTATCAAATTATTACAAAAGTAAAACCACTTAGGGATTTTTTCATTACAATTTTCTTTGTAACACTTGGAATGGATTTGGCATTTAATAATTTATCTCAAATTCTCGTTTCTGTTTCAGTTTTCTCCATTTTTGTTTTATTAATAAGTCCAATTATATTAATGGTAATTTTAGGTTTATTAAAGTATAAAAAAAGAACTACATTTTTGGCAGGTATAACTCTTGCGCAGATTTCTGAATTTTCCTTAATCATGCTTTATTTGGGAAATAAAATAGGCCATGTTCCCCAGGAAGTTCTTTCAATAATTACTTTCGTAGGAGTTATTACTTTTGTAATTTCTACATATTTTATTACCAATAGTAATTATTTATATAAATTCTTATTGCCAGTTCTAGGAATATTTGAAAGAAAAAGTATTGATTCTGAGAAAGAGCCAGATGAATTAAAAAATCATATCATTTTAATTGGTGCAAATAGAATGGGGGAGGGAATTCTTCAAGCGCTTATAAAAAAGAATGTAAAATTTGTAGTAGTAGATTTTGATCCAGATATAATTGAAAAATTAAATAGAAAAAAAATCAAAACTTTTTTTGGAGATATTTCAGATCCTGAAATTGCTCAGGCGGTAAATGCAGAAAAAGCAGATTTAATTATATCAACTGCCTCAGACCCGGAAGACAATTTATCGCTTCTTAAAAGTATTAAGAAATTTAAAGATGTCAAAATAGTAGTTGCCGCTTTTGATAAAAATGATGCTAAGGAATTTTACAAAGCTGGAGCGGATTATGTAATTATGCCGCACATCGCAGGGGGGAATCATTTAGCAAATATTTTAATCGCAGATGATCACATAAAACTTATTGAGGAGTATAAAGAAAAAGAGAAAATTTATGTTTCGTAATCTGCGGTTAGGATATCCTCAATTTCTCCATCCATAATTTTTGGTAAATTATGCCAGGATTTATTTATCCTATGATCCGTTAGTCGATCCTGGGGGAAATTAAAAGTTCTTATTTTTTCACTTCTTGTTCCTCGTCCAACCTGGGTTGATTTAAGTGAACTAATTTCACTGTGTTGTTTTTCAACTTCTATTTCCCAGAGTTTTGCGCGAAGAAGATTCATGGCAATTTCTCGATTTTGCCCCTGAAATCTTTCGGTAGAGGCTGTAACTACAATTCCGCTTGGGATATGTTTGATTCTAACCGCAGTTGATACTTTGTTAACATTTTGTCCGCCGTGTCCACCAGAACGATATGCTTCAAATGTTATATCTGCTGGATTAATGTGAAGATCTATGTCTTCAAGTTCCGGAAGAACAGAAACAGTAGCTGTAGATGTATGCACTCTTCCTCTTTTTTCAGTTGCAGGAATTCGCTGAACTCTGTGCACTCCTGCCTCGTATTTAAAAATATTAAATGGTCCCTTACCATTATATTTTCCGCTCACTCTTAAAACGCCGTCGTCAACTTGTTCAAATTTAAGTCCTACGCGTTCACCAAATCTTGAGTACATTCTGAGAAGCTCGTCACCCCAGAGTTTGGCTTCTTCTCCTCCAGCAGCACCACTTGTTTGAAGGATTACGTTTCGTTCGTCCAGTGAGTCTTCATCGTTTTCAGGTTCCTCATTATAATTTCCCATGATTTGATCTTTTTGTTTGTTTAGCTCTAGAAGTTCTAGCTCTGCCATTTCTTTAAAGTCGGGATCAGACAAGAGCTGCGTAGTTTCCGCAATTTTTGCGTCAAGAGAATCTATTAGGGCTTTTCTGTAATCGTCCATGTGGAGCTAACTAATTTGCGAAAGCATTTCGCGGAGAGTTTTAGGAGCTTCTGCCTGTTTTTTCTGAGCTTCTTTCTTTTCTTTATTTACAACCTGATATTTCTTAGCTGCATCAGTTCTTGTTTGGAATTTTTGAATTCTAGAAGCTGAGTCTACGAATCTTTGTTCACCAGTATAGAATGGATGACAATTAGAACAAAGTTCCACGTGAATTACTTCCTGGGTAGAACCAGTTGTCCATTTATGTCCACAAACACAAATAACTTGTGCTTCATTAAAATACTGTGGGTGAATCGCTTGTTTCATTCCATTTATTATATCGTAAAACGAGCCTAAAAACAATACTCGTGGTATAATTTTGAAATGAAAAAGAGTAAACAAATTGATGGAGTAGGGGTTGGAGCTGTAATTTTTGACGAAAATAATCGTCTATTTCTTGCAAAAAGAGGAGAAGAAGCCAGAAGTGAACGTGGAAAATGGGAGTGTCCGGGCGGGGGACATGAGCGCTTTGAGACTTTTAAAGAAACAATTGAGAGGGAATTTAAGGAAGAATTCGGCGTAGAAGTAGAGTTTGTACGTGTTCTTGGAGTCTTGAATCACGTTATTCCTGAGGAAAACAAGCACTGGGTAGCAATTCCTGCGCTCTGTAAGTTAAAAAAGGGAACGCTGAAAATACTTGAGCCTGAAAAATGCGCAGAAATCGGGTGGTTTAGTTTTACCGAAATGGAAAAGATGCCACTTTCAGTTTTATTTAAAGATGGTTTGATGGATGTCTTAAAAGATTATTTAAATGAAAAAACTCGACAAAAAGGGAATAATTAAAATTATTGAAGATGATCCGTGGATGATTCAGGTTTTAAAATCTGCTAAAAGTTTGAATCTTCCTGATTGCTGGGTTGGGGGAGGATTTATAAGAAGTAAGATTTGGGATTATCTTCATGATTATTCCAAGAGAACTCCGCTTCCAGATATAGATGTTATATATCTTGATCCTGCAGATTACACAAAAGACGAAGCTCAAAATCATTCAACAAAAAAAGAGGAGGAGTACGAATTAAAGCTTAATAAGTTAATGCCGGGTAATGTTTGGTCTGTAACAAATCAAGCTAGAATGCATCTTTACCATAATAAATCTCCATATAAGAGCTCTGGGGATGCCATGAGGGATTGGGTAGAAACAGCAACAGGAGTTGGTGCAAGACTAAATGATAAAAACGAAGTTGAATTAATTGCCTCATGGGGAATTGATGATCTTGT
>CAYXTY010000022.1:0-11067 GCA_964468505.1 uncultured Gammaproteobacteria bacterium
TCTCGTATAAAAATTCTTTCTGAAATGAAAATTGATGAGCACCGTGCTCCTCAGGATGGAAGATTTAATTTTAAGATAGAAGATAAGGAAGTCGATCTTCGTATTTCAGTTCTCCCGGCTGCACATGGTGAAAAAATCGTAATGAGACTACTTCGCAAAAGCGGAGGTATTCCAACTCTTGAAGAGCTAGGGCTGGTCGGAACTGCTCTAAGAAATTTAGAGACAAACATGCTTAGGCCCCATGGAATTATTATCGTCTGCGGACCTACTGGATCTGGAAAAACCACAACGCTTTATTCAGTTTTGAATAAATTAAATAGCCCTAAGGTAAATATCATGACCCTAGAAGATCCGGTCGAATACGAAATGCCTGGAATTAATCAGGTGCAGATAAATAGTGGAGTAGGGCTTACCTTTGCAACAGGACTGCGCGCTTTTCTTAGACAGGATCCAAACGTAATTCTCGTAGGAGAAATCAGAGATAAAGAAACGACAGACCTAGCCATCCAGGCCGCGCTTACAGGACATTTGGTTTTCTCAACACTTCACACATCTAACGCTGCTGGATCACTTCCTAGATTAATTGATTTAGGAGCTGAAACTTTTCTTCTCTCATCAAGTATAAATGCGATCGTAGGACAAAGAATCGTTAGACGTCTTTGTCAAACTTGTAAATCAGCATACCCTCCCCCAGCTCCACTGCTGGAAATGATGAAAAAAGAACTCGGAGCAATATTTCCACCGGGAGAGCCTAAGTTCTATAAAGCTGTAGGATGCGCAGAATGTGATAGTTCTGGATACCTGGGAAGAGTCGGAGTTTTTGAAGTCTTACCGGTAACTCCAAAAATCGCAGAAATGATTTTAAAAAGAGCAGATAGTCCATCTTTAGAGCGAGAAGCTGTCGCTGAAGGAATGATTACGATGAAACAAGATGGATATATTAAAGTATTAAAAGGTGTAACGACTGTTGAAGAGGTTTTGCGTGTTGCACAGGAATAGTATTAATTCATAATAGATTTATGGACATAAGAGAATTATTAAATTTAACGGTAAAAAATAAGGCTTCAGATTTGCATCTTTTGGTGGGAATTGCGCCAACTATTAGACTTGATGGTGTTCTAAATCCACTGTCTAATTATCCCCCACTCACAAACGAAGTTTTGGAAGCGATGATTTTTTCTGTAATCAGTCCTCATCAGAAAGAACTTCTTTTAGCAAATAAGGAATTGGATTTTTCATTCGGATTTGCCAAAGATGCAAACGGATCAGAAGGGCGATTTAGAGTAAATATTTATTATCAAAGAGGTTACATTTCCGGAGCTTTTAGATACTTAGAGCCAAACATTAGAACTATAGAGGAGCTTAGGCTTCCTAAAATCTGTAATGATTTTGCAAAACTTAAACAAGGATTTGTCTTAGTAACTGGGCCGACAGGACACGGAAAATCTACAACACTTGCTGCAATGATAAATGAAGTAAATATGAATAGACCGCTTCATATTTTAACAATTGAGGATCCTATCGAATATGTTTATCCTGTGGGAAAGAGTATTGTCTCTCAGCGAGAAATGGGACAGGATTCTCATTCCTGGAATTATGCGCTCCGCTCTGCTCTCCGCGAAGATCCAGATGTGGTTTTGGTTGGAGAAATGAGAGATCCAGAGACAATTGCTGCGGCAATTACAATCGCTGAAACCGGACATTTGGTTTTCTCTACATTACACACAAATTCAGCGTCTCAAACAATTGATAGAATGATTGATTCTTTTCCTCCAAGTCAGCAGCCACAGGTAAGAATTCAGCTGGCGTCAACTCTTAAGGGAATTATTTCTCAAAGGCTTTTGCCTCAAATTAACGGAGGAAGAGTTCCCGCTGCTGAGGTTCTTATTGGCAATAATGCTGTTGCGACAAATATTAGAGATGGAAAAACTCACTTAATCGACTCAATTATTGAGACATCACAAGATGTGGGAATGATAAGTCTTGAGTCTTCCTTATCTTCTCTTGTTATGACAGGAACAATTAGTCTTGAAACTGCAAAAAGCTACGCAACTCGCCCCGACGATTTACTTAGAATGGTAGCCTAATTATGAGATTAAGGTATAAAGCAGTTTCTCAAGATGGAAAGAAGGTTAGAGGGTTTGTTGAGGCAAAAGAAATTAAAGACGCCGCGTATTATCTAAGGCAAAGAAATTTAATCCCCATTCAAATCAGTAAAGAAGCAGAATACGAATTTGTTAAAAAAATCCCATTTGTAAATAAGACTAAATCCAAGGATTTGATACTTTTTACGCGTCAGCTCTCTTCAATGCTCGCCTCCGGTCTTACACTTATAAAATCTCTTGAGATTCTTAAAGAACAAACCGCAAATAAATATCTCCAGGAAACAATCGGCGGAGTTCTACTGGACCTTGAGGAAGGAAAATCTTTTTCTGATTCTATCGCCAAATACCCGGATGTATTCCCCACAATTTATGTTTCACTTGTTAAAGCAGGAGAATCGTCTGGACTTCTGGATAAGATTTTCCTTAGACTTGCGACAAATCTTGAGAAACAGCACAAATTAAGAAATACAGTTAGGGGTGCACTTATGTATCCAATTATAGTTATCAGTCTTATGGTAATCGTCATGCTTATCTTAATGGTTTTTGTTATTCCTGAGCTCTCTAAACTTTACGATAGTTTGGGTGTGACTCTTCCATTTGTGACACGGGTAGTTGTAGGAATTTCATCTGGAGTTGGAAAGATTTGGTTTTTATTAGTAGGGTTAGTAGCGATATTTATTTATGGTTTTATAAGATGGAAAAAAACACCTACAGGTCGAGAGCTTTATGATAAAAATATTTTAAGGTTTCCCCTTTTTGGAAAAATAATGAGGGAAACAATTCTCACTGAGTTTTCAAGAACTTTTGGACTTTTAGTAGGAACAGGAACTCTCATAGTAGATGCTCTTAATCAAAGTGCCGCAGTTACAGGAAATTCTATGTATGATAAAGCCATCCGCGAGATATCTAAGAGGGTAGAAAAAGGAGTTCCGGTGGGAGAAGCAATGTCTACTTATACTTCATACTTTCCTCCCCTTTTAATACAACTTGTAAAAGTCGGTGAAGAAACAGGAAAAATGGATGAAAATTTACTTAAAGCTTCTGAGTATTTCGAGGAAGAAGTTAGCCAAGCCGTAAAAACATTAACAACTGCGATGGAACCTTTTATTATGATAGTGCTGGGAATTGGTGTAGGGTTCCTTGTTTTCTCAGTAATTACACCAATTTACAGTATTCTTAATGCAGTTCAGTAAAATTAGGCACAGAATGACCACTTGACAAGGTGAAAAATATCTGGCAATAATGACTTATACATGAAAAAGCTGCTCGAAATACTTAAGAAACTTCTAGGTAACAAATCTTCAAATGGCTCTTCTTCTGGTTTTACTCTTATTGAACTTTTAATCGTTATCGCTATTATTGGTGTTCTAGCAGGTGGACTTTTACTTGCTATTGACCCAGCTGAAAAACTAAGACAAGGAAACGATACAAGAGCTATTAATGATGTAAGCCAGACAGCTTCTAAGATAGAGCAATATGCTATTTCAACGAACGGTGGAGTATATCCAGCAACCGAAGCGCTTGCAAATACGGCAGTAAGTATACCTGCAGATACAGCTACATATACATACGTATATACTTATTCTGGAGCTGCTACGAATACATTCACGCTTCGTGTAGCAAGTCTACAATCTAAGAAATATACTGCTACTCCAGGGTTTTTATATGACTCAGCTAGAGGTAAATCATGTTTTGGTGCAGCAGGGATTACAACCTGTCCATAACTTGACGAACCGAGAGGAATTAATTATGCTCACTTAGGTGAGCATTTTTTTTATCTTTTTTATCGGTTTGTTTATTGGCTCTTTCCTCAACGTTCTCATAGATCGATTACCGCGTAACGAAAAAATAACAGGAAGAAGTTATTGCGAGAATTGTAAAAAGACTTTAACCTGGAAAGATCTTATTCCCCTTCTCTCTTTTATTTATCTAAGAGGCAAATGTAGATACTGCAAGGCCCCGTTTTCATTCCAATACCCATTATTGGAATTATTAACAGGAATCATGTTCGCATTTACTATTTATAAATTTCCAATTGACCCATTAAATCCTCTGGCATTTATTTACCCATTAATAATTGTCTCTTCTTTTATAGTTATATTTTTTGCAGATTTAAAATATGGAATTATTCCAGACAAAGTAATAGTTCCAACTACTTTCATTACAACTGTTTACCTATTAGTTTTTGAAAGATTAATGTTTGTAAGCCATATGTTTTCAGCATTTGGAGCATTTTTATTTTTTCTAATAATATTTTTATTTACCAAAGGACGTGGAATGGGATTTGGTGATGTAAAATTTGCATTTTTACTTGGATTAATTTTAGGTTTTCCCGGGACTCCCTTAGCCCTTTATGTAGCATTCTTGACAGGTGGATTTGTAGGTATCATACTTATTTTATGGAAGAAAAAATCATTAAAACTTGCAGTTCCATTCGGGCCATTTTTGATAGTTGGGGCTCTGATATCTTTTTATTTTTCGCAAAATTTAATTCCAAAAATACTTCCCCTCTTTTATTAAAATCCAGAGGATTTACTCTTGTTGAAATTATAATAGTGGTAGCGCTTATCGGAGTTCTCGCAGGAGGACTTATCACTATCATTGATCCAGCAGGACAGCTTAAGGGTTCGAGGGACTCAAAGAGAAAATCAGATTTAAAGCAGATTCAGGCGGCTCTTGAGCTCTACAGAGCAGATCAAGGGACGTACCCGGACACTTCTGATATTGGAAACGATGCGGCAAACTATAATACTAATTCATCTCTAGTGGATGATCCATCTGATGTACAGGCTACTTATCTTCAGACAGTTCCTAAAGATCCCAAATCAAGCGCTCACTATTATTACTGTACATCAAGCACTTGCGGTGCGTCGAGTGGATATCGTATATATGCTTGCTTAGAAAAAAGTAATGATCCTGATAGAGCAACGACTGGTAGTTTCCCCACCGGATATTGTGCAACAGGCTCGTCTTTTATATTTGTCACTAACCCATGAGATCTCTTAAAGGCTTTACCTTAATTGAAATTCTTGTTTCCATGGCAATAATACTTTTGTTATCTGTCGGATCATTAGTGGGATTTAGTCAGTTTAGTAAAAGACAGAGCCTAAATATCACAAGTGACACTCTAAGAAATAGTCTAAATGAAGCAAAGGCAAAATCCCAAGCCCAGGTTGTGGTTACCACGCAGTGCAAACAGAGTGGGCGAATTTTAGTTGGATACCAGATAAGATTTAATACCGCTACGGATCCAGATTCCTACACATTAGAAGAGGTTTGTACAAGCGGAGCGGCGACGCTTAACCCGATAGTTAAAACTGTTTCACTTTCAAAAGACGTGGAGTTTAATTCTCCGCCCGCTACTCCTTTAAGATTTTTAATTTATCCAGGAACAATTAATTCTGCTACGCCTGTAACAATTAACCTTAGAAGCGGTACTAGAAATCACGCTATTGAGGTAGATCCTGCAGGGATTATTAGATGAAAAGAATTTTCTTATCAGAAAAAGGAAGTACTTTAATTGAGTCACTTCTTGCCTTAACTTTTGCAGTTGTAATTATTACAGCTGTTGTAATTGCTGTGACAACTGCTCTAAGTAATTCAACATTCACAAAAAATCAGAATCTAGCAACACAGTATGCGCAGGAGGGCTTGGACATTGCTCGCTATATGAAGACCTCAAATTATGCGTCCTTTAGAGCATTGAATGATAGCGTAAAATATTGTCCAACGGGTGAAGGATTATTGGTGCCCATAGATGAACTTCCCTGCAATGATATTGATCCAGAAAACGATGCTGACAATAGAGTTTTTATCGGATCAGTTAGTATCGATCATTCAGGAGGAAACAATCCAACAGGTGGAAGAGCATGCCAGGTGTTAAATTCTACATTTGTTACTTCTGAAGTAAGCTGGACTGATGCTAAATGTACAGACGGAGAATATTGTCACAAAGTTTCACTAAACACATGCTTAAGCGATTTAGAACAGCTTGCTAATCCATGATAAAAAGAAAATCAAAGGGTTTTACTTTAATTGAGATGCTTGTCTCAATATCTATAATCATTACTACCACTACCGTCGTAGTTGCTATTCTGGCATCTTCATTTAGCGGAATTACGAAAAGTACAATCTCGGAGGATGTTAGGCAAAATGGAAATAGTGCCTTGTCACGCATGACCAGGACAATTCAATTTGCACAATCTTTTCAAGGAGTGAGCGCAAATGGAACGGATTATATTACTAATTGTAGTTTGGACTCGGGGGAAAAATATAATTATGTTAGAGTTAAAACAAGTACTCAGGTAGTCACTTTGTCATGCACAGATTCAGACATAATGATGGGTACATCTTCTCTAATCGATGAAAACAAAGTAGGGATTATTGAAGGTTCATGTTCAATTACATGTCTTCAGGGGAGCAATATCACTCCTCCTGTTTTAGGAATTAATTTTGGATTATTTAATGCCGCTGCAACTGATCAAAAAAAGTCTGAAATATTCTTCTCAACAAGTGTCAAGATGAGAAACCTCTGAGTTGACATAGCTACACATCATTGTTAGTCTTAAAGTATGGGCCTTTTTAATAAAAAAGAAAGCCAAAAGGGTCAAATTCTTCTTATTGTTGTACTAGCAGCCGTTGTTTCCCTAACTGTCGGTCTTTCTGCTGTTTCCAGAAGTATTACTAATACAAATGTTACTACTGAAGAAGCTAGTTCACAGAAAGCTTTATCGGCAGCTGAAGCAGGGGTAGAACAATTAATTAAACAAAGAAATCCTGCTACTCTTGCAACTGAATTATCAGATGATTCAGGGTTTAGTGCAGAAGCTGACCCTGTTGATGGATTTCAGTTTATATTAAATGGTGGAAACCAGGTATTAAAAGATGATGGGGCTGATATATGGCTTACAGCATATCCTAATTTTACAGGTACTCCTTGGACAGGAACTCTTAGAATATTCTGGGATAATAATGGAGGTGGGTGCGGAACGACAGGAAATAATATTAATCCAGCAATTGAGGTCGTGTATATAAGCGGAGACAGAACTACTCCTGACATGACAAGAGTAGCTTATGACGCATGTGCGAGCCGAGGAAATGGTTTTACAAATCCCCCGAACTTAAGTGCAGCAGAGAGAACAACTGACGGAAGAGTTTTTAGTCATGCTTTTAACATAAATATATCCCAGGGCTATATCGTGAGAGTTATTCCTCTTTATTCAAATGCAATTATGGGAGCAAGAGTTATGGCAGGACCTGCCTTCCCTACTCAAGGACATATCATCGATTCTGTTGGAACAAGCGGAAATACAAAAAGATCAGTCAGGGTTTTTAAAGGATTTCCAAAAATCCCAATTGAATATTTCCCTTACAATCTTTTCCAAACTCAGTAGTTTATGAATAAAAAATCCTTCGGATTAGATATCGGAATATCTACAATTAAAGCTGTAGAGTTAGACGCTAGCAAAAATGCTTTCAGGCTTAACGCATGTATTGTAGTGCCAACGCCTGCAAAAGGTATGCTATCTGAGTCACCAGTGGATGAGGAGGAGATGGCTCAGGCGATTCATAAGGCAGTAACGGATGCTGGAATCTCAACAAAAAATGTAAACGTAGCGCTTCCTGAGAATCAGGTTTATACGAAAGTTGTTGAAATGCCATATCTATCAGACAGGGAGCTTGCATCAGCCATCTATTGGGAGGCAGAGCAATATATTCCTATTCCTCTAGCGAACGTTTCGCTGTCTTGGAATGTGATAAAAAGGTCCGCTAAGCCTCAACCAAATGAAAAAATGGAAGTTTTGATGGTTGGTGCCCCATCATTAATTGTAAAAAAATATCAAAAAGTTCTTTCCATGGCTGGTCTATCAATCAGCACTATGGAAACAGAAATTATTTCATGCGTACGTGCGCTGACTGCTTTTATACCTCCCACTGCAATCACGCCATCGATTATTGTTAACATAGGGGCTATTAGTACTTCCTTGGCTATAGTTATCGGACATGACTTGGTGTTTACCTACTCATTACCTATCGGAGGCTCCGCTATTAATCGGGCAATTTCAGCTGATTTTGGTCTATCTAGTGTGCAAGCTGAGGAGTATAAAACTACCTATGGAATTGCAAAAGGGCCACTTGGTCAGCGAATTGGCGCAGCCACAGAGCCAATCATGTCTTCTATTCTTTCAGAAGTAAAAAAAGCAATTATCTATTATTCTCAAAAATATAAGGATTCTCGAATTGAGCAGATTATCCTTTCCGGGGAAAGCGCAAAGCTTCCAGGAATCGATATGTATTTTGCGAATAGTTCCGGAATTGAGGCAGTGGTCGCCAATCCATGGAGATTTTTAGATCCAACTGCTGTGCCAAAAGAAATTTTAGAAAAAGCCCCTGACTATTCAATTGCAGTAGGGCTCAGCCTGCGAGACTATGAGCATTGATATTAATTTAGTAAATAAGAAGACCTCGGAAAGCGCAAGAGACTTAAGGCTTAAGAAGGTAAAAACAATTTCATTCGCAATCTTAATAATTGTGGCAGTTTCTTCTATTCTGCTGTTTTTAATAAATTTAAGATTTTCAGTTAATTATGTTAAAGGTCAGCAAAATAAAATAATCGATGCATTATCTGCATATGACGAAACAACTTCTAAAATATTCATTCTTCATCAGCGCGTTGAAGATTTATCATCCATTATCTCTGAAAGGAAAAAATTCCACGATAAAACCGAATTAATATTTACTGATCTTCCGACTGGTGTAGCAATTGATGAATACGAAATTGATGAAAGCGGTGTCGTTCTTGGGGTTAGTTCGAATTCTCTACTTGATCTTGATACGTTTTTAAATTATTTACTGGATCTTACAAAATCAAAAAAGCTGACGACTATTAGAATGACTGAGCTTTCTTCAGCAGACGGCGGATATTCGATGAAGCTCATACTTAATTAAAATGAATAAAAAATTTAGTCAAGAAAGATTAATGCTCTATTATTATGAAAATAAAGAATATTTAATTCCTGTCCTGGCTATTGCTGTTTCTTTGTTTTTATTTTTTGTATTTTTACTTCCTCAGATATTGTCATTTCCATCTCGAAAACAAGCAATTGATATTGAGAATGAGGTCTTAAGAAAAATTCAAGAAACTGAGGAAATTGTAATTTCACAAAACTCTGAGGATTTGGATTCAAATATTAAAATTGTTTCCAGTGCCTTACCTCCGGGAAAAAACTTTGAGCAAATTTTAAACGGAATTTCTACAGCTGCTGCGCTTTCCTCAACGCAAATAGATAGCTACCAATTTCAAAATCTTGAAAATGAAACACCAACTGACTCTAAATATTTAAAATTGGAATTTAAGGTTTCAATAATTGGAGACGCAAGAGAAGCTGTCGGATTTATAAAAGAACTTTATAAAACATTTCCAATTTCAGATGTAACAAATATTAGCAGCCAGGAGAGTATAACTAGTATCACTATTAACTTTTTCTATAAACCATTCCCTTCAGTAGGTGGAGAAGATAGGACTAGCCTTAAGGGTTTGACAGCTGAGCAGAGTAAGACATTAAGTGAAGTTTCTAAGTGGAATAACGATGAGATTGGAAATATTATTGATATAGATCTGGAAGCCACAACTTCTGCTGAGGTAAGGACATCACCCTTTTAATTAGATTTATTTCTTTTTGTCTTTTTTAAAGATTCTTCCTTTTTCCATTCTTCTATCTTTCCGTGATTTCCGGAGAGTAAAATTCCTGGAACTTTTAGGCCTTTAAAATTTTCAGGGCGTGTATATTGAGGATGTTCCAGAGTTTCATCTGAAAAAGATTCAAGCCTTGTAGCTCCTTCTTTTAATACTCCAGTGACAAGTCTGGCTACACTGTCTACTATAAGCATTGCTGGAATTTCTCCCCCAGTTAATACAAATTCCCCGATTGAGATTTCTTCATCAACAAATTCCATAATTCTTTCATCTACGCCTTCATAATGCCCGCAAATAATTATTAGATGTTTTAAATTAGAAAATTCTCTAGCTTTTGCTTGGTTGTATATTTTTCCTGAAGCACTAGTTAAGATTACTTTCTGTTCATCTTTATTTAAATTTTGATCAAGAGCGCTTCTAATAGCTTTTTCTAAAACATCTACTTTTAGAACCATTCCAATTCCCCCGCCATATGGTTTGTCGTCCACTACTTTATGTTTTCCTTCTCCAAATTCTCTGATATCTACTAAATTTATTTGGATTTTACCGTCTTCTATAGCGCGTTTAATGATAGAAAAATCAAATGGGCTTTTTAGCATCTGGGGAAAAAGAGTCAGAATTGTGATCTTCATAAACTTATGAGTTTTGAGGATTAAACTTCTGCGAGTGTTATATATATTTTTTTACTTTGAAGAACTCCTGGAATTCTCATTACATTTCTTATAGCTTTAATTACTTTTCCTTCTTTTCCGATTACTTTTCCCATGTCTTCTGTCGAGACTTTTATCGTGAAATTAACTATTCCTTGATTTTCTTCTTCGGTAATTTCTACTTCTTCTGGTTTATCTACTATTCCTTTAATAATGTGAGTTAAAGTGTCTTTCATTTTTTGAAGATTTGCTCAACTGTTGCACTCGGTCTTGCTCCAACTGACAACCAGTAATCATATCTGTCTCTTTTAAGATTTTGGGCGCCATTTTTTTCACCTTTTTCAAAGGATCCGAGCATCTCAATAGAATCTCCGTCTCTTCGAGATTTTTTTTCCTTAACTACGATTCTGAATTTTCTCTCTCCCCTTTTTCCGGTTCTAGAGAGTCTAATTACAACTGACATAAAGAGTATTTTATCATTTTATTAAGTTAAGCTCAATAGCTTCGTTTTACAATGAGAGAATTAATGCACGATTAGGCTAAGGATGAATATTAAAATTTCATTTAGGAAATTTTGTTAATGCAATTGATGCAGCCTGTTCTTCAGCTTCTTGTT
>CAYXTY010000023.1:0-9660 GCA_964468505.1 uncultured Gammaproteobacteria bacterium
AAAATTAGATAGCGTTGAAAAAGTTACAGATAACTTTTATCACGCGCGGTTATCAGATGACAATGTAAATCAAATTAAAAGAGATGAAGATCAATTATTGGATTTTTTTACTCCTAAAGATTTAGAAAAACTTTCCCTCTCAAATTCTACTGCGGATTTTATTTCTAAATATAGCTCTCTAATTTAAAAAAGATCTTTCTTTAATTCCTCTAATGACATCTTAACCTCATAAGTAGTCCTATCGCCAACATTCACATAAAGAGAAAGCATATCAGGCGAACTTTTCTTAATAACCCCTCCGCATGAATAAACTACGCGCCGCAGCTCTGGATGAAGTTCTTTAACTAATGGAACTCCTTTTTCATCTAAAAAATCATCTGGAGTAAGAATTGGGTCTTTGCCAACTATAACTTTGAATTTATTTTTATTTCTAATTAACTTCGCCCTGCCTATACTATAAATATATTTTTGCTTCCCGTCTTTATCTTCTATAGAAATTCCATGGATAATAAAAAGTGCTTCGTTAGGGGTTAACCAAATTGGGGGCATTGTAGTCCCAATTCTCCAGCTTGCCCATGGAAGATCTCTTGGAAAATCTATATCTCCCAGTTTTTCCGGAATTTGAGAATGAAGAGAGAACACCAAAAGTTTATGGAAGTATTCCGGAGCGTCAGGACGAAAAATATAGGTATGCTTACTTATAGGAGTCAGGTTTTTCCCAGGACCAAATGAATCAATAATAAGAAATGGCGGAAGTTCCTTTTTCCATGTATCAAATGAGTCAATTTTAACAATTGCAGGAAAGGGGATAGGAAGACCTTTTTTATCTCTGAGAACAGCAGTAAGCCCAATGATTAAATTCTCATCTGGTAATTCTAAGGCGCGAGGATCTTCAAGGTTAATACCTTCATAAATTGGCTTCCATATTACCTTTTCCTGAATTATCACCCCATCCTCACTCACTTCGAAAAGCTTAAGAATGCCAGTATCTGGTTCTCCAACTCCTCCCGCGACAGCAACCTCTCGTCCAATAAAACTTAATGAGCTCTCATCAGATTTTTGCCAAACAGCCATATTAAACCTGGCTACTTGAATATCTGAAAAAATTGGCTTGATCTGTTTTATTTTCATTAATTTAACTGCATTATCATGTGACTTGACATAAGATATGAAACTAAAGATTCAGCGCCCTGGTTTTGGTTAACGCGGTCCGGGTGCAGTCCGTCATAAACCCCCCCATTTTCATAACTATAAAGTGGTTTTTTAAGGCTATTATTCCCCAAAAACCAGCTAAAGCAAATATTCGCTAGCTTTCTATATTTTTCGTCATGTGTGTACTTATGTGCTGTAACTAATGCAAAAATCATTGAAGCAGGATCCTCAGGCTGTTGATCATAAATACTTCTTTTATGCTTATTTTTGTACCATTTTGCATGCCCGATTGGCATATACGTTTTTGAGAATGTTTTTTTAATTAAAAACTGCAACGAGCTTTCTCCCTTATTTGAATAAGTTTCATTTTTCAAAACGTCCCCTGCTATTATCAAACTTTCCGAAAGAAGGGCGTTGTTATAATTAAGACTCTTTTCAAACCATATCCAAGATTTCTTTGAATTATTCTGTAAGGCAAACACTAATAAATCTGAATACTCCCTAATCTTATTTGTAAAATATACTTGTTTTTCAGGCATAAACTTTAGAAGAATAGAAAAAGCCTTAATATAATATGCCCTCGAACGTAAATGCGATAATTTAACTTCTGTCTTTAAGCTTAAAATTAATATCTTTTTTGCCTCATTACGAATGTCAGCATCCAACTTAAGGTTACTTATAATTTCGCTAAGTGCCCATACAGCACGTGCCTGTGAATCCTCTAAATCTTCCATATTATTTTGGGGTGTAGGATTTTTATCTTCATAGCCGATATAATTTATAAAAGATCCATTTTCATTTTGACATTTCTTTATAAATGTTAAATATAGCCTTATTAATGTCTTAAGTTCTGGCATTTTTGATTGTTTTGTTAACCAGCTGCATGCTATGAGCGCTCTGGCATTATCATCTAGCGTATAACCAAAATCCTTATTGGGGGCTGAAAGGTCGGCAAACTGAAAAAGCCCAAAATCATCCGTCATATTAAGAAGGTGATCGATTTTTGTTTTTGGAACTATCATTCTTTCAAGCAAGACTAAATACTCTTTGACTACATTCCCCCAAAGCATTGATCGCGTTTTTTTATAGGCATTCTTATGCATTTGTGTCAATTTTTTTTCATCTCCCAGTAAATCTAAAATAGCCTCTGTTAGGGAGTCAGGGTCTTTTATAGGCACTAATCTTCCCGTGTCAGGAGTGACAATTTCCTTAGCCTGAGCAAACTGTGTGCTTATTACTGCTCTTCCCGTACCCAATGCATAAGAAAGAGTGCCGCTCACTGCCTGATTTGGATTAATTGAAGTCGCAATATAAATATCGGTTGCTTTTAAAAAAGCAAAAAGGTCAGGAAGACTAAAGTATTGATCATAAAATATTACATGATCTTCGAGCTTCAACCTAGTCACCATCATTGCCAGCTCTCTCCTGTATTTTTCTCCCTCACTACGCCTCACAACGGGATGAGTCTCGCCCAGGATAAGATAAAGAATCGAGGGATACTTTTTAATAACCTTTGGCAAAGCACTTAGCACATATTCAATTCCTTTACCTCGACTTAAAAGCCCAAATGTACTAAGAATCGTGTAATCCTCAATCTTTAAATTTTTCTTATGCTCTAGGGGATTAGAAAAGGAAACCTGATGAATCCCGTGAGGAATCATAAACACCTTTCCACGGGAATGGGGGTATAAATGCTCAATAATCTTCTTTGAGCTATCAGTAAGAACTACAACAGTACTTGCATGCTTGATAATCTGAGCTGTAACTCTCATCATTTTAAGTGTGGGTTTTGGCAATACAGTATGAAGCGTCACAAGCATCGGCTTTTTACATCTCTTCATAAAAGCTAAAAGTATTTCTCCGTCAATTCCTCCGAAAATTCCGTATTCGTGCTGAATAATTACTCCTGTAATGTGCTCACTTTCATTAATCGTTCTTGATAGATCTACATGATCTTCCTTGCTATTCTGATCAAGACTCCATTCGACTTCTGGTGGATACTTATATGTATCTAATGGGGACAAATTTAAAGCAGCAACCTTGCAGTCAACTAGAGGTCCTAGAAGTTTTTGACTCGATTTAAGCAAATCTTGTGTAAATGTTGCAATACCACATTCTCTCGGAGGATAGGTGCTTAAGAAAACAATAGTGGGCTTTTGTTCAGGGATATAAATACATTATACTCTTTCCAGATAAAATTAGCTTCAAACTATTATTTTCTTGGTCTTTTTGCGGATTTTCGAAGCGAAACAGGTTTTACTTCTTCTGTAGTAGTTTCATTTCGTGGTCGCGTAAACAAGAAAGCAAGCATCGTAGCAGCTATTCCCACAACCCAACCAACTCCGACAACTCTCATGATGAGCATAATCCTGTCTTCAATTTCCCCTAATGATTTTCCAACGAGGACATAACCATCTTTATATTTAACCATAACGACGGCTTGTTTTAATCCTTTTTTTGGTTCCCATGTAAATCTATTTTCGTTATTTTTCTTTGTTTTCTCGAAAGCTTCTTTCGGAGGAACAGGAGTTTTTTTATCAAGAACTACCGTACTACCAACCGCTTGTTCATTATTTCCATAAATTACTACAAATGGATTCGTAGCGCTAGCCATGTCAACCGTTGTTGGGGACAATTGTTTTGGATCTGCTCCTTGAGCTAGAGAATTTAAAATGTCTCCAGCTATCTGCACTTGAGGATCATTTGCTGAAAGCCTCAGAGACTGCTGAACAGAAACGAAAATGATTCCTGAAAAAAGAGTTATAAGAAAACAAGTAAGAATAAAAAATATTTTTCGATTTTGCATTTAGAAAACTATTATAGCACATGGGCTCTTAGGCACGATTAGCTTGACTTTGCAAGCTTTTTTTGATAATATACGCGTTCTTGCCAACTAGAAATAGTTGGCATTTTAAATTTATGGAACAAAATATTCTCTCGGGAGTATTGGCGCTTTCATTAGTACTCCTAAACCCATCAGGGACTTCCTCAACCCAGGTAACTTCTCAAACATTAATAAAAGAAGAGGTAAGGGATTACACTGTCAAAAACGGAGATACTATTACTAAAATCGCTGAGGAGGAATATGGCTCAAAAGATTATTGGATAAATATCTGGAATGATAATCCATGGATCGAAAACCCAGATTTAATCGAAAAAGATTGGAAGCTGAAATTGAGCCTAGAAAAACCTACATCTGTTGCTACTTTAAGCTCAGAACTTGATAAAAAGCTAGAAAAGCAAGCTAAATCATCCATCACTACACCAACGCCTACCCAAGCACAAAATCAAACTCAAGCACAAATTGTACCAGCAGTTTCTTCAACTACCACAGTTGGTGGCCCATTAACGGACGCACAAATTAACTTTTTAGGAAATTGTGAATCCGGAATGACAGCCTCTAGAAATAGCGGAAATGGATATTACGGAGCATTTCAATTTTCAATTGGCACATGGAACGCTATGGGAACTGGCTATGAACGCGCAGATCTAGCTCCGCTTGATGTTCAAATAGGCGCAGTTCAAAGACTATTATCTCGCTCGAGCATCTTTACTCAATTCCCAGGCTGTGCACGCAGAATGCAATCCCTTGGCCTCATTTAACGAATTTACTATAGTTCGTTGACTCATCCTTTTTTCTTTGTTAGTATTGGTTTTTATGGGAGGAATAGTCGCAGGAGCTATCTTTCTTTTATCGGTATTTACACCGATAAACTCACCGGCACAAGAGCAAACGGCACCGGTTAATCAAACCCCCTCAAAAACCCCCACACCGACACCTACCCGAATCCCACCAACTCCGACACCAAAAATGCACGTTGTAGAATCCGGAGAAACCCTATACACAATTGCAGAAGAAAAATATGGTGATCAAAAATACTGGATAAACTTATGGAATGATAATGATTTCATAGAAGATCCAAGACTAATTAGAAGCGGTTGGGAGCTAAATATCTCGAGAATCAAACCTGAAAAAGTAGAGGAACCTTCAGAAAAACTTGCAGCAATTTATAAAGAGATAACAGATCCTTCACCTACTCCAACCCCCACTGACACTCCAGCTCAAGAAGTAAATGGAGCTCAGACGCCTTCTATTACACAAGGGGGCCCAAGTTCATTTGACAATGCATATAAAGAGGCTGGAGCTAAATACGGCGTCCCATGGGAAATACTCTACGGCCTTCATCATATGGAAACAGGCGGCAGAGATGGCGCAATTTCATCTGGCTATGGAACTGGAGCACAAGGCCCACTTCAGTTTATGCCAGGAACTTGGGCTTCCTATGGAGCAGATGGAAATGGTGATGGAAATCCAGACATAAATAACGCCATTGATGCTATCCATGGAGCCGCAAATTACATATCTAAACACGGTGGGGTAGAGCAGGGGTTGAAATCATACGGAGGAGATAGTGAAAAAGCTCTAAGCCTTGCTCGATCAAGAGGCTATTCTCAGTAAACACTTGGAGCGGATGACCGGGATCGAACCGGCGACCTTCTCGTTGGCAACGAGACATTCTACCGCTGAACTACATCCGCGAACAAATGGAAGTATATCAAAATGAGCTCAGTTACTCAACTTCTTTGTAGTTTGAACTACTTTGTTCGGTTGACAAAATCAATCTAAAAGTGACAAAATGATCAGATGAAAAAGCTCGCTGTCCTAATGGGATTTTTCCTCGGAACTCCTCTTTTTCTTTTCTTAACATTAGCATATTTACTGCATATTACAGCTCTCAAGAGCTCTGGACAAATACTATCTGAAAGCACGCAGGGAATCGCATACGCAGCTTTACCGCCGGCTGATAATACTATTGAAAACACTATTGTAGAAGAAGATTCAAAAGTAGAAATTGTTCGTCAATATCTCGCAAGAAAAAATTCTCCCCTTGAACCTTACGCACCTGACATAGTAGCAGCTGCAGAAAGATATGATATCGATTTTAGGCTTCTTCCAGCAATTTCAGTTCAAGAATCGGGTGCTTGTAAAAGAATAATTAAAGAATCATATAATTGCTGGGGATGGGGCATATATGGAACTAAAGTTACTAAATTTAGCAACTACCCTCATGCTATCGAAACTATAACAAAAACATTGTCAACAAAATATCGAGATAGGGGATTAGTAACCCCTTTCGAGATTGCGCGCTTGTATAACCCTAGCAATACGAATAACTGGGCTGAAAATGTAACCAGCTTCATGAATGAGCTCAAATAGCTTTAAATTAGCCTCACTCAACCCATAGTAGTATCTTGACAAGTCCTATAGTTATATGATACACTTCGTTCTAGATCCTAAGGTGCGCCTTTCCAAATGCTCACGTTAGGATTTTTTTTGGCCTAACAACCTAGAAGCAATTTCTAGGTAGGCCGAAAAATGAAAAAACTACTTACAATATTTTTAGTAATAATAATGCTTTTGGTAAGCACAGGGGACTCTTATGCCTCTAACCAGGCTTCGATGTCTTCAGCTAAGCTTGCTTCCGAAGTTTCTCCATTAATTGTAGATGACAGAGCTAAAATCCTAGAAGGATTTTTACTTCAATATGATTCTCCATTAGCTCCATACGCAGGCGACTTTATTAAGTATGCTGACGAATATGATCTTGACTGGAGACTTGTAGCCTCAATTGCTGGACTTGAATCTACTTTTGGAAAAAGAATTCCTTATCAGTCTTACAATGGATGGGGATGGGGAGTTTATGGAGATAATGTAATAAGATTTGAGTCATGGACAGATGGAATTGAGACTATTTCCCATGGATTAAGAACAAGATACCTTAAGGATAAACCTGATTCTGATCCATATTTTATTGGTCCTACTTATGCTTCTTCTCCAACATGGGCTGTTAGAGTTACGTTCTTCATGAATAAAATGGAAGAATACAGATTAAAAAATGCTAAGACTACACTCGCGCTAGCCTTATAAAGCTTGTTTGCTTATATCAAATAAGCTATAATCAGGCTTGATAACGAGCGGATGTGGTGGAATGGTAGACACGCAAGGTTTAGGACCTTGTGCCGTTAAAAGCATGGGGGTTCGAGTCCTCTCATCCGCACAGTAAAGGATAAATATGGCAGGAAAAACAAAAACAGTTAAATCTAAAGCTAAAGAGCCGAAAATTGCGGCTGAATCTGAAGCTGTAAAAAAACCTTTTTTAAGAACTCCAGATGGCACAATTGAATTTAGGCTTACTATTCCATGGGATAAAGCTAAAATAGTTTGGGGCGTTGTAGTTGAGGAAATGGCAAAAAACGCTAATCTTCCAGGCTTCAGAAAAGGTAAAGCTCCAAAAAATCTAGTTGAAGGAAGTTTAGATAAAGCTAAAATTAGAGATGAAGTAGTAAGACATCTTCTCCCAGCAGTTTATGCCCAAGCTGTTAAAGATAACAATGTTAAACCTATAATTGACCCTAGAATTCATGTTGATGAAGCTCTCGAGGAGGGAAAAGACTGGGAATTTCATGCTATAACTTGCGAGGCTCCTGTAGTAGAACTTGGAAGCTATAAAGATGAGGTTAAGAAAATTACTGCAAAAAGTAAAATTGTGGTTCCAGGAAAAGAAGCAGAAACACCACCTTTTGATGAAATCGTAAAATCTCTCTTAGAAACAGTTAAAGTTACTGTTCCTCAGGTTTTAGTAGAAAGAGAAGTGGATAGGCTTTTAACTCAGACACTAGAAGAAATTAAAAAACTAGGCATGAATCTAGATCAGTACCTCTCATCTACAAAAAAGACTGCAGAAGATTTAAGAGCTGAGTCAGCTGTAAAAGCAAATACAGATCTAAAGCTTGAATTTATACTTCAGAAAATCGCAGAGTCTGAAAAGATAACAGCAGATGAGACTGACATTGAAAAAACAATAGAAAATGCCCAGCCTGCGGAAAAAGAAGGACTTAGAGCAAATAAATATCTTTTAGCCTCAATTATCAGGCAACAGAAAACGCTTGATTTCTTAAAAGGTCTGTGATAGATTAGGGTGCAATTATGCAACTTCCAAAGCTAAAAAGTGGCGGTAAAAAAGAGCCAAAACAATATATAGATGAAAATCCTTTCGAAGCCTTAATGGGCATGGGAAGTGATGTGGTCAAATCCATAAAAACAGATGTAGGAAAAGACGCTGTATTTGATGCATGGGATCAATTTTTAGGAGCTGACAAATCTCACAATAGTGGTCACAGCGGTGAAACAGAAATGCATGCAGGAGAAGAAGTTGAAGTAAATCATGGTGAAAGTAATAAAGAACATACTAAACCTCATGTAGAAGCTGGGAATGACTATCATAGAGATATAGTTCATGCTTCAGAAAGAGGAGCATCTCACGAAAATCAAGAAATCGCAGTTAAGGTTCAAGAAATTTTAATTGAAATAAAACAATTAGCTAATAGCTCTTCAGAACTTAAAGAAAAAGTGGAAGTTCTAACTATTGAGCAAATTGGAGAAAATCCAGGCGTTTATCATCTTAATTTTATGGAAGAAGTATTAAAATGGATAAGAGACGCCAGAATGAACGTAGAAGATTCTCTTGCCTGGTTCCACGCATTAAGAAGTAAAAAAGCAGCTCGTCAATATGGCGCGATGGCTAAAAAGGGTGGAACATCATTTACTCTTTCCAACGAAAGAACCGCTGCGACCCAAACTGGTTAAAACTTTTCCTAAGCTTGCTGAGTGAATTTCCCCTTGACTTGATAAATATCAAATTGATAACATACATTCTATGCAAGCGATAAAAAATCTTATTCTCGTCATTCTTAAATCCCTTAAGGGGGGTAAGTCTGACGCGTAAGTAAGACAAATACGCAACCAGGACAGCCTCCCAGACGGGAGGTTTTTTTGTGGTTTGAAAGGAGGTGAATAATTATGGAAGGAAGTAATAGATTTGGACAAGAACCAGGTTTTAACAGTGGCCAAAGGTCTGATAGACCAGCTCAACAGCAAAGATTCGTTGGGGACATAACAATAGGCCCTAACGGAAGAGTATTTATGGAAGGTGGACCAAAAATAAAAAGGGGTGCACCAGTACCAGGAACTTCAAATAGAAAACAAAGAAACAGCGGGCAGAGAAATAGATAAAAAAACTTAAAAGAAAGGAGGTGATTAATTATGACAGCAATAGACGCAAGAACAGAAGTGGGACCAAGACAACAAGATGCATCAGCATTTAATGCAACAGCGCAAAGAGCAGAATTTATGCAAGTAGGTCGAGGAAGAGTTGGCATAGACTCAGCAGTTGTAGCGGCGCAAGTATTTATAGATAGTAGGACTTTAAAAGGACCTGATCACTCATCGCATGTTGAAGTATATAATGCTTCATATCATATGAGAGAACATAAAGGCTTTGGCGTTCAAAATAAAGCAATGTTGAGAAATTCAGAAGGTTGGGCATCATCAGCGACAGGAAACGAACAATTAACATTGGAATTGTAATATAAGTAGATAGTCAATTTGCTTTTTAGTGGTGGACCTGAGAGGTATCGAACCTCTGACCTCTTCAATGTCAATGAAGC
>CAYXTY010000024.1:0-9089 GCA_964468505.1 uncultured Gammaproteobacteria bacterium
ATATACCAGAAGATGGATTAAAAGAAGCGAAAAAAATGCACATGAATGTAATTAATGCTGGACATATGGCTTCAGATTCAATTGGAGCAAATTTATTTTTAGATGAGATTGAAAAAAAAGGAATAGAAATAATTCCAGGCTCAGGATTAATAAGAGTAAGGAGAAATAAGAAATGATTGGCGTACAAGAGCTTCGAGCAGGAACAGTTTTTGAGGAAGACGGAAATTTATATGTAGTTATATCTTACGAGCATATTAAAATGGGTAGGGGATCCGCGAATATAAAAGTTAAAGTCAGAAATATAAGACAAGGCTCAACAACTGAAAAGGGATTTACAAATAACGCAAAGGTTAAAAATGTTTCTGTTTTCAAAAGAGATGTTCAGTATTTATATAAAGACGGGGAGAGCGCATTTTTTATGGACCCTTCTACTTTTGAACAAATAACAGTGCCTCTTGCTTTAGTCGGAACGGATGCAGCTTATCTAAAAGAAGGTGAAAGCTTTAATCTTTCCTTCCTGGGAAGTGAAGCGCTTGCTTTAAATCTTCCGCCCAAAATGGACTTCGTTATTACGGACGCAGACCCAGGGGTTAAAGGAAATTCCGCCTCAAATATTTATAAAGACGCAACGCTGGATAACGGTCTAAATACTCGTGTACCTCTTTTTATTAAAATAGGGGATAAGGTTAGGATTGACACAAGGACCGGAGAATATAGTCAAAAAGTCAATTAATTATGGGTAACCCCTTCTTAAAGGTTCTTTCTATTCCTTCTTTTTCGTATCTTCTTATCTCTGAATTCTTCTCTCAATTTGCGATGAATCTTCTCAACTTCACGCTTCTAATTGTGGTTTTTCAGCTGTCAGATTCAAATACAGCTGTTGCTGGAGTAGTTCTTTCTTTTACGCTCCCATCAATTTTATTTGGAATTATTGCAGGGGTTTATGTCGATAAATGGAATAAGAAAAATGTTTTAGTTTATACAAATATTCTTAGAGCATTGGTGGCACTTCCGTTAATTTTTATTTCTCATGAGTTATTTTTTGTGTATGTTTTAAGTTTTCTTATCTCTCTTATTACTCAATTTTTTATTCCAGCAGAGACTCCCATAATTCCTCTTTTAGTTCCTAAGAAAAATCTAATTTCAGCAAATGCACTTTTTAGTATGGGTATTTTTGGGTCAATTATTGTTGCTTATGCATTATCAGGACCGCTGCTTTTATTATTTGGAAAAACAAATGTATTTATTTTTATAACATTTCTTTTTGCAGTCTCAGCAGTTTTTGCATTCTTCATTAGATTTAAATTTGATATACCAAAAGAAAAAATAAAGATAAATATTCTTGAAGAGGTAAGGGATGCTTTTACATTTATGGCGAAAAAAGATAAGGTATATCATTCGCTGTTTCTCTTAACTCTTCTTCAGACTTTAATATTAGTAATTGCAGTAATTGGACCTGGATATGCAGAAGACATTCTTCATATAGAAGTAGAAAAGTTTCCTGCGCTTTTCGTAACTCCGGCAGTTGTTGGAATGAGTATCGGAGCAATTCTGATAGGCAATTTTTGGCACAATAAGCCTAAGCAAACTCTAGCAAAAATTGGACTTCTAATAATTGGAATTGTAATACTTCTTTTTCCGTACGGTTATCTATTAACAAACCAAGAATCGGTTAAAAATATAAATAATTTTATGCCAAGCTTAATGAGCATAAATGATGTTCATATACTTATATTTTTAGCTGTAATTGTAGGGTTTGCGTTCTCGCTTGTTTTTGTTCCTTCTAACACTTTAATCCAAGAGGAGACTACAGACAGACAACGTGGTAAAATCTATGGATCTTTAAATACCTTAGTGGGAATTGTGTCAATTATTCCTATATTAGGAGTTGGAGCATTAGCAGATTTAATAGGAGTTTCAAAGGTAATTACACTAATCGGCATTTCAGTAATTGGAGTAGCACTTTTAAGGATATTTAAATTTAAATAATATGCAGTTTTTTATTTTTGTTTTAGTAATTTGTTTGGTTTTATTTCTTTATAGAATTTATCATTTAGCAAATGATGATTATGTCCTGATCAAGAAAAACATAACACTTGAAGATATATTTAATGCTGTATTTGTTTGCTCTTTAGTTTCTCTTTTATTCTCGCGTCTATTCTACGTTCTAATGAATCCGGATCCTGTGTATATTAATCCATTAGGATTTTTACTTTTTCCGTATTTTCCAGGACTCTCTATAACCGGCGCAATTCTTGGGGGAGCACTCGCACTATTCTTCTTCTGTAGAAGAAAGAAAATTCCAAGAGCCCGTGTTTTTGATTTTTTCTCAATGGCATTTATATTTGTTTTGCCATTTGGATTTTTAGGCTACTTTCTTTTATCCCAGGACTTTACAACAGGAACAATTGTTAAGTTTATTTTGTACACTTTAATTCTTATTGCCTCTAATATTTATTTGTACCCTAAAGCAAGTTCTCTGGAAATAAAAGATGGATCGATAAGTGCTTTGTTTTTAATTTTCTTTTCACTAATCTCTCTTTTATCAAGTGCAATTGATAATCCAGGAACCAATTATTTTTTAACGCATAAGGAGAACTTTATATTGGTAGCAATTCTATTTGTTTCGATTGGAATAATTATTAAGCAAGAGTTAACAGGTAGAATATCGCTTAAAAATGGAAAATAATTTAAAAATTTTATTTGAAAACGCAGATTATTTGGTAATTGAAAAGCCAGCGGGGATTACTGTGAATAGATCTGATACGACTTCAAATGAAACAACTCTTCAGGATTTAATTGAGAAAGAAAAAAAGATTGACGCCTCGGATCCTGATCAGGAGTTTTTAGATAGAGGAGGAATCGTGCATAGACTTGATAAGGAAACTTCTGGAGCCATAATTATTGCGAAAAATTCAACTGCATTTAGAGAACTTCAAAGACAATTTAAAGAAAGAATTGTCGAAAAAAGCTATATTGCACTTTCGCATGGAGAAATTAAACCTGAAACTGGCGAAATAAATGCTCCAGTTGGTAGGCTTCCATGGAATAGAAAGAGATTTGGAGTAATTGCTGGAGGCAGAGAAGCACTCACTCGCTATGAAGTAGAGAAATATTTTACTTTTGAAAGAGAAATTTTAACACTAGTAAGGTTATTTCCCAAAACTGGAAGAACACATCAAATAAGAGTGCATTTAAAACACATAAATCATCCTATTTTTTCAGATCCCTTATACGGAGGCAGAAAGGTTTCAAATTCAGATAGGAAAATTTTACCTCGAGTATTTCTTCATGCAGAATTAATTTCATTCTTAGACCCTAGATCTGGGGAGAAGGTTATGTACAAAAGTGAATTATCTGATGATTTAACTAGATTTTTAAGGTTGATTTCAAGTTCAAGAAATTGATAGACTTTAATTAGGAGGTGAGTTTATGCCAGGATTTGGTGGATTTTACAAAGGAGAAAAGAAAAAGGCAAAAAAAGATAAGGACGGGAAAGTAGTTTCCTCAAATGCTCCTACTTATGTTATGCCTGAATTGATCTCCAAAAAGAAAAAAGATTGGTAATGAAAAAATCTAAAAAGGAGGGGATCAAGAGCTTTAATCTCGCTCTTTATTTTGGTCTTTTAATTCTCCTGATAATCATAATATCGATCACGTTCAAAGCAATTGACGTAATAAGAAAAAGTGAGTTTGATAATAAGAATCGATTTACGGTCGCTGTTTTGAATGACAAAAACGTAGACATAATTTCTGTGTCTCCTTCAACGGGAGAACAAACAGGAATTAGAGTTGAAAACGCTGGTAGCCTTAGTGCAATTGAAAATTATTCCATTCCGGTAGATGTATTTGTCGAAACCGAATCTGATTTTTCTTCAGAATCTAAAAGCATTTTCTTAAAAATGCTTTTTAACAAGAGAAGTTTGGAATCTAGCTTAAATGTTTTAGATTTATTTAAGCTTAGTATTTTTTCTTTTGGAGTTGATGGTGAAAATTTTTCATATCAAAATATTGAATCTGATAGCATAGATGAGCTTAATGGGCTTTCATCGAGTGAATTTGTAGATGAAACAATGTCTCAAGACAAGGTAAATATTCAAGTAATAAACTCAACTGAAATAGGAGGCCTCGGAAATAAAATCGCAAAAACAATTACGAATCTTGGTGGAAATGTGGTTTTAGTAAATTCTTCAAAAGATGAAGTAGGGGAGTCTGTGATTTATTACCAAGAAGAATCATATACTGTAAAAAAACTTTCCAAAGTTCTAAATATTAAGACCGAAAAACATGAAACAAGCTCCATAGCAGATATTATTGTTGTGCTAGGGAAGGATCAAGAGGAGTGAATATTTTAGTTTGGGTCATAATTATTGCCTTAGTTTCACTTTTTTGGGCTTTTATCGCTCTTAAAAAGGAGAAGAATAAAAAGGAGTTAAATGAAGCTCAAAAAGATATTTCAAAGGGGAGAGTTATATTTCACTCTTCTGATTCTTCGGAGTCATCTTCTTCATAGTCGGGAGTTTTCTTAGCTTTTCCTTTGCTAGCTTTTTTGAAGCTCAGCTTTTTTTCAACAACATGAAGAAACGAAGGTTGATCTTTAAATTTAGCAGCTCGCTTTAGTTCTCTTATAAAAATTGTGACATTCTGGTGATTTGATGACTTAACAAAAGCCTCATATTTATTTCCACCATTTAAAAATTTAATTAATCTCTTTCCAATATCATCTGGTAATACGCCGATATATTTTTTCCCTTCAGAAATAAAAATCTTCAATCTCTTAGCTGACAAATCTAAGGTCTGTCCTGTTCTTAATGTATTAAGGACTTCAGCCTGCGCTAGGTTTATTAAATCGACAACTTTTGTTTTACCAGTTTCTTCAATGAATATATTATTCATGTTAATAACAATCGTTGCTCCATTTTCATCAGAGGAGTCAGCAGTGATTTTGCTTAGATTTTTAATAGCAATTGAGTTAAGGGGATCAATTTCTAATACTTTTTGATAGGTTGTCTTTGCAGACTTACCTTTACCTAAGATTGTATAGGCGAGTCCCATTCTGTTAAGGGCTTCTACGTCTTTTGGATTTTCATCAAGGAGAGATTTATTTAATTTTATAGCTTCATCCCAGTTGCCTTTTAGTGTTGCTTGTATGGCGTGATTTGAAGTTATTTTCATTGGGGATTTAATTGAAAAATTTTACTATTACAAATTGCAAAAGTCAATAATCAAATGGTAAAATGAGATGATTAATTTATGAGCGGACATTCTAAGTGGTCAACAATTAAAAGGCAGAAGGGTGCAGCGGATGTAAAACGCGGCGCAGCATTTACGAAAATTTCTAATGCTATTACAATTGCCGTGAAACAGGGTGGGGGAATAGGTGACCCAGATCAGAACCCTAGGCTTCGTCTGGCGATAGAACTAGCAAGAAGTGCTAATATGCCAAAAGATAATATTGAACGCGCCATTGTGAGAGCTACGAGCAAGGAGGCAGGAGATTTAACAGAGCTTACATATGAAGGATTTGCTCCGGGAGGAGTTTCTGTTCTTGTCGAAGCAGTTACAGATAATACTAATAGAACAACTTCAGAGGTAAAAAGCCTTTTTAATAAATCAGGGGCAAGCTTTGCAGGGCCAGGGGCTGTTGCATATCAGTTTGACCAAACAGGAGAGATAGCAGTCATAAAAAATGGAAAATCAATCGATGATATTTTTCTTTTGGCTGCAGAGCTTGGGGCAACGGACGTGGAAGATAGGGGAGAAGAGGTTGCAGTTTATACCGAGGTTTCAGATTTGTCAAAAATAAAAGAAGGACTAACTTCACAGGGATTTGAAATAACAGGAGCTGAGATTTCCAGAAAACCAAAAAACACTATGTCGGTTGGGGAAGAGCAGAAAGAAAAAATAGTTAATTTCTTATCAGCTCTTGAGGATATGGATGATGTTCAAAAAGTTTATTCCAATGTCAGTCTTTAAGAAACTAAATACTTCTGTTTTTTTTAAAAAGAATATTTTCACAAAAAGACAGCGTTTTGCAGTTGCTGTACTTATCCTTTCAGTCTGTCTTTTTTTTGTGGAGCATTTTTTAACAAGATCAGGGATTTATTTTGTATTCCTCCTCGCATTTCTAACAGACGGGTTTCTTTATTGGGCGCTTCGCAAAGATCTTAAAGGAAATTTCACACCGCAAGTTTTTATCTTGCCATTTCTTTATACATTAGCATTCGGTTTGTTCTATTTCTCGTTACCGCCTCGTCTTCTCGTGCAAACGTTTTTAACTATTCTTTACTCTATTGGACTTTATTCAGCGTTTCTTAGTCAAAACATTTTCACGATTTCATCAGTTAGAACAATCGCGCTATTATCTAGCGCTAGAACAGTTTCGTATGTTCTCTCTATTTTCATATACGCCTTTTTCACAAACACAGTATTTAGTTCTCAGTTGAGTTTCTTCATAATTCTTCCCTTGATCTTTGCATATTCGTTTCTTTTGATTGTTCATTCATTGTGGACATATACTCTGGAAAAGAGAGTGAAGACGGAAATTATCTGGGGTCTATTCTTAAGTACCGCTCTTACTCAAATGTCATTTCTACTGTGGTTCTGGCCTAGTAAGCCTTTAGTTATATCGCTATTTTTAACAGGTTTCTATTACATCATAGTCGGACTTGCTCATTTATGGTTTGAGAAAAGACTTTTTAAATCTGTTCTATGGGAGTATATCTGGGTAGCTGTATTCGTGTTCATAGTTTTAGTAGTATTTACCTCATGGACTTAGAATAAAAGGGAAGTGGAGGCTATAGAAGTCGCCAATATTTAAACAAAATTTAAGTCTTAGCCACAAATCATAAAAATAATTACGCACAATCTGAAGCTAAATCAAAATATTTTTTAAGAGTATTAAGACAGGGAAGAGGAGAGCGGTATTAGAGGCTAGTGATATAGTTTGATATGGGTAGAGGTGATATATTGTGATATAGTTATTCAGCAAATTATTATAGGTCTTAAATGGACAGGTTTTAGCCTCATATCATTAATTTCACGAGATTATACGGAACTTTTCACAACTCAGCAGGCATGCATTGTAGTCCAATAGAAGATATGGATAATTATAAGTAGAGCTCGGGAAATGCGACGCGCTATCATTATATGAAGATTATACTATGCTCTATGTGCCTGTATCGTTTCCGAACGAAAAAAATACGAACGCCATTCTTAAGCATCTGAGGCTAAATATTGTTGTTTAGCTTGATAAGACAGTCTAATCGATGACTATGTGGATAACTCCTTAGAGTGGGGTGTCAAGACTCTTACTTGGGTCTTCAAATTAATGATCATTTACATGTCTTAGGGAACTAACTAGTTCTAGAATTAAACGTAGTGACTTATGTCATTCTCTTCATAGAGATCGAATCACAAATAATGGACATAATAGGCGCTAGGAAGCAGAAAGTGATAACGTCGTAGAATAATACTTTTACGACGTCACGGAGGCTGGTATACCCAGAGAAGACCCTTTTTTCTTTCCAATTTTTATCCAATATTTATTGAAATTTTATAATTCGTTTCGCTTTCCGCTGCCAGATCGCTCCATTTATTGGATATGCTTAAATTTATTTCTCTCCCCTGCTATAGGCTATATAATTTATTTAATTTTGAGGCTAAATGAGGCTAAAATTTGATTACTATCACACTCATCCAGCCATAGAGTAGTGGTGATTAACAGGAATAGACTTGCCTAAGAATCTACGATAGAAGCTTATTTATTTGGCTTGGGGAATACCTCTTTTACAAGTGGTCTGCTTATATATACTTCAGTCGGAACAATTACTTGGCCATCGCTATTAACGGGTAATAATCCATAATTCATATTTACGTCTGGAATATTTTTAACTGGATCTAATGTAACTTTAACCCATGAGCCGTCTTCAACAACTTCAATTACCGAGAAAGCTTCTCCTATAGGAGCTCTTGCGACAGGCATGGAACTTGTGGATGGTTTGCCTCGGAGTATAGCACCATGATTATCTTTGATCTGTTCCATGATTTCAGGATCATAGCTTCCAATCTTAACCTTCGTTAAGGGAGTTTGACCCTCAGGAGTAATTGCCGCTGTAGCAAGAGTAGCTGAAAGAGCAAGAGCCCCAACTCTGGTTATTCTTGGATGATTAACTGCGAATCTAGCAACTTTAGCCACTGATTCCGGTGTAGGTCTAAATCTGTCTGACATAGGTACGTATTATAACTATAGGCCTCGAATATGTCAAGCTAAAATTAAGACTGTGGATTGCCAACCTGGGTAGTTATAGAGTGTCCAGCGATAGATGCTAGGCCAATTTGTTCTGTGGGTAGGACTATTTCGCCATTTTCATTTTTGCCCACGATTTGGCCTTTTTCAAAGGAAGCATTTGCTATGCCACCGTCATCTTTAAGTGCGGTGATGTGGGCTTCTGTAGCAGGGCTGTGGCTTATAAAGCCTACAGTTTCTGTAACATCACCAAGCAAGCTCTTTTTTCCGATTGTGACTGCAAACCAAGGTGATTCGAGTATTCCTGTGCTTGGATCTGTAGCCATTGCAATTGGAGCATTCTCGATAACCACTGGAGACTTTCCGTCCCAGGGGCTGCCGTTTAAAGAAACCACGTTATCCATAGTTATGAAATTATCTCTGCCTTCTTGTCTATCTTTGAATTCAGGCATATAGGGATCATGTCTTATTTTTAAATCATTTGCCTGACCATCTACATGAATATTAATTAAATATTTATTCATGTCTATACTTTTAATTTGGTCACTATATTTGCTAAGAGATTCAATTGGTACTTTTCCATCTTCATTAACTAAGGCTATTCCAGTTGCACTAGCTCCCGTTGCTATTCCAAGTGCCAAGGCGATGTTTCTAAGTTTGTGACGTAGGCTTGGGGCGTGATCAGCAGATGAAGTAATTCTACGAGCTTGCTGGAGTTTTGGGTTATTCGAGTGGGTTCCTTCGATTGATCTAAATGCTCCGTGCGATGGATGTATATCTCTTCCATGTGATCCTTCAGCCATAACTAATTTATAGCACCAATGAATTTTTATTTCAAACT
>CAYXTY010000025.1:0-2654 GCA_964468505.1 uncultured Gammaproteobacteria bacterium
CCAATTCCCTGAAAAAATCGATGCAGGGAAAGTTAAGGCGAGTTTACTCGCGAAACTAAAATAATATGCCTGACGGAACAAGTACACCAATTGAAGCCTTAAAACCAAGCGAAACTCAAACAGCAACTCCATTATCTCCAGTTTCCAGCAAAAGATCCATAAGTTATTGGAAAAGCCAGATAAACCAAAGAGTTGCATCAAATATCATGGCCTCGATGAGATTTGGGACGGATGCAACAGCACGAGTACCAAGAGATATGAGGCATAGTGCAGTAAAAGAACTTAAGCTTGAACAAAAAGTTCTTATTAATTCTGGGACTGAGCTAATGAACAAAGAACCTTACCAAAATGAGAGAAGAAGGATGCTAGGAGCAATAGACCGTGATATTTCTACTCCAACCGTCGAGGGAATTCATTTAGATATAGATAATTTTGGAATATTTAACAAGCAATTTGGTGACACTATCGGAGACGAAGTATTATTAAATGTCGGTCGAACAATAAACTCCACGAAAAGAGAGACAGATATTGCAGGTAGAGTTGGCGGAGAAGAAATAGATATTACAGCTCCTCAAACCGTAAACCCAACTAGACCACAACCCGAAGAGCCTGTGCTCCTAGCAGAAAAGATAAGGCTCGCAATAAAACAAGCTAAATCTCCAACAGGCAAACAGGTTACTGTCAGCATAGGCACAACAAAATATATAAGAGGTGAAGGAGAAACATCATATCGAAACAGACTTGAAGCTGCACAAATTGCAGCTAAAAGATTTGGCAAAGACAGAGTTGTAGAGGCAACCGTTGATGATCAGGGAGCTGTATATAGAGATGTATCTACGAATATTAGATACAGGGCAGAATATGATCAGGAAGGGAAAATACTAGGATTTACTCCAATTAATTAACATGGCGGATTTTGTACATCTTCACAATCACAGTGAATATTCACTTCTAGACGGACTTTCAAAAATTACTGAAATGGTGGCGCAGGCTAAAACCTTGGGCATGAAAGCTCTTGCCATAACTGATCACGGAAATCTATATGGAGCTATTAAATTTTATAGAGCATGTAAAGAGGCTGGAATAAAACCAATCATCGGGTGTGAAATTTATATTTCAAGAAGAACCCGTCACGATAAAGAAGCTGGACTTGATTCTGATTCCAATCATTTAATACTTCTTGCAAAAAACGATACTGGTTATAAAAATCTTATGAGAATTATCTCAATCGCAAATCTTGAAGGCTATTACTACAAACCAAGAAGTGACATGGAACTTCTCAAGCAATACAGCGAAGGTTTAATTTGTTTAAGCGCTTGTGTTAACGGATATGTTTCAGAGCCTCTTTTAGAAAATCAGGAGGAGACTGCAGAAAAAAGAGCAAAAGCACTTTCCGATATTTTTGGAAAAGATAATTTTTATTTAGAAATTCAAAAACATTTAAATGTTAAAAAACAGGATGAAGTTAACGAAAAACTTATTAAGCTTTCAAGAAAATTGGGAATCCCATTGGTAGCGACAAATGATAATCACTACGTAAAAAATGGAGACGCAGAGGCCCAGGAAGTTTTACTTTGCATACAAACTCAATCAACGCTTACTACTCCAAATAGAAAACTTTCTATGATAGACTCCCCTGATTTTTATATGAAAAGCTCTGAGGAGATGACAGGGCTATTTATTCAAACTCCAGAAGCCGTAGAAAACACTATAAAAATTGCGGATATGTGCGACTTAGAGATTCAGCTAGGTAAGTGGATCATGCCTGTGTTTGATGTTCCGGATAAAACATCTTCTCCGGAATATTTAAAAAAATTGGTAAACGTTGGACTTGAGAAAAGATATGGAGAAATTACAGATGACACAGCTAAACGCGCTGAATATGAGCTCTCAATTATTATCGGCAAGAAGTACGAAACATATTTTTTAATCGTTGCTGATTTTGTGAGATGGGCAAAATCTCAAGGAATAAGCGTTGGTCCTGGAAGAGGATCAGCTGCAGGCTCTGTTGTGTCATACGCACTTGGAATTACTGACATAGACCCATTCTTTTTTAATCTTCCGTTTGAAAGGTTTTTAAATCCAGATCGCCCATCAGCTCCCGATATTGATCTTGATTTTGCAGATACAAGACGAGACGAGGTTATCGAATATGTAACCAAAAAATACGGCAAAGATAAAGTGGCTCAAATTATTACCTTTGGAACCATGGAAGCCAGAGGCTCTGTTAGAGATACTGGCAGAGCTATGGGCATGCCATATTCTGGACCTGACAGAATTTCCAAAATGATCCCTCCTGGATGGCAAGGACACGCTATGACTTTGGACACTGCACTTGAACAAAGCCCGGAACTAAGAATGGCATATACAACGGAATCAGAAACAAAAAAACTTCTTGATCTAGCAAGAAAAACTGAGGGAGTAGCAAGACATGCTTCAGTTCACGCTGCTGGAGTTGTGATCGCGGACAAACCATTAACTGATTACACTCCCCTTCAAAAAGAAACGAACGGGGACAAGGTCATCACTCAGTACGATATGTATACGGTCGGAGAAGATGGAGTCGGGCTTTTAAAAATGGACTTTCTTGGACTTCGCAATCTAACAATTATTGAAGAGGCTTTAAACTTTATAAAAATAAATAAAGGAGTCGA
>CAYXTY010000025.1:2754-8956 GCA_964468505.1 uncultured Gammaproteobacteria bacterium
GCTATTGCAAACGGGCTTTCCCAAAAAAAAGCTGAATCAATATTTAATCTTATTGCTCCATTTGCAGGCTACGGATTTAACAAAGCGCACGCTGCCTGTTATGCAACTATCGCTTATAGAACTGGGTATTTGAAAGCCAATTATCCGGTAGAATTCATGACTGCGCTTCTTACTGCTGAGTCTAGGGGAACAACTGGACCTGCAAAAAACGAAAAAATTGCTCAGGCTATTGCTGAATGTAAAAGACTAAATCTCACTGTTCTTCCGCCAAACATAAATAAATCAGGAAGAGATTTTACGATTGAGGAAAAGACTATGACAAGATTTGGTTTATCTGCAATTAAAAATGTTGGAGAAGCTGCAATCTTAAATATCCTTGAAAATCGAGATAAAGGTGAATTCAAAAGTTTTGAAGATTTCTGTAAAAGAGTAAATCTTTCAACAATTAATAAGAAAACTATTGAGAGTCTTATAAAGGCTGGGGCGATGGATATCTTCGGAAATCGCGCACAGCTTTTATCAAATTACTCTGAAATTATAGAAAATGTTAACAGAGTTAAGAAAAATAAACTTGAAGGCCAATCAAGTCTTTTTGGGGAAGAAGTTGAACAAGAAGTTAGATCTACAAATCAAATTGTGGATGACTTCTCACCTAATGAAAAGCTAGGATTTGAAAAGGAATTCTTAGGTTTTTACTTAACCTCTCACCCGCAAATGGCCAATTTAATAGCAGTAAAATCTTTAACAAGTCACGATATTTCCCAGCTCGAAGAAGTAGTAGAAGGAAAATTTGTAACCGTTGGCGGAATAATTGAAACAACCAGAAAGATTTTTACTAAAAAAACTGGAGCTGAGATGGCGTTTATTACAATAAGCGACGAAAAAGGTGTGACTATAGAAGTAGTGGTGTTTCCTAAAATTTATGACAGGCATAAAAGCTTAATTGTGACTGATGGCTTAGTAATTGTTGAAGGAAAAGTAGACACTAAAAATGACAGGCCAGTAATACTCGCAGAAAAGCTTTCTACGATGAAATATTCCCCTTCTTGACGAATACTAGGCTTGGATTGTAAAATGTAAGAGATTTAAATGGCAAGTTTTGCACCGGAAGTGTTTTTCCATGTGGGAAAGCTTCCGATAACCAACACAGTTCTAAACACCATCTTAGTTGATGGTTTTTTGATTTTACTAGCATTCATGGTGCGAAGTAAGATTGCACTTATCCCCGGCAAATTCCAGAGCCTGATGGAAATGTTTATTGGCGGATTTTATACTTTTGTCGAAGGAATATCCGGAAATAAAACTGCGAAAATATTTCCTTTCTTTATGACCTTCTTTCTCTTTATCCTCGTCGCTAACTGGTCAGGTCTAATTCCGGGAATTGCAACTTTTGGAATCGAACACCTTGAAACAGATCATGGAAAGACATCAATGCACATAATCCCGTTTATAAGACCATTAACCAGCGACCTAAACGCTACATTTGCCCTAGCGTTAGTTTCTCTTTTCGCAACTCACATTCTAGCAATTAGAGCACTTGGAATTAGCGAGTATCTTTCAAAATTCTTTGCGTTTCTTCCATTCCTTATTTCTTTAGTAAAAGGTAAAGCTAAATTTAATTTGAATTTTAAAGACCCAATTGGTTTAGTAGTTGGTGTTGTTACTCCCCTAGTTATGGTCTTCGTGGGAGGTCTCGAACTAATCTCAGAACTTGTCAAAGCAATCTCTCTTTCCTTCCGTCTTTTTGGAAATATTTATGCCGGAGAAGTAGTTCTTGAAACAGTACACGGAATTTTTGCTTTTGTGTTCCCTCTTCCCTTTTTAATGTTAGAAGTTATCGTAGGCATCGTCCAGGCATTAGTGTTCGCTATGCTTACGATGGCGTTTATGGTAATATTATCAACGTCTCATCATGAAGAAGAGACACTTAAGGAGGTGAGTCATTAGTGGAATTTAGTATTTCCGGAGGATTAATTGTTGCATTGGGAGGAATTTTCCCAGCATTCGCAATCGGTCTTATTGGAGCAAAAGCTATGGAAGCAATCGGTAGAAATCCTGAAGCATCAGGAAAGATTTTACCTGCAATGCTTTTAGGTATGGCGTTTGCTGAAGCTATCGCAATTTATTCTCTTATCTTGGCTTTTACAGGATAAAAAATAAAAATATATGGAACTTTTGAAGGATTTTGGGTTCAATCCCATTCTTTTAACGGCACAGATTATTAATTTTTTAATAGTCCTAGTTGTGCTAAAGAAATTTATGTACAAGCCTGTTCTTGACATGCTCAAAAAACGTGAGAATGAAATCAAGAAAGGACTTAAAGACTCAGAAGAAGCTGAAGAAAGATTACTTAAGGCAGAAGAAAAAGAAAAGCAAATCCTTCAAAAAGCCAGATCTGAGGCTGATAAAATGCTTCTTGAAGCGAAGAATGAAGCTGATGGACTCAAATCAGAAAAAATGGAACAAACAAGAACAGAGGTAGAAAAAATGCTTGAGCAAGCGAGACTAACAATTGCCCAAGAGACAAAAGAAGCAGAAGAAAGATTAACAAAGAAAGTCGGAGGAATTGCGATTGCCCTTTTAGAAAAATCTCTAACAGGTATATTTGGAGAAAAAGAACAAAAAATAATATTGAAAAAGGCAACCGACCAATTACAAAAGGATAACTAAAAATGAAGAAAAATATAATTAAAAAACTCGCAGAAGAAAGTTTTAATAAAAACGAACTTAATGAAAAAATAGTTGTTAAAGTTGCGAAAGCATTGAAAAGAGAAGACTTAAAGTTGTATATTAAGGACTTAAAAAATATGGAAGCTAAGAAAACAGTGACAGTTACTATCCCCTCTTCAAAAGGAGTAGGTGACATGAAGAAATATTTTGATAGAATATATCCAGGAAAAAGAATTGTTTTTAAGGTTGACGAATCACTTCTAACTGGAATTAAAGTAGTAGATTACGATAACGTCTATGAGCTTTCACTAAAAGGCTTACTGGAACATTCACTAAGAGGAGCAACAAATGATTGACGAAAAAAGTATTATTAACGATTTAGAAAAGAATCTAATGAGCTGGGGCAAAGATCCTAAGACTCAAAATGTTGGAACTGTAGAAAAAAATACAGATGGAGTTATCATGGCTTCTGGACTTTCTAAAGCTACCATGGGAGAAAGAGTAGTATTTGATAATGGAATTTCAGGAGTGGTTCTTAATCTAGACGAAGACTATGTTTCAATAATTCTCCTTGGTGAAGGCTCTGGAATAAAAGAAGGAGACACTGTTAAAACAACTGGAGAAATGTTATCTATTAATGCTTCAGATGATCTCTTAGGTAGAGTTGTAGACCCAATCGGAAACCCACTTGACGGAAAAGCAAACATTAAAAAAGGTAAATTAATGCCTTTAGAGCATATCGCTCCAGGAGTAGTTGAGAGAGAAAAAGTTAACACACCTCTTAAGACTGGTATTAAAGCAATTGACGCTATGTTCCCTATCGGACGAGGACAAAGACAATTAATTATTGGTGACCGCGGACTTGGAAAAACTGCAATCGCAATTGACACAATCATAAATCAAAAAGAATTCAGAAAAAAAGGCTCTAAGCTTAGACCGGTAGTTTGTATTTATGTCGCAATTGGACAAAAAAGATCAACTATCGCTCAAATCATGGGAAGACTTCAGGAATCTGAAGCAATGGACTACACAATTATCGTCTCTGCATCTTCATCAGATCCAGCAGCTCAGCAATACTTAGCTCCATATGCAGGTGCAGCTATTTCAGAATATTTCCTAGAAAAAGGACAAGATGTTTTGATTGTTTATGATGATTTAACAAAACACGCTTGGGCATATAGACAGATTTCATTAGTTTTAAAGCGTCCAGCAGGACGTGAAGCTTATCCAGGGGACGTTTTCTATCTTCACTCACGCCTTCTAGAGCGCGCTGTTAGACTAAATGAAAAAAATGGCGGTGGATCAGTTACCGCTCTTCCAGTTATTGAAACTCAAGCAAATGACATCTCAGCTTATATTCCAACAAACGTTATTTCTATTACAGACGGACAGATCTTCTTACAGTCCGATTTATTCAACTCAGGATTTAGACCAGCTATTAACACAGGAACTTCGGTATCCCGCGTTGGAGGAGATGCTCAGACAGGAACACTTAAATCTGTTGCAGGAAAAATGAAGCTAGAATTAGCTCAATTTGCAGAATTAGCAGCATTCTCACAATTTGGATCAGAACTAGACGCAGCTACAGCAAAGTCACTAGAACGAGGAAAAAGAACTCAGGAAATACTAAAACAAGGACAATACCAGCCACTTTCTGAGGTCCTAGAAGTTGTAAGTATCTGGGCGGTTACAAATGGATATCTAGACGATGTCGCAATTGATCAGGTTGGAAGATTTGAAAAGGAATTACACGCATACGTTAAAAGATCTCAGACTAAGCTTTTGACTACCCTTGAATCCGGAGCAAAAGTAAATGAAGAAGTATCTAAAGAATTAGAAAAAGCAGTAAAAGACTTTAAAAAGAGTTTTAAATAAAATATGGCAAGCTTAATAGCATTAAAAAGAAGAATAAAAACTGCACAAAACGTAAGTAAAACTACGCGCGCTATGCAGATGATTTCAGCTAGTAAATTAAAAAGAGCACAAGAAGCAGCTTTAACTGCTAGACCTTATGTAGAAAAGTTGACTCAAATTTCTAGAGAAATTTCTGGAAAAGTAGAAGAAAAAAACATGAATGATTATATGAAAAAACTAACAGATACTGATGAAAAATTAATGATCGTAGTGTCCCCTGATAAGGGTCTTTGCGGAGGATTAAACACAAACTTAACTCGCGAATTACTTAATTTTTATAAAGAAAATAAAAAAACCACTTTTGTAACAGTTGGAAAAAAGGCAAACGGATTTACAAATATGCTTGGCGGACAGGTTTTAGCCTCATTTGAAATTGGCACAACTCTCCCCTCTTATGATTTAGTTTATCCAGTCATGAAGATAGTTGACGACTATTTCCTACATAAAAAGGTTTCTGAAGTTTATATTCTCTATAGCAACTTTAATAATGCTTTCTCCCAGACTCCAACCATAAAAAAACTTTTACCAGCTCAATTTGACGCACCGGTAACTAACGTTAAGGAGCAAGCTGCAGCTAGCGAAATTATTTTTGAACCATCAGCTGAAGAATTATTACCAGCACTCATTAGAAATTATCTAGAGCTTAGTGTATATCAAAGCTTTTTAGAAAATTACCTTTCAGAACAGGCTGCAAGAATGATTGCGATGCAAAATGCTACGAATAATGCAAAAGATATTATCGAAGAGCTAAAACTTATGTATAATAAAACCCGTCAAGAAAAAATTACAAACGAAATACTTGATATTTCAGGAGGAGCATTTTTAAGTGCCTAAAATTTCAGAAGGAATAATTATCAGAGTAGCTGGACCAGTTGTAGACGTCAGATTTGACGGTGATGTTCCTGCTGTTAACGAAGCATTAGAGATCGATCTAGCAAACAATGAAGTTCTAACTCTCGAGGTCGCATTCGAAACTGGAGACAAAGAAGTTAAAACTTTAGCACTTGGCTCTACCGACGGACTATCAAGAGGCATGAAAGTAAGAAGAACTAACTCACCTATTAAAGTTCCAGTCGGACTTCCAACCTTAGGCAGAATCTTTAACGTTTTAGGAAAAACTATTGATAACTCAGGAAACCTCCCAGTAAAAGGAGTCGAATATCACCCAATTCATAGACAAGCTCCACTTTTAACAGAACAAGAAACCAAACCTCACATGCTTGAGACCGGAATTAAAGTTATCGATTTAATCGCTCCTTTCACAAAGGGAGGAAAAGTCGCAGCATTCGGAGGAGCTGGAGTTGGAAAAACAGTTATCGTTCAGGAACTTATTAGAAATATTGCTATTGAGCACACTGGTCACTCTGTTTTTGCTGGAGTCGGAGAAAGAACTCGTGAGGGAAATGCTCTATGGACTGAAATGAAAGAAGCTGGAGTTATGGATAAAACTGTTATGGTTTATGGACAGATGAATGAACCACCTGCAAATAGAGCTAGAGTTGCTTTAACAGCTTTAACTATGGCTGAATATTTCCGAGATGAGAAAAAAGAAGACGTTCTTCTTTTCATTGATAACGTATTTAGATTTGCTCAGGCTGGATCAGAAGTTTCAGCTCTA
>CAYXTY010000026.1:0-8506 GCA_964468505.1 uncultured Gammaproteobacteria bacterium
TGAGGCATAGTGGAAGAGCCAACCTCTCCTTTTTTGTTTTCTTGAATGAGCCAGTGGTCACTGATATAGCGCCACATATCCTGATTAAAGTCCAAAAGAATCCCATTTATTCGCTGAAGCGTTTGAAAAATAAAAATGATATCTTCGAAAGGTGCGATTTGATTAGTGGATTGATTTAATTCAAGGCCAAAGCTTCCTACAAAATCTTTTGAAAATTTTGGCCAATTGATTTTAGGATATGTAAAACTTAGTGCGTTATAATTTCCTACAGCTCCATTTAATTTCCCTGATAATTTCGAAGATTTTAAGATTTTAATTTCCTTATCAATTCTTTGATAGAAAACTAGGAACTCTTTTCCGAGAGTGGTTGGCACTGCTGACTGTCCATGGGTACGAGCTAACATCGGCAGGTCTTTATATTTTTTTGATTGATTTAGGATCTCATCATTTAGGTTTTTAAGGTTTTGCAAAATAACTTCATTTATTGCATCTTTTAGCATAATTCTAATTGTTAAATTGTTAACATCTTCTGAGGTTAGACCGAAATGAATAAATTCTAAAACGTCTGAAAGTGAGCTTTTTGAAAGTTTTTCCTTAAGGTAATATTCGACAGCTTTTACATCATGCTTGGTAATGTTTTCTATTTCTTTAACTTTTTCAGCTACTTCTAAATCAAAGCTTTTAATTATGTTTTGTAGAATTTTTTCCTCACTGTTGGTTATTTTTCTAATAACACTAATTTTTGAAAGAGCGATTAGGTATCTGATTTCAGTTTCAGTTCTGTATTTTATGATTGCAAATTCAGATGAATACTGTGAAAGTTCTTCAATCTGGCTTCTGTATCTTCCGTCAATTGGGGAGACTGCGGTAAGAGGACTATACTTTAATTGTTTCATCACGCTTTCCTCCAGTTGAGATAAATTTAATTGGAGTTTTGGTTTCTTTTTCGATAAATTTTAAATATTCCTGAGCTTCATTTGGGAGTTTCTTAAAAGATGTTATTCCATTTGTTTTTGATTCCCATCCTTTAAAGGTTTTATAAATGGGTTTAATTTTACTAAGTTCTTCTGTTGAGATGTCTTCGTAACTTATCTTCTTTCCCTTTAGTTCATAATGCGTTGCAACTTTTATTTCAGAGAAGCTGTCTAAGATATCAAGCTTTGTGATTGCATATCCAGTAAAGCCATTTATTTTTGAAGCAAATCTTAAAAGTTCGAGATCGAGCCAACCACATCTTCTTGGTCTGCCTGTAGTTGCGCCAAATTCTGCACCGATTTCTCTAATCTTTTCACCAGTTTTATCAGTAAGCTCGGTTGGGAACGGTCCTCCTCCAACACGGGTAGTATAGGCTTTAGCGACTCCAATAATATTTTTTAATTTTTGTGGTGCAACTCCTGCATAGTGAGTAATGCCGCCTGATAAAATATTTGAAGCTGTGACATATGGATATGTTCCCCAATCGTTATCAAGATATACTCCCTGAGCGCCTTCGAAGACAATTTTTTTATTATTATCTACTGCATCGTTGAGGACGCCAAACGTTTCACTAACATAAGGAGAAATTATTTTTCTAAAAGTAAAAAATTGACCTTCTACTGCTTTTTGATTTAACGGTTTTGATCCTAACGCTTTTAGAATTTTATTCTTAACTAAGAGTTGAGTTCTTAATTTTTCAGAGAATAATTTTTGATCCATAAGATCCCCAATTCTTATTCCGTTATAACTTGCCTTGTCGGCATAAGTTGGACCAATACCTCTTCCCGTTGTTCCTGTTTTTACTTTTCCTTTAGCTTCTTCATAGAGCGCGTCTAAAAGTTTGTGATAGGGCATAATAATGTGACATCTGGGGGAAATAAAGAGTCTGTTTTTAATTTTAATTCCTGTTTTTTCTATGTTACTTATTTCATCAATTAAAACTTCGATGTCTAGGATTACTCCATTTGTAATTAAATTTTTTGTTTTTGGATTGAAAATTCCAGATGGCAGAAGATGGAGAGAGAATTTTCCGAGAGAATTTATGATAGTGTGTCCCGCGTTGTTTCCTCCATGGAATCTTACTACTAAATCAGAATTTGCAGCGAGGTAATCGATGATTTTTCCTTTTCCTTCATCTCCCCATTGGGCACCGATAATTACAGTTGTTGCCATGTAGACATCTGGATTTTAGTACAGATCTCTCGCACTTGCAAGGATCAAGTGGTACAATTGAAATCCTATGGATCAAGCCTCGCAAGTGAAGGAAAAAATCGATATAGTTTCACTTATTTCCGAATATCTTCCTCTTAAGAAAATGGGGAGAAATTTTACGACAGTATGTCCATTTCACACAGAAAATTCTTCATCATTCGTTGTAAGTCCTGAAAGACAAATTTGGCATTGTTTTGGGTGTGGAAAGGGAGGCGACGCATTTTCATTTTTAATGGATTATGAAAATTTGGAGTTTGTAGAATCTCTTAGAATTCTTGCAAAAAAAGCAGGTGTTACCTTAAATATTACTTCAAATTCATTTGCAGCGTCTAGAAAGGAAGCCATATATTCTTTAAATAAAATTGCAGCAGAATATTACCATTTTGTATTAACGAAGCATCCGGTAGGGGAGAAGGCCTTAGAATATTTAATTAAAAATAGAAATATAAATGAAAAACTAATTAAAACTTTCCAAATTGGATTTGCTCCGAGTAGGGGAGAGGACCTTTCCAAATATTTACTTGATAAAAAAAAGTATAAAAAAATGGATTTGGTAGAAGCAGGACTTGGAATTCAAAAAGGGGAGAGGATAATTGATTTTTTCAGAGGTAGAATTATTTTTCCTTTAATTGACCACAGGGGGAATATTTCTGGTTTTTCAGGAAGAAATATAACTGAAGCAGATTTTGGACCAAAATATATAAATACCAGAGACACTCTGGTTTATCACAAGGGAAGTATGTTTTTTGGACTTAATCTTGCAAAAGACTCGATTAAAAAAGAAGCATCAACGATTGTGATGGAAGGGGAGTTTGATGTTATAACTGCATTTAAAGAGGGGATTACGAATGCAGTTGCTCTTAAGGGAACTGCATTAACAGAAAATCAAGCAATACTTCTATCTAGATTTGCCCCAAAAGTTTCACTATGTCTTGATCAGGATAGTGCTGGGATAGAGGCTATGAAGAGAAGTATTCCGGTACTAGAAAAGAGGGGACTATCAATTACTGTTATTATACCCGATGAAAAGGATCCAGATGAGGCTCTTAAAAGTAATCCAGTCAGTTTTAAAAAAGCTATAAAAAACGATAGGGAAATTTATGATTTCTTACTCGATAAATTTGTTTTGGAAAATGATTCTGATTCTGCGATTGGTAAAAAGAAAATTGGAGATGAGATGCTCCCATTAATTTCAAATATTCAAAATGAAATTATTAAAGAGCACTATTTAAAAAAATTAAGCGAAGCAATTAGTACTTCTTATGATTCTCTTTTAAGACAAATCGAAAATAAGACAACAGAAAAAGAGGAAAAGATAGTTCCAAAAATACAAAAACAAAATAGACATGAGCTTCTTGAGGAATATCTTTTAGGTCTTGTTATCCAAAGCATAGAACCAAAACAAATGCTAATTAAGGTAAAAGATATTTTAAATAAATATGAGTTCTTTATTCCTTCTGTTGGAAAAATATTTGCCGAAATTTTAACAGTAGTAAATGCGAAAGATTTTGATTTAAAATCTGCGTCTAAGAATTTATCCTCAGAGCTTTTGCCTGTGTTTGATAAATGTTTCTTGATGCCTCTTCCGAAATTTGAGGATAATATAAAATATGAAGAGGAGATTATTCGAGTATCAAAAGATTTGAAATTAATTCAACTTAAAGAAAAAATAAAACAAATTAGCCGTGATTTAAGGGGAAAAGAAGAAAACGAAGAAGAGATTGAAAAAATTAAAGAAGAAATTGCTAGCATAACTTCTCAAATTGTTTCTTCTTAGGTTTAAATTGAGCTCAATTTGTGGTAGAATATAGTAGTATGGCAAAAACCGCCCCAAACATTCTTGCTGATATTGTGGATTCTGCAAAAAAACGCGGATATATTACGCAAGAAGAAATTCTTTCTATGTTTCCAAAACCTGAAGAACACATAGAAGACTTAGACAATCTTTACGACAAACTATTAAAAGCTGATATTGATGTTTTTGAGTCAGTTGCAGAAGGCCAGGAGGGTGAAAAACCAATTGAAGATCTTGAAAAAGAATTAGAGGCCTTAACTGTTTTAACAGAAGGAACTGTTAGTGATCCTGTCAGGATGTATTTAAAGGAAATTGGTAGAATTCCACTTTTAAATTTTGATCAGGAAATTGTTCTAGCTAAAAGAGTGGAGAAGGGGGACGAGGAAGCAAAGAAAATATTGGTTAATTCAAACCTTCGTCTAGTTGTTTCAATTGCAAAGAAATATGTTGGCCGTGGACTTACGCTTCTTGATTTAATCCAAGAAGGAAATCAAGGTTTAATTCGCGCAGTAGAGAAGTATGACTGGAGAAGAGGGTTTAAATTTTCAACATATGCCACCTGGTGGATTCGTCAATCTATAACTCGAGCGATTGCTGATCAAGCGCGCACTATTAGAATTCCTGTTCATATGGTAGAAAATATAAATAGATTTTTAAGAGCATCTAGAAAATTAATGCAGGAATTAGGACGCGAACCAACCCCAGAAGAAGTTGCAAAAGTTTTAGACATTGATCCAGAGAAAGCGCTTGAAATTATAAAAATTTCCCAGGAGCCAGCAAGTCTTGAATCCCCAGTAAGTGACGAAGAAGATTCTCGTCTTGGAGATTTCATTCATGATTCAGCAGCGCCAACTTTATTTGATTCAGCAAGTAGAGAGCTTTTAAAAGAACAGGTTGACCAAGTGTTAGGAACTTTATCAGACAGAGAAAGAAGAGTTCTTGAGGAAAGATTTGGACTTAAAGATGGTAGGCCAAAAACTCTTGAAGAAGTAGGAAAAATGTTTGCTGTCACTCGAGAAAGAATAAGACAGATTGAAGCAAAATCACTTAGAAAATTAAGACATCCTTCCAGGGGAAATAAATTAAAAGACTACTTAGGTTAACCTCAGTCAGCTTCAAATAAATTAATCTCTTTTGTTTAATGTTTCTATACACAAATATTAATTGACCCGTGGGGTAGGGGAGGCGGCGGGTTAGTGAATAAAAATCATAGTAATTCATGCAAAATATCTATGAAAACATGAAATTTCACGAGATATTTTCACAAATATATCACGTCGCACAATGATATACCGGAGAAGAGGTCATGGGATAAAATTTCGCGAAATTTCAATTAATTATGCGAAAATTTCATTAAATTTATTTATATATATAAGTATTCTGTCTTTCTGGTAGCTTAGTTGATTTTTTTATCTTCGAGGAGTTTTATCGTGGTAATCTTTTTTCACTATCTAGATATAGTTTGTCTGCATCTGGATTATATTTGATTGTGTCTGGGCCATTTTTTGCATACCAAAAAGATGGATTATCAGGCATATATTCTAAGTCTCTTGGTAAAAGTATTGCATGGAATGACGGGATTAGAATTCGCCTGCCATCATCATTATTTCCTGATGGGCGTACGGTTTTACCTTTTTCTCTTAGTACGGAATGAGGATAAAGACTATATCCAATAAGTCTGCTCTCTGGCATGTGAAAGGGATGGGAGAAATGCGCCGTGAACTGAGGGACTTGGCGTATTTGATGAGTTTCTGGGTCAAACTCAAATTCTACTGGCGGATATTTTGGTGCAGGTTCATCACTTACTTCCACCAATCCCATTGGTAGAGGTATAGCTCCTAAATGAGCAGGTCTTACCATTTTACCGCCTGGAGGTGTTTGGGGTCGTGTAGGCAATGATACCTCTAGATCCATCCGTCGTGCTAATTGTTTTGGCGTAAGTTCTTTTACCATTTTAACTTGGGCTCCATCCACAATCAGGGAAATTTTTTAAATTACCCTTTACGATTTCTTTTGTCTCTTCTCCATCTGCTTCCCATTTGCATTTTTTGCAGATGATTTTATAACAGACTTCGTAGTTTTCGTTTTGTCTAGGACCCATGCATCAAGATTATACCACTTAATTTCTAATATTAAGATTGTTACGAGGATTGAAATTAGGGAAATTATTTTTGCAAATTTAAATGAATCAGGAGAGTAGAAAATTTCAACTTTATTTTCCCCAGCCGGAATCGGCACACCTTTAAAAGTATAATTTGCCCTGATGATTTCTGTGTTGTTTCCATTAATCTTTGCAAACCATCCTGGATAGAAATTATCTGAAATAACTAGGATTGAATTATCATTTGAATTCACATTTAATAAAATTTTGTTAGGAGAGTATTCAATTATTTCTGCTTTTCCCAGGCTACCCTCCCCCATTTTTATTTTTGGATCATTTTCTAAAACTACAGATTTTTTTAAATCAAAATTTTCATCAAACATTTTATCTAATATTTTCTGTGAGTCTGTTTCTCTTACATACTCCCCTACTAGATAGGCTTTTGGTAGTGCTTCTAGGTTTTCAAAAATTTGAAAATCACTATCCTGATAAATTAATTTAAATTTATTTTTTGGGTAATTATTAAACTGAAAAGCCCAGGGCTTTCCAATATCAGAATTTTTCTGGAGAACATATTTGATTCCTAGGGCATCAATTGTTTTTGGAAAATATTTTCCTTCCTCGGGAAGATATGCTCCTAGTCTATCTGCCTCCTTGAGTTCTCCGTCGGTTAGTGATTTCGCAAATTCTCCATATCTTTTAATGTAGAGTGGATCATACCCTTCAGTTGTGGAAAGATTGAAATAAGCACTTCCTTCTTCTCCAAATGGAGTAAATATTCTGAAATTATTATCTAGTTTTTTTAATTCTTTTATAATTGGTGTTTCTATATAAGCAAGTTCTTTTGATTCAAATGGTTGCCACTTTGTGGCAAATCTTAGCATGTCAAATGTAACTAAAATAAATATTATTACAAAACTTACTTTCAATAATTCTTTTTTTAATCCAATTAAAACAGCAGCTATTAATCCTAAAGATAATACAGTTGGAAGAATTAAGTTTCTCTTAGCAATTGAAATAAAGTCTGGGTTTATATAATTTCCTAATATATAAATCCATAAAATTAAAATTAGGGCAATTATTGTAATAGTCCAAATAAAAATATTTTTTAGTTTCTTATTGTCTAAATCCTTCTTAATTCTATCTAATCCATATGCTGCAAGAATAGAAATAGAAAAACTGAATAAGCAAAAAATTCTACTTAATGAAGAAGTTGACAGAACAGGAATCTTAAGGCTTATGAAAGCGTCAAGTATGACGGTGTCTAGAGATAGGACTAGGGATAATATAGCCATCAGTATAAAAAATATAACTTTTTTCGACTTTATAAAAAAACTAAAAAGTGCAAGAAAAAAAGTAATGACCCCGGTAAACATATTCCATTCAATGTAATGGCCCAGGTAGTTATTTCTTGTCACAGGATTTCCATAGAAATCGGGAGAAATAATTGTTGGGAGATGATAAAAAGGAACTGCGTTTATTTTCTGAAATATTAAGCTTCTGGATGCGTTTTGATAAAGTTCGATTGATGGAATTAGCTGAATTGACGAAGATAAAATTCCTAAAATAACAAAAATAAATGAATATATAAATGCATTAACATTTTTAGTCTCAATTAATTTAAAGAATAAAAATAAGACTATGAATATCAGTAAATATAAACTCGTCTGAAAATGTCCGCTAAAAAATGACAATGGAATTGAGATAAAAAGAATTAAAAGAAATATGGGTTTTTTTAATTCAAAATATTTTTCAATCGAAAATAAGGCGAGTGGTAAAAATGAAATTGCCAGGGATAATGTGGACCAGCTCATCCAGGTGGTTATGAAGCCTGAAAACATAAAAGAGATTGAAGCGACTAGGCTTCCGGTAGCACTTATTTTTAGACTTCTTGTAAAAATAAACATGAAAATTCCAGCCAGAAGTGGCTGAATTAATACGGATATTCCCCATGCATTGTTAAAATCTAAAACAAAAAAGAATAAATTTGTTATTGAGAATACCGCAGATTGATAGTTCGCTAAGTGGAGTGTTCCTGAAAAGCTATATGGATTCCAAAGAGGAACAGCTAGATTTTTCCATGACTCAATTGTTAGATGGCGCCAAGGCATGATTTGAGAAACTACGTCTGGCATAGCTGGATTTTTAATAGGTCCTAAATATCCTTCATTAGTATTCCAAAGAGAAAGCGCATTTAATTGATAGGAGGTGGGATATGGAATTTTATTTTCTAAAAAAAATGGCTTAGAAAAAACAAGCCATACGAAAAAAATTACAAGTAAAGGAAAAACTTTCTTTAGCATTATTTTTTAATTTTTAGTTTGATTTGAGTTAATAGTATTAATGGAAGAACCAATAATCCTGATAATGAAATTAGCGAAACAAGATTTGCAAATTTTCTGAGTTTTGTATCTTCAAATCTT
>CAYXTY010000027.1:0-6113 GCA_964468505.1 uncultured Gammaproteobacteria bacterium
GTATTAAAATTTCAGGATTTTGGAAAGATTTTATTGCAGCCATTGCTGTTTCTGGGGTCGTAGAGAATGAATCATTATAGTACTCTACTCCATTAACTCTACTTACTAGTTCAAGCCGATGCTCTAGACCTTTAAATGACTGAAGAGTCTTTATTATAGTCCCAGCTCTTACTCCTGCTAAATAAGCAGCAATTGCCGCTGCGCAAACATTTTCCTGATTATGTTCTCCTCTTAATAAGAGTTCCCGTGTATCAATTATAGGAATTGAGTTACCATTTGTTCTAAGAATCACTTGATTTCCTAAAGCAAAACATCCCTCCTCCACTTCGCGCTCCCTGGAAACATAATACGCTTTACCATTTGTTAAAATATCAGATTCATTACTTGGCGGGTAATCACGATTAACGATCGCAAAATCATTATCTGTTTGATGCGAAAGTATATTTCTTTTTGCGTCAACATATTCACTATGATCTTTGTGATAATCCATATGCTCACTTGTCACCATCAACATAACCGCGATGTGGGGACTTTTTTCTAAATCCTGTAGTTGAAATGAACTCATTTCTAAAACAACCCAGGAATTTGGCGTAAGTTTTTCTAGAAAGTCTAATGGTGGAATCCCTATATTTCCTCCTAAGTATGCGTCTCTTCCGTCAGCCTTAAGCATTTCATATATCAAACTTGAAGTAGTTCCTTTTCCTTTTGTCCCCGTAACTCCAATCACGGGAGATGGACAAAGATCCATAAAAATTTTCGCTTGTGAAGAGATCTTTTTCTTTGAAACCTTACCCTCGAGATCAGACAACTTAACACCCGGAGAGCGAACCACTAGATCAAACTTTTCAAGATCTTCCAAATAGTCATTACCATGTTTTTGATCTCTAATTTCTAGATCTGCGCCATTTCTTTTAAAAAATTCTACGGAGGATTTCCCCTCTAAACCCTCGCCAATGACTGCAATTTTTTTATTTTTAAACTGGTCCATAATCTTATTATATAAAACAGGCTCGCAATTGCGAGCCAAAACTATGTTGCGGGGCTAGGAGTTGCGCCTAGCCTGTGAGATTATGAGCCTCACGTGCACTGTACACTACCCCGCGCGTTTAGGTATTATACCAGCTTTACAGGCTCAGAGCAAACCAGGACGAGTTTAATTTTGGAGCATTTTCTGGTATACTTGAGGCTGTTGGCGGCGTAGCTCAGTGGTAGAGCGGTGTCTTCATAAGGCAATGGTCGCAGGTTCGAACCCCGCCGCCGCCACCAAAATCCGGAAGCTCACGCTTCCTTTTTTAGTTATTTTTTGGTATATTTAACGGCTGTGGATAAAACTTTAATTCTAATTTCAGATTACGGAACAGGAGATCCAGCTTTTACAGAGGTTATTATTAGACTTCGAAACCTCATTCCTAACGTATTTATTCACACTCAATCAACTCCTCCCTTCTCTACAGTTAATACAGGATTCTGGATTTACCAGGTAGCTCTCACTCCAAATCTAAAGAATACTTACATTTTTTCTAATACAGCACCAAGAAAAGACAAGAAGCATGCTCAAAAAAATAATAAAGGAGAAGTTCTCATGTACGCAAAACTTAAAAATGGATTTGAATTGGTAGGAATAAACGCAGGCTATAATTTCTCTTTTATAAAACCATTTATAGATAAATTTCACCATGTAATTGTAGAAAATGAAGGATCTCAATTCCGAAGTCGAGATAAATATCCTTTCCCTGTAGCTAAAATGATAAAAAAAGATAAATCTTTTATAGGCATTCCCGAGAGCATAAGTATAATTCCAGATGCCCCAAAAAAATTAATAGCCTCAATTGACGGATATGGAAATATTAAAACATCGATTTATTCATCTGAAGCTAAATATAAACCAGGGCAAATGTTAACCGTAGAAATTAATGCTAAAAAACATGTAGCTACTTACACTGACGGAACTTTTAACATTCACGAAGGAGAATTAGCATTCGCACCAGGCTCATCAGGGCATGAGGACCGATTTATGGAATTATTCCTGCGGGGTGGATCTGCTTCAAAACTATTCGACTCACCTCAAGTTGAGAGCGAAATTAAGATAAAAGAGTCTTAATTCTTAAATAAATTCACCCATTTTTGCCAGTTTGGAATATTTTCTACCTCTTTTTTATCCTTTTTCTGAATAAGCTCAGATGGCACAATCACTCCAGACTCCCCTGGCTTAACCATAAAAAGCTTATTTCTAGCCTCAGTTTCTATGAAATTTTCATCCTGAACTAGAACTAATTGCTGTTTTAACTTATCATTCTCCCTTTTTTCTCGCTTTAAATCATTTTCTGCAGTTACAACTAAATCCTGCTTGCTCCATAAGTCATAAATTGAGCGTACAAGTGTGTTAATTATAAGAATACAGATAACAATTGCGATGAAGAAAATTATTTTTTTCATAGTTGACTACGAGCTCAGAACTGTGATATTATAGGCCATTATGAATCAAATAAAACTCGTTGATGCCAGTTCGCAGTTCAAAAGTTTTCTAAAAGATAAAGGTCACTCAACCTCTACAATTGTAGCATACGGAAAAGACATCGAGCAGCTGGTTGGGTTCTTAAATGAGCTCGAAAGACAGCATGTTCATGATGTTTCTAAGGAAGACATAGAAGCTTTCTTAGCTAAAATGAATAATGACGGCTATACTCCTAAGTCAATTTCTCGAAAAATCAATTCTACGAGAACTTTTTATAGGTTTTTAAAAATTAATGAATTCATTACAGATGACCCTTCCCTTTTAGTCGCACACCCTAAATATCAGCTTGCTCCTCCTAGAATCTTAACTCCTACCGAATATAGAGCATTGCGTGATGCAGCTAGAAATGACGCGAGAATGTCAGCAATTATTGAGCTTTTACTTCAAACTGGAATTAGAATTGGAGAATTAACAGCATTAAGACTTTCAGACATCCAAAAAGAGTCACTTCATATCCCAGCAATGGAGAAACACGGAGAACGCCTAGTACCCCTTAATAAAAGGGCTCAGGAAGCCTTAAAAAGGTATCTAGATATTCGCCCAAAAGTAACAGAAGATCATTTATTCATTACTAAGTCTGGTAAACCTTTCTTAATTAGAAACATTAGAACTTCAGTAGAGAGATACTTTAGATTAGCTGAGATCAAAAACGCTAAAGTTAACGATTTAAGACACACATTTGTAGCTCATCATTTAAAACACGGAGCTTCTATAGTTTTACTAAGCAAAATCCTTGGCCACAAGAGACTATCTACAACTGAAAGATATTTAGAATACGTTCCAGACAGAGCCTCAGAATCACAAGTTCTCTCAGAACTTTAATCATGAGGAGTGAACAATCACCTACCTCTCCTATCGAAATTAAAGGAAGATCTCTTGCAGCTCAGATAGAAAGATTAAAAAGAGAGTTTGGTCAGACTTTGGTTGATTCAGGCTGGCAAAGCGTTACAGAATCCGGGTTCCTAGAAGAAACAAGACAAACTCCTTTAGGCTTACATTATATTTTTAATCGTTCTGTTACTGATAATGATACATTAGGAAGAGAATTAACAATATTTCTGCCAGACATAACTATGCTAACCTTCAAGTTCGATGCAGCGAATAATCTAAGCGTTAGAACTCACAGCGTAATGACAGGCGACATTGATTTGATATTGACTAATCATCCTTCTCGTGACTACCCTCATAGTAGGCACAGAGCGCCGCATATTAGATTTGCAAGTTCCAAGGCGGGAGAATTTGTTGAATTTAGAGATCAAAAAGCGATTGCTCCTGCTAAAATATTTGCTGCTCAAATACGTGATGTTTTGACTTCGCCAATTTCTGACACACAACAAATTGGAGGACAGAAATTACCTGAAGGATCTAGTTAAAGAGTGGGCTAGCTTGGGATCGAACCAAGGACATCTACTTTATAAGAGTAGCGCTCTACCACTGAGCTACTAGCCCCAAACGATCCTCATTATACTAAATTCTGGATGCTAATTGCTAATTGCTAGAGGCTAAACTAGAGCTGAGCACGTTGGCCTATTACCTGCTCTATTACATTTACATCTTTTCCGTATTTAAGACGAGACAGTTCTTTTATTAATTCTGCAACTCTTGGATTTTTAGCAGCCTGCTCCTCATCCATATCTTTTGTAGTATCAAAAGAGAATGGAGGCACTGGCTCTCCGTTCACAACTGTTCTCATATAACAATTAAAACGGTCAATATTTATTAGATCTGCTTCTGAGAATGTAGGCTGGAATTCATGAGCCAGATAATTCGCATCGGTCACTCCTACTCTAAAAGCGGCCAATGTTCCTACGTTTCCAAAAATAGCATTTTTAACTTCTTCCTCCATCTGCCCTATAAACTGGTTGGCAACTATTAAATCCAAGCGGTATTTTCTAGCTTCTGAAAGAATCTGAGCGAAGTCAGGAGTTGCAAAGTTCTGGAACTCGTCAACATAAAGAAAGAAGTCTTTTCTCTGATCCATAGGCATAGTTTGCCTACTCATAGCTGCAATCAAAATCTTCGGAACTAAAATCAAACCTAAGAAGCTTGAATTCTCTTCTCCTATCTTTCCTTTTGAAAGGTTTATAAGGAGAATTTTTTGATTATTCATAACTTCTTTCACGTTAAACGCAGACTCAGATTGGCCAATAATATTTCTCATGGTTTTATTTGTAACGAAACGACCGAACTTAGAAACGATGTAATCTAAAACTTCTGATTTGTGAAAGTCAGAAGTCTGAGCAATCTGATCAGTCCAATATCTGCGGACAATTGGATCCTGAACGTGAGGAAGAAGCTCCTGAACAAAATTTGCATCAGTTAAAACACGAACAACCTCAATAAAAGTGCTCCCTTTTCTACTCATAACTGTAAGCATCGCGTTTCTGATTGCGTGCTCAAAACGAGGTCCGATGATTCCAGTTTTATTAGGATCATAAAGCTTATACATAAGTCCGACTATTGAGGACACCACATAATGCTTTTCTTCTTCAGTATCAGCCTCTAACATGTTTAGACCCATTGGCCTACTCGTATCTGATGGATCAAATAAGATTACATCCTCTGCTCTCTCCGGAGGAATCATCTGTAATATATCTTCAATAAGATCTCCATGAGGATCCACAACCCCGACTCCCTCTCCATTTTTAATATCCTGAAGAATCATTTGCTTAAGAAACTCTGTTTTTCCAGTTCCGGTTTTTCCGATGATATATGTGTGTCTTCTTCTATCATCTCTCTCTACATGAACATCTCGAGACAATCCTCTATATATGCTTTTCCCTAAGAAAAGCCCAGTTGTTGGAACATGCGCTGCGACCGGAGCCCTCTTGGAGCTAACCCAGAAAATATGAGGAGTTGCAACAGATTTATTTGGAAAATGGAAAATCGTAGCCAGTTCTTCTGAGCTTAAGATCGAAGGAGCACCACGCTTTTGATGATATCTATAAATAAAATCATCCATAAATGCTTTTTGCCTTTTTACGCTCACTTTTGTGAATGAATTGTGGCCATTAAACTGACTAAAAGCATTTTTAATATTACTTAGATGAGCTTCAGCAGTCTCTTTAGTAGAGGACGCAACAACTAGCCTAACTACTGTATTAAACCCAGGCTTACTAACTTTAGATTCTATTGATTCAAGTTCTTTTGCGTCAACTGAATATTTTGCCGTTTCAGGATTTGCTTCCTCTTTTTTAGTATGAGATACATGATCTTTACCTAATTTTTTCCATGCTGACTCAGCTGGAGAAATAACAATTTGAATCGCAGCTCCCTCTCCTTCAGTCATTTTTGCGAGAACTGAAGTTATAGTAGACAGTGGATCTACTGCAAATTCTTTATATGTTTTAATTGATTCATAATTATCTTTTTTAAGCCCTAACTGAGCAAAAGCCACCTTAGAATTTTCTCCGAAAATATTATAGTCATTTCCCACCACAAACCCTTCTTTTAAGGAAGTTTTTTCAGTTACTTCTTTTATCTCAGCATCTGGATAGGCTCCGTTTATCTGCTTTTCTACAAAATCTTTATATTTATTGGGAACGGAAATAAAAAATCTGATATCTCCTGGCATTCCGACAATTTCAAATGATAATAC
>CAYXTY010000027.1:6213-8467 GCA_964468505.1 uncultured Gammaproteobacteria bacterium
GCCAACATCATGTTAAACATTAAAGCGAAAGGATTTCCCATTATATTTAAGCCGCCTTTCTATCTATTTGTCTTTCGTAAACCAAACCAGCCCCAGTTGAACCTTCAGTAGCTTTTCCTTTTGTTGCCGCGATTGCAGCTTCAGGCGTTCCAAATCCATCAGGTAAACTAATTCCAGATCCGTCTACCATAGAAAGCTTTGCGGGAGTCTGCACCGCTCCTGTTCCTTCAAGTGAATGCTCAGGCACAGCTACCGGCTTTATAAATCCAGAAAGTTCTTCTGCAATCACAGGCAGTTGATGTGTTGCTTGTGCGAAATCATCAGCCTGTGCAATCTCAGCTCTAGCCAACTTTTCTGCCTCAGATGGAGCTGCAGCAACCGGAATTTTAGGTATTAAATTTTGATCTTCATTCATATAACTATATTATCACAATAAAGCTAAGGGGCTTGAAATAATCCTCACAAAAAACTAACAACTATTTGAGCTTTTTCTGTTCTCTTCGCGCTTTTGCATCACATGGCTCACAAAGTCCGCATGGCCCTAACATCCCTTCTCTACCGCATGAAACACATGCACCAACTGCATCAAATTCATAGCTTCTATCAAAAGCACTGACTGTTTCTGCCGGCCCTTCGGCATCGTTTAGATTTAAATTTCCGCACGGTAAATTTTCTAGATCTACCTTCTTAGACCCTAAAGCCAAAATTTCTCTATTTAAATCAACTACACTATAATTCATAATGACCTCTATTCCATTTTCTCTCATCTTTCTCACCTGATCAGCCTTATTAATTGCAGCTCTAAGATTAAAAAGAGTTGGATTTGCAGCATAATTTTCTAATACTCCGCTTGAGTAACGCATAATATCCTGGAATTCCTCCCTTTCCATATATTCATGGTCTCGATGAAGATGGGCATGCAAAACGTCTGCATCTTGAAATCTAGAATCTTTTATTTGAATTGGGGTACTAAGAAAAAAAGCGTCTGTGGGCACGTCAGGAGTTTCAACGCCCATTTCTCTATAAAAATCTCTATACTCATCATAACTTAAAGCTGAACTATATCTCCTAAACTCTACGTATTCTCCCCTTTCATCAGCTCTTTTTGTAACAATATCGTAAAAGTTTCCAGGATAAGTACCACCAGGAGGAGATGCAAAGAACTCTTCATCTCCAACCTCAGCTTCAGCCATTCTTTCTTCAATAAGCGATATTCCGTCTATTTCGGCATCTTCTCTTTTATGATCCACAGAGTTGCCATGCAGTCTCCTGTGGTCTCTTCCTTTTTTAAAAGATTCGATTGCAGGACCAGGCATATCTTCTCCGTAAAATTTTCCGTCTTTTAAGTCATATCTAGTTACCCTTAGAAGAACATGCATTTTTTCTCCTAAAAGAGTTTCAACTTGTGTCTTAACATATCTTTTTTGTTCTTCTAGTTTTTGCTGCCTAAGCACGGGGTCTTCCACACTTTCTATACTTTCCCTCGCAATAACATCGAGATTAAAATCATATGCAGCAGCACGCTTACTCGAATCTATAACGATAGGCCTCTCTTCTAGGCGCGGGGTCAAATCGATATCAATACTTTTAGCTTGAGGCAAGTTGGTTCCAAAAACAGTTACACTCTCAAATCCAAGAGGCTCATAATCTCCAATACTTTCTTCAACAACTCCATTAGGCGCAGCAGGCGAAAATTCTATCTGACGCGGAGAAATAACAGGCGTAGCTACTAGAGAATTTGTTAGCATTACCGCTGCTAGGCTTGTATTTATCCTTCTGTCAATTTGAGAACCTCTCCTAGCTAGAATGTCATGGGACAGGTCTGGGGCTTGAGGCCTAACATCAGGGCTCATTTTTTCCTCCAGATTTTTTCTTTCTTTTTTTCCTTAAAGTTCACATAACGTGCAATTGTAAAAAGTAAATCTGACAAACGATTCAGGTAAACAATAATAGTATTATCAATCTCTTCGGTCTTAGCGAGATCTACTATGCGTCTTTCGGCTCGTCTAGCAATCGTACGCGCAACATGAACAAGAGAGCCTCCTCTTCCCCCACCAGGAAGAATAAACTGATTTAACGGGGGCATTTGGCGGGTTAATTTATCAATTAATTTTTCAAACTCCGCAGGCCTATTCGCAATCTGAGGAGCCGGCAAGGTAGATGAAACTGCTAGGGAAGATCCAATTTCCAAAAGATCATTCTGTATTTCTTCAAGCTCTTTATTGATTGAAGAAATTTTTATAAACGCAGAAGC
>CAYXTY010000028.1:0-1713 GCA_964468505.1 uncultured Gammaproteobacteria bacterium
AAAACCCTAATATTGAGGAAAAAATAACTGCACCTAATGCACCATAAACTCTAAGACCCAGCAGTATAAATAATACTCCTGCAATTAATTTACCAAATCCTCCCACAAGGAAAAGTGTTCCCAAAAGCTTAAACCTTAACATGCTTTGAATAAAAGCCATATTTAATGTGGCTAGATAAAAAATTGCGATTGAAAATCCTACCAGGATCACTAGTCCAAGTTCATTAATTTTTAAAAATGAAAGAATGAAAGAGGAAAATATTATGACACCAAGATTTAAAATTAAACTAAAAACTAAAAGATACTTAAAGGCTTTGATATAAAATGCTCCTGCCTTATCCTCTTCTTTTTTGGAGAAAAATTGCGCTGCGTATCTTACAATAATGGCTGACAGGGAACTTGCGGGAATTGTCACAAGCGTAATAAGCGACATAAGACTCGCAAACGTTCCATAATCTGAATATGTTAAGCTTCTTGCGAAATAAACGTTAAGAATAAAGGCTAAGAAACTTGACGCTGTAGTTCCAATTAGCACAAAAAAACTACCGGAAATTAAATCATGCCTCAAACTGTTTAATATAAGATTCTTTATTTTTTGCATTTACTAGACCTTAAGAACTTCTTGGTACGCTAGGTATGTTTCTTTGGCTGTTTTTTCCCATGAGAATTTTTTCACATTTTCAAATCCACGCTTTATTAAACTTTCCCTAAGTTTTTCATCACTAAACACCGCCTCAATTCCTTCTTTAATTGATTCAACATTCATTGGATCAATGAAATGCGCACCATTTCCCGAAACCTCTGAAAGCGATCCGGATTTAGATGTTATTACAGGACATCCTGATTGCATCGCTTCAAGAATTGGCAATCCAAATCCTTCATAAAGAGACGGCATTACAAGAGCTGTCGCAGCATTATAAAGAGCAACTAAATCTTCATCCTGAACGAAACCTAACGAAATAATGTTTTTATTTTTTGCGGCTTCCTCCTGAGCCTTTTTTAAGTCTTTATTCCAGGGATTTCTTTTATCGTAGTCTGTATTCTTAAATGCTTGGCCAACTATTACCAATGGGTAATGAGTTTTATTTATAGATTCTATAAGCCTTGGTAGATTTTTATTTGGAGTAGCATCCCCAACATAAAGGACAAAACTATTAGGTAGATTAAACTTTTTAACTATTTCTTTCTTTTTTTCTTCTGTAATTTGTCTGAAATGCTTTGCAGCTGCAAGATAAATTACCCTTACTCTAGACTCTTCATATCCCACAATTTTAACAATATCTTTTTTTGAAGATTCTGAATCAGTTATTATCAAATCAGAATTTTTTAGAACTTTTTTCTGAATTTGCCATTTAGCAACCCCTTTTACGCCTGCAGGAAAATCGCTCTTGAAAACTAATGGAGTTAAATCATGAACTGTAATTACTGTCCTTACAGTCTTTCTTAATGGAAGTGTTATAAAAAATGGTTCAAAATATGGGTAATGAATTAGATCAATTGAAGAAGGAATCTTTTCCCCTCTTTTAACAAAAATGAATTCATCCTTACCATAAACCTCGGTTAACGCGTCTTTGAGATTGTTTAGATAAAATCCCGTTCCCCTAACTCTATGCTGAAGAAAATGTCCTGAAGTTATTGGAGATACATCAATTGCTACCCTCATTTCTTAATTTTAATGTATTTCTCCCACATAAACAAACAAAACAGAGAAAG
>CAYXTY010000028.1:1813-8433 GCA_964468505.1 uncultured Gammaproteobacteria bacterium
GGGCTATTGGTTCCCTGAGTGAAATTCTCTCGTCCTAAATAGTATGCATCGTTTCTTTCATGATGAAATGGAGCCTTAATGTAACTGCGTGAAAGAGCAATACATATGACAATTAATAACAATGCGCCAGCAAATCTTATTCGCTCATTCTTAATTAAGTCCTTTGACACTACAAAACCTGCTAGGAATGACGCTATAAGTATTACCAGGCTCAGAAGCCTCCATGGAAATTGCACATATGCTATGAGTGGAATATTTTGCCAAATAAATTTGGAGTATGGTGTAATCAAAAACACGGTTACTGTAAATAAAATTAGAAAAAATAAAACCGTTTTTAATCTTTTTTTAAAAATAAAAATTAGTACAGATACAAGAACTACTAAGATATTTATAATGCCAATTTGAAAAGACATTTGATCGGGAACATTTACCCCTGAAAATCCATATCCCCAAGATGAATAAATCAGCTTATAAACCACTGGAAAATGCTGGGTCGGATCAAAAATCTGAAGACCCCTGACATATTTAGTTTCAAAAATTGCAGGCATCCAAAAAACCGCAGAAAGCCCTATTCCTAAAATAGATATGGAAACAACACCAGTTAATTCTTTTATTTTATTTTTTGTTTTTTGATTCTTTGTGAGTGTTAGAAAAAATGCATAAAGAAGAAAAAAAGAAAAAAAGACAATTGCTAGAATATTATGAGCAAGCACTATTAAGCTTAAGAAAATTGCGGAAAGAACAAAATATTTTATTTTTTTTGACTCAAAATACGAAAGATAACTCCACATAAGTCCTGGAGCAAGACCCAAACTCCATACTTCTCCAACTGAGCCCCTCACATAAATATCTAAGAGATGATAGGGTGAATATGCATAAAAAACTGAGCTAACCAAAGCCCCCCATCCTCCCCAATACCTACGTGTCCATAGATAGAAAAAAATTGATCCAACGACTGTTGCTAGAATCATATTTATTTTTAATGAATCAATAAAACTAAAACCTAAAAGATGGGTAAATGATGCTACGTAGTTAGGGAGAGGATAAACATAATTAAATAAAGGAATTCCATAACCGCTGTTAAAATCTTGAGCCCATCTAGGATAAAGCGTCCCCTGGTTTATAGACTTAAAAAATTGTTCAAATCTTAAAACATGAAATTCCCCATCATGAGTTGGCGCAAGTCCCGGTTTTAGAAGAGAAATTACAGAAAATAACGATATGAATATTGAAGCAATTAAAAATTTATAATTACTTATTTTCATTTCTCAAGTATTTTTTTGAAATATTTTTAAAATCTTTTACTAAATATAATAAGAATCCAATTATTGGAACATATGTTACGAGAATTTTAAGAGCTGGTGTTATTCCAAAATGAGTTCCTAGGTACATGTATGGAACATATCTAAGCAACAAGCCAAAGGATAGTACAAAACCCAATATCTTAAGTTTCTTATTATTTGTGATGGCAATAAAAGTTAAAAACCATATTCCATACCAGGGGTAAATTTCTTCTCGAATTGGAGATAGAATAAACACTACAAGCATTAGAAGTGAAGAAAATATATAGATCTTTTCCCAGTCGATCTTTCTTTTTTTAAATTTAAGAAATAGATAATAAATAAATATGGGTAAAAGAAAAATAGTTGCGTACTTTATTAATACTGAAGCAAACAGGAAAAAAAGAGCAAGAATTATTTTATCTTTTTTTAATAAATATATTGACAGAAGAGCAAGAAACATCATTGAAACATCGTTATGCCCTGAAACAAATGTCTCAATTAGAACTAGTGGGCTTAATGCAAAATATGCAACGCTCCCAATGTTTTTTGTAAACTTGTAGATTAAGTATATAATTCCAAAATAAAAAACTACTACGAAAAGCTTGAAATTAAACAATGTAAGAATAAAATTATTGAAACCCAATAAATAAGGTAGGGTTGTCATCCCTATCCATGAAGGGCCATAAAGAGCAACTTTATTAGCAGCATGAGTAAAGCTCAAGTATGGGTCACCTAAAAATTCTATTGGCATCACTATAAATGGATTCTCTTGATACCAGACTAAAATTTTAGCTGTGAAAATATAATTAAAAATATCATATGACAAAATCGCAGGATAAGATAAAAACAAGAATGCAACAGAAAGAATAATAAGATTCATTAGAATTTTTTGATTAATATTCCTTAAAAAGAAAATATAAAACAGAAAAAAAATTGAAATAAAAACTACATAAATAACACTAACCAACTCTCTATTATGATTCGCAAAACCAGTATAAAGATCTTTCATATAAATCAAATTTAGATCTACAAATAAATATGTAAAAAGAGTAAAGCCTAAGAGAAATATCCCGTAACCTAAAATCAATGCTTTCATAAAACGCTATTTCTGGTATTTATCGAACTTTCTATTATTTCTTTTAATTTTAAATTTGTGCCAGTTGAATCTTCCGGATTCCAGTCTACCGCATCGGGTAAATGTTCCCCCAAATGCCCTAATGTTTCCATGTGTTTTCTGGAAGCTTCCTTAAGCTTTAGTTCTCGTTCTGAAATATCTTTTCCGTTTCTCTTAGCATTTTCAAGATTTGGATAAATCTTCCCAAAATATTCATCTGATTTTTTAAGAGCATTTGTCGCAAGTAAATACTGCTTATAATCAAATAATATTTTTGCTTCTACTAAATAATGATCTGATTCCTTTAGATTGTAGTCGTACTTACCGAAGTCTCCAAAGTAAATATATTTACTTAATTCTGAAATAATAAGTCTTGGTTTATAGAAAAAATTACCTGGCATATATGAAGGGTATGGAAGTACATAAGAGGATTCTGCGCTAACACCTCCTGGCACGAGAAGAAACAAGCAAATACAGAAAATTAATACAATCTTCTTAGCCATTTTTTATATGCCACTGCCAAGCGGTTTTAACTATAGTATCGATATCAGAATATTGAGGATTAAAGCCTATTACTTCCCTAGCTTTTGTATTATCTGCATAAATCATAGCTGGATCACCATCTCTCCTGGGCTTTATTTCCACAGGAAAATCTTTACCGCTAATTTTTTTAATTGCGTTTAGAATATCTAAATTAGAATACCCTTCCCCAGTTCCTAAATTAATACTGGTACTTTCCTTTCCATCTATTAGATAATTTAGAGAATTTAAGTGAGCAATCGCTAAGTCTTCAACATGAATATAATCCCTAACGCATGTTCCGTCTTTAGTCTGATAATCATTGCCAAAAAGTGAAAAGGCAGTATTATTCTTAGCGCATTCTATGGCTATTGGAATTATATGAGTTTCAGGAGAATGCATCTCCCCAATTGAGCCATCAAGAGCAGCCCCTGCTGCATTAAAATATCTTAAATTAACATGTCTTATGCCATACACTTTCTCATACCAATCTAAAATATTTTCAAACATAAGCTTTGAATCCCCATAAACACTCTCTGGTTTTTTAGATTCAGCCTCAGTTACAGGCAGATTCTTAGGAGTTCCATAAATAGCACAAGTTGAGGAAAATATTATATTTTTAATATTCTTTTCTCGCATGAACTCTAAAAGATTAAGCCCTCCTTGAATATTATTATTGAAATATTTATAGGGATCTTTCATCGATTCTCCTGCTAGGGCTGATGCTGCAAAATGTATAACACCATCAAACTCGTGTTTCCCTAAATTTTCAAATACGAATTCTTTATCTTTAAGATCACCAATTATTAAATTTCCGCTTACAGCTTCTTTGTGACCGAAAGAAAGATTATCTATTACTACCACCTCATGCCCTTCTCTTTGGAGATATTTAACAGTTATTGAACCTATGTAACCTGCGCCACCCGTAACAAGTATTTTCATATAGTTATTCTACACAAACCCTATGGCATTTCACAATATTTAAGCGCTTGATCTGGAATTAACACCATCCAATATATCGAAAGTGAAATTAAAATAAAATATGTCAAATAAGCAATCTTCTTATTTCCTGAGCCCAAAAACCTCATATGGCCATATATTGAAAGTAGATTAAAAGGAATTGCGACCAAGAATAATTTTATTACAAATGGAATATTAAGATTAAAGACAACGTCGATTAAAGGAACCAAAAACGAAACAGTGATAAGTAAAAATACTTTTTTATCTTTCTTATTTGAATTAAGAAAATACCAGATCGCTAACAAAACACCAGCTACTCCTACAAATGTTAAAAGAGTAATTAAGAGTCCAGGATCCAGGAAATGGGTATATCTCTTATATATATCGATGAAAAACTGGAGCAGCTTATTGTGGAAAATTCTTGCAACTAAAACTGGCAAACCTTGATCATGATTTATTGCATAAATAAGCTGAAGCTCTAAATCAAAGAGAGAAAAATGATAAAAATCAAAAAAATTCTTGCATGCTGTCCAGGCTTTCAATGGAATCAACTGGAGCAATACCATTAGTGCTATAAATATTTTTATTTTCATAATTTCCAAAACTGAGAAACCACTTCTTTATTATTTTTATCTAAATAAATTTCATGAATCATTTCAGGCGATGTTGTAGGACCATAAAATGGTCTAATATAAAGAACTTTTTTATCCTGCCATACCTTCGGCTTACTCCAAGACACCTCAACCATCTGAGGGACTGGATTATCAGAATAAAATTCAAAGTAAATCGGAGCGAAATTCAAATTCTTATCAATAATTACATAATCATAATCGCTTCTTAACTTTTCAGAGTCAATTACAATTTCTTTATACCCTGATCCCCAATCCTTAGCATTAATTAATGGATAATGAACATAATAATAGTGCGAGTAAAAAATAAACTCAAAAGCTGCTAAAACTACTACTCCAAAAAATAAAAATAACCTAAGCCTCTTAAAATTATCAAAGAAATAAACTAATCCCATTGAAACCAAAATTATTAAAGGAAACACCATTAAAAGCGAGCGCAAAGAATGAGGACTCGGCACAGCTAAAGAAGCAGGAAGAGGGGAAATTAATAAAATAAAAATAATTATTTTTTTAAATAGATTTCGTTTTAATTTTAATATTGAATATAAACCAATTAACAAAAATGGCAACTGCCATTTAAAAAGCAGTCCAAATTCTGGAATTTGATGTCTCCCTATTCCATCCCCAGTGTCAAATAAATAATAAAATGAAAAATAAGATAGATAATTTTTTAGGATTGCAAAAGGATATTCTATGATTTTTTGAGCAATAGTTAATTCTCCAAGTTCTGAAAAAACACTTGTTGCGCTAAACCTCGCTGAACCCTGACCTGAAAAACTAAATAATAAAATTGGCAAAAACAAAATGGCAAAAACAACAACTGAAGATATAATCCATTTCCTTTCCAGTTTATATTTATAAAAGCAAATAACAGAAAATGCGCCAAAGAACAAAGGAGAAATGATTCTATAAGAATGATAGGTGTATACACTAAAAGCAAACAAAATAGCTGATACAAAAACGTTTGCAAATTTTTTATTTTTTAAATATGAAAGCGCGAGATACAGTGCAAGAAGAAATAAAAACATCGCTTGATTTGTCTCAAATCCACCTCTGGAAAAATGTATATGCCATGAGGAAATTCCTATCAAAAATGCAGAAAGCAACGCTAATCTTTCTGATTTAATACTAGAAAATTCATTTTCAATTGATAAAACTTTTTTTACCAACAAATACACAAGAAGAACTGTTAATACTCCAAAAAATGCTGATGGAAATCTTACTGCAAATTCATTTTTCCCAAACACAGACATTGATAGAGAGGTTGAGTAAATGTAGACTGGCATTTTATAGTCTCCAAAAGATTTAAAGAATAAAGGGAATTTGTATCCATACTCATCCCTACCTGTTGTTAAAATTTCATATGCATTATGCCCAATTGCAGCTTCATCAATATATAGTCCGGGAGGATTTGTGTCTATTTTGTAAAATCTAAGCACAAATGCGATAAAGATGATTAAAAGAAGAATTAATTTATATTTTTTAAGCATACTAATTTTTTACCATTTTGTAGACCGTTGTACCATCTGGAATCTCCCATTTTTTAATTAATTCGAAATCATTACTTGGTGTTTTATAATTTATAAAATCTTCTGCTATTTCCTTATTAACCTTCGGGATAATAACATATTTAATATCAGAATTAGGATCAACATTTTTCAAATTTTTTTCATCCAGCCACCTAAATAAGTAGTCGAATTCATATGTGTAAATTGCAGAACTGTAAGCTATATAGCTAAAGTCTTTTTCGGAATCATTAAATATATTTTCAGCAATATGGGTTCTTGTACCTAAATCGGAATTAGTAAAATTATTTTTCTCAATTACACTATATAAATCTTCCCGATGATTTATTATCGAAATGATTAAGCAGAAAATAATTATATATTTCCCTCTGGATAATTTACTTAAAAATAATCCAGTAAAAAGCATAAATAATATTTCCACACCAATGAAGTAATAACCCCAAGTTGGATTTTCGTTGTAAATAAATGACAAAAGCATTACCGAAGAAGTAATTACTAGACCAGCCACTAGCCTCTTATCAATTAATGTTAAATTTATATTTTTTATAAGAAATGTAAAAATTATTGCAATAAAAAGTAAAGTAAAAAT
>CAYXTY010000029.1:0-8376 GCA_964468505.1 uncultured Gammaproteobacteria bacterium
CTCAAATTCGATATACTTAAGTTAATGGAAAATGAATTAATTAACATTAAAAATAATGCAATGAGTCTAATTCTGGACACAGAAGACCCAGAAGAATTAGAGGAAATAAAAATGCAGTTTTTAGGCAGAAGCGGTGCGCTCACACTTCTTCTTAAACAGTTACCAAAAATTGATCCAGAACAAAGAAAAGAAATTGGCGTTTTGGCAAATGAAGTTAAAGCGACAATTGAAGAAACTCTTAAAGAAAAAACGAAAGATGCAAAACACGGAGAAACTCGCGCAAAGATAGAAAAAATTGATGTAACAAATCCCGGAATACGTCCGCCGCTTGGGCATCATCATCTTATAACTCAAGCAATTTCTGAAATCACAACTATCTTTGATCGAATAGGCTTTAGTAGAGTTAGATATCCCGAAGTAGAGTGGGATTGGCATGCATTCGGAGCCCTAAATTTTCCGGAAGGACATCCCGCAAGAGACGACTGGGAAACATTTTTTATAGACGCAAAACCTAACTCAAAGTTTGGTCCGATGCTTTTAACTCCTCATACATCAAGTGGTCAAATTAGAGAAATGGAGAATTCAAAGCCACCTATAAAAATGTTAAATATTGCAAAGTGTTACAGACGTCAATCAGATGTATCGCATACTCCTATGTTTCATCAGTTTGAAGGACTCGCAATTGACAAAGATTTATCAATTGTAAATCTAAAAGGAGTTCTCGATTATTTTGTAAAATCATATTTTGGAGAAAATAGACAAGCCAGAATTAGACCTTATCATTTCGAATTTACAGAGCCATCTTTTGAAGTAGATGTAAGCTGTGGAGTATGTGAAGGAAAAGGGTGCAAGTTGTGTAAAGAGGGATGGCTTGAAATGGGTGGAGCAGGAATGGTTCATCCGAATGTTCTACGAAACAGTGGAATTGATCCTAAGGAATTTAATGGCTTCGCATTTGGCTGGGGAGTAGAAAGAGTTCTAATGATGAAAGAGGGAATTGAAATCGACGATTTAAGACTTTTGTATAGCAACAAATTAGATTTCTTAGAACAGTTCTAATAAAAGTACATATGAAACAAAATTTGAAAAATTTTGAAGAGGAGAAGCCGGCGAAAAGCCAAAATCCAACCGAAGGGAGGATGAAGGCATAAAGCCGAGCTTGGACGAATGAATATAAAAATAGTTGATAGTTGGCTTAGAGAATTTTTAGAAACAAAAGCGACAAGTAAAGAGATCGCCCGTGAACTTTCTCTAACAAGCGTATCAGTCGAAAGAATTGAGAATGTAGATAACGATGAAGTTTATGATATTGAGGTAACTACAAATAGACCAGATCTCATGAGCGTTCGATCAATTGCTAGGGAAGCAGGAGCAGTTATCGAAAAGCCAGTTGCAAAATTTAGGGATATAAAAATTTCCAAAGCCCCAACCGCAAATATTTCTTTTCCGATTGAAATCGTAAATGATCCAAAATTAGTCAACAGAATTATGGCGGTTGTGATGGAAGTTGAAATAGGAGACAGTCCTAGGGAAATAAAAGAAAGACTTGAACGGTCCGGAATAAGAAGTCTTAATAATTTAATTGATGTGACAAATTATGTAATGAGAGAAATCGGACACCCATGTCACGTCTTTGATTACGATTTACTAAACACCAAGAAGATGATAATTAGAGAGTCAAAAGCTGGGGAAGAACTAACAACTCTTGACGGGAAAAAATATAGACTCTTAGGCGGAGACATCGTAGCCGATAATGGCTCTGGGGAAATTATAGATTTACTTGGAGTTATGGGAACAAAAAATTCGGTAGTTCAAAACACAACAAAAAGAATTTTATTTTTCTTAGATAATAATAATCCAAAAAAAATTAGAGCTACATCCATGAATCTGGGCATAAGAACTGAGGCGGCAATTATTAACGAGAAGGGGATTGATCCGGAACTAATGATAGACGCTTTTAACAGGGGGGTAGAACTTTATGAAAAAATTGCCAATGGAAAAGTAATTTCAAAAACTCTAGATATTTATCCAAATGAATCAAAGACGAACATCATAAAAATAACTGTCGAGAAAATAAATAAAATAATTGGTGTAGAAGTTCCTGTCGCTAAATCTATAGATATTCTAGAAAAACTTGGCTTTAGAGTTAAGAAATCTGAAGAAATCTTAGAAGTAAACGTGCCCACAATTCGCGCATCTGAAGTTTTAATTGAAGAAGATATTATTGAGGAAATCGCAAGAGTTTATGGGTATCATAAGCTTCCAAGTATAATTCCCGGATTTTTGAATAACAAAAATACTCCTTATTTAAATACCTTTAATCTGGAGCAAAGAGTAAAAAATGCATTCAAATATTGGGGTTTTACTGAAGTCTATAGCTATTCTTTAATTTCTGAAGATTTATTTGATGGGCCAATTGAGAAAGCAGTAAAACTTAAAAATCCACTAACCGAAGATATGGAATATTTAAGAAACAGTTTGGTTCCGAGTCTCTTACGAGTGACCGAGGATAATAAAAAAAGAGAATCAATTAAAATATTTGAACTATCTAATATATATAAAAAGACCACTGATCTTCCGCAGGAATGCCTAATGCTCTCAGGAGTTATAAAAAGGAAAGATGTTTCTTTTTATGAAGTTAAGGGAATTTTAGAAAATCTTTTTGATGATTTAGGAATTAAAAATTATAAGTTTAAAAATAGACAGGACGCGAGAGGTGCAAACATAAATATAGGAAACGACGAACTGGGATATGTAGAAATTCTAAATAATAATATTATTGATTTTGAATTATCATTTGAAGCATTATTAAAACACGCAACATTAAGGAAAACCTATAAGGCTTTAGCGAAATTTCCGCCAATCGTTGAGGATATAACTTTTGTTTTGGGGGAAGAAATAAATACAGAAGATGTAATAGAGGAAATAAAACTTCAAAGCTTTTTAATTACAGAAGTGGCGCTCAAAGATCAGTTCGAAAATGCGAAAACTTTTCATATAATCTACCAGGCACCAGATAAAAATTTAACAAATGAAGAAGTAGCCGAAATAAGAACCCAGATAATAAAATCTGTATCCGAAAAATTCAGCGCTACTGTGAAGTAGGAGTTGGAGTCTGGGAATTGCTATCCCCCTGATTTGTTACCTCGGAAGGTGGATGATACAAAGAATCATCTTTATGAAATTCTTCGACCCATTTATCAATTCCTTCTTGCCATAGATTTTTTCCGTCTGTTGAAACCGGATCTGATTCTCTAATCCAGATATAAATCTTGTCATCCTTTTTTCTATAAATTGCAGATTCACTTGTTGGCTCAGTTCCTTTTACAAAATACTCAGATCTCGTAGGTTTTCCGCCCGTTGGCATTCCGCCGCCTACAGTATCCACCTGAACCGCGACTACATTTTCCGGTTTTTCAAACTCTTCTTTTTTCTTTACTTCAATCGCCTCAAGCATTATCCGTCTCCAGATAGGGGAGGCTCCTGTAACTCCAGATGCAATCGCAGGATTCATAGGGCTATTGTCATTATTTCCGACCCAAACTCCAGCTACAACAGTCGGCGTGTATCCGATCGTCCAGTTATCTCTTTTTTCGTCCGTTGTTCCAGTTTTTACAGCAACTCCTGGGATATTTAAAGCAGAACTCGCTCCGAATGCATCAGACCTAGCATTATTATCAAGAAGGATGTGGGAAATTAAAAATGAGATTTCTTCTGATAAAACTTTTTGTCCTTTTTTCTCTTTATATTTAAACAATACTTTTCCTTTATTATCTTTTACTTCTAAAATTGTGATTGGTTCTTGTTTTACTCCTTTATTCGCAAAAACGCTGTACGCTGTTACTTCGTCCATTAAAGAAACTTCGCGTCCTCCAAGAACGAGCGAAAGGCCTACGTTTTGCATATTTGCCGCTGTTGGCTCCCAGTTATCAAGCCCCATCTCATAACCTTTTTCCATAACGTCCGCCAAGCCAACACGCGCAAGCATTTTTACAGCTGGGATATTAAGAGAATTTCCAAGAGCAAATCTTACCTGAACTGGACCTCTAAATTTTCCGTCATAATTAACAGGGGAGTAAAGTCCACCACTTCCATTTGGAAAGTCAGTCTTTACGTCCATAAGCATTGTTGAAGGTGTATATCCTTTTTCAAAAGCTGCAGCATAAACTATTGGCTTAAGAGAAGATCCCGGCTGCCTATTTGCTAAAGCTACATTAAAATTTCCGTCAGTATCTTGGTCAAAATAGTCTTTACTTCCGACCATCGCCAAAACCTCACCGGTCTTTGGATCACTTACCATCGCAGCTCCATTTCCTACACGAAAACCTTTAAGTTTTTCAATTTCTTCTTTAACTATATCTTCTGATTTTTTCTGAAGTTCATAATCAAGAGTTGTTTTCACTTGAAGTCCACCTGTTTCAACCGCTGCTTCGCCAAATTGAGAAGCTAAAATTTGTTTTACATAAATAACGAAATGAGGTGCTTTCATCGAGGTGGACTCTCTTTGAGTAAATTTCATCTTCTTTATTTCAACTAAGGCTTTTTTCTCTTCATCTTTATTAATGTACCCCTGCTCGCGCATACTCTTTAGAACTTGTTCGCTTCGCCCAATGTAGTAATCATTTCCAGAGAAAGGGGAGTAAGCGCTAGGGCTTTGGGGAAGTCCAGCAAGAAGCGCAGATTGGGCAAGATTTAGTTCTGTTACTTTTTTACCAAAGTAAGTTTCTGAAGCAGCCTCAACTCCAATTGCAGTTCCCCCATATGGAACATCATTTAAATACATTTCAAGAATTTCTTCTTTTGAATATCTTTTATCCACTTGGATTGAGAGAACTAATTCTTTTACTTTTCTAGGAAGTGATCTTTCTGAAGTCAAAAGAACATTCTTAACAAGCTGTTGAGTAATGGTCGAACCTCCAGTAACACGGCGTCTAAATATAGGATCAATAACTAATCCTCTAATATAACCTGTTATAGAAAATCCTTTATTTTTATAGAAATTTTTGTCTTCAATTGCGATTGTTGCCTGCTGAAGATCTTTTGGAATCTCATCTAACTCCACATAAGTTCTATTTACATCTTCATATACTGAGTAAAGCGGGATGTCATTTCTGTCATAAATTCTAGTGGAATTCTCAGCCTGAGCTTCTATAAGCTTTCCTGGCTCTGGAAGATCACGACTAAACCAGAAGAACATCAAAACCATGAGAATAATTCCCCCTATCAAAGCAATTAGAGCATAGCGGGAAAGACGTGAATAGAGGACAATTTTATTCGGAAGACGAGATCCACCGTGGATTTTTAGCCTTGTTCTTCGTCTTCTCGAACGTGCACCATAATCGACCATTTTGATACTATAATTATACCAAAGTCAAAGCATTGTATGCTATACTCAAGGCTATATGGATAAGATTTTAGAGCTTCTCACGAGGGGTGTCGACAAAATTTACCCCACAAGTGAAGAGCTAGAAAAAACTTTAAGAAGTGGAAAAAAATTAAAACTCTATCAGGGATTTGATCCTACGGGCACTCGTCTTCATATAGGACATATGGTTGGGTTTAGAAAATTAAGACAATGGCAAGATCTAGGACACCACGTAATTTTTTTAATAGGAGATGGAACTGGACAAGCTGGAGATCCATCTGGAAAAACGACCGGACGCGATAAATTTTTAAGTAGAGATGAACTTAGGGCGAATGCAGTCGACTATGTAAAACAGGCCGGGAAAATTGTTAGGTTTGATGGTGAAAATCCAATAGAAATAAGGTTTAACGGTGATTGGCTAAATGAACTTAAATTAGCTGATATTTTAGATATAGCCGGACATTTTTCTTTGCAGCAATTATCAGAACGCGATCTCTTTCAGGAAAGAATTAAAAATATGGAATCAATAAATCTTCGAGAATTTTTATATCCACTTTTACAAGCATATGACTCAGTCGCGATGGATGTGGATCTAGAACTTGGTGGAACTGATCAAACATTTAATATGCTTGCTGGAAGAAGCCTTATGAAATCAATGAAAGGAAAAGACAAATTTGTTATGACAACACCTCTCCTTGCAGATTCTTCAGGCAGAAAGATTGGAAAGACTGAAGGAAATGTAATCGGACTGACAGATGCTCCCTCAGATTTATTTGGAAAAATTATGGCGCTTGGTGATGATGTAATACTTACTGGTTTTGAATATCTTACAAACATTTCCATGGAAGAGATCAATCAAATTTCGGACGCAATTAAATCTGGAGAAAATCCAATTCAATATAAGAAAAAATTAGCTTTTGAAATTACAAAAGATCTAAATAATGAATCTGACGCTAAAAACGCACAAGATGTTTTTGAAGGGAACGCTGAGGAAGAAATTAAAGAAGTTAATATAGAGGGAACAAATCTTTCAGAAATTTTAATTGAAACAAATCTATTACCGAGCATGTCAGAAATTAAAAGAAAATTCGGAGAAAATGGAATAAAAGTTAATGGTAAAACGCCAGAAAATTTAAAAACAGAAATTGAATCCGGCTCTGTAATAAGTGTCGGTCGAAATAAGGTTAAGGTGATTAAAAAGTAATATGGATTTAAGTAAAAAACACAGAGTAATTCTTATAATTATCACGGGTCTTGTTGCATTTTCACTTATTGCGACCTCAATCCTTCCGTTTATAATGCAGTAACTCTATGGCAGGACTCCAAACTAACGTACGCTCAATGGGGGGAATATATAAAAGATATGCTTCCTTCTTAGAAAAACTTGGGATAATAAATCTAAGTGATTTTTTATATCACATCCCATTTCGTTATGATGATTATTCAATAATTTCCAAAATCTCCGAAGTCCAAGCCGGAGAAACAGTAACAATAAGGGGACAAGTTATTGAAGTAAAAAATCAATATACAAGGCGCCACTTTACACTTCAAAAAGCAAAAGTTAAAGACGAAACGGGCATCATAAATATCCTTTGGTTTAATCAGCCCTACATAACTCGCGCAATTAAAGAGGGTTATTTTATTTCTCTTTCCGGAAAAATTGAACAAAAAAAGACAGGGATGGAAATGATGACTCCGGATTTTGAAATTGGAACCGAAAATTTCATCCATACTGGACGGCTTGTTCCTGTTTATCCAGAAACTAGGGGAGTGTCCTCTAAATGGATAAGACGTCAAACTTACAAATTATTAAATGAAAATAAAAATGAACTTATAGATTTTCTCCCTTCTGAAATCATAAAAAGAAACAATCTAGATAATTTATATGAAGCACTATTAAAAGTTCACTTTCCGGATAAAATTGACGACGCAATAATCGGTAAAAAAAGATTGTCATTTGATGAACTTTTCTTTACTCAAGCTTCTTCACTTCTAAGAAAAGAGGAATGGCAAAAAAACTTAAAGGGTTATCCATTTAATATTGATAGCAATCAAAAAAAGATTGACGAATTTATAAAAAAACTTCCCTTTAAATTAACTGGTGCTCAAGATAGGACAATCAATGAAATCTTCATTGACCTATCTAAAGATGAGCCCATGAATAGACTTTTAGAAGGGGACGTTGGGAGCGGAAAAACAGTAGTAGCTGCTGTATCGATTTATTTAGCTTATCTCAACGGTTATCAATCAGTTTTTATGGCTCCAACTGAAATCCTAGCAAGCCAGCATTACAAAACAATTTCAAAACTATTTGAACCTTTTAAAATAAAAATAGGCTACGCAACTGGAGCGAAAAAAGAAAAATTAGAAGATTTCGATGTATTAATTGGAACACACGCAGTTATTTCAGATAAAATAAGCTTTGATAAATTAGGACTGATTGTAATCGATGAACAGCAAAGATTTGGAGTAGAGCAACGCGGGATATTAAGAAAAAAAGGAAAAAATCCACACGTCTTAACTATGACCGCAACTCCTATCCCAAGAACTATCGCTCTCACTATGTACGGGGAGTTATCACTTTCAATTCTAGATGAAATGCCAATGGGCAGAAAAACAATTAAAACTTGGCTCACTCCAAAAGAAAAAAGAGAAAATGCATACTAATGGATTAAGAAACAGATAAAAGAAAATCAGAGTCAGATTTTTATAATTTGTCCTTTTATAGAAGAAAGTGAAACTATGACAACTGTAAAAGCCGCTGCTAAAGAATTTGAAACATTAAAAGAAAATGTATTCAAAGATTATAAATTAGCTCTCTTACACGGCAAATTAAAATCTAAGGAAAAGGAAGAAATTCTCTCAGATTTTAAAGAAAGGAAATACGATATTTTAGTTGCAACTCCAGTAGTTGAAGTTGGAATTGATATTCCCAATGCTGATGTAATAATGATTGAGGCATCAGAAAGATTTGGACTATCCCAACTTCATCAGCTTAGAGGAAGAGTCGG
>CAYXTY010000030.1:0-3812 GCA_964468505.1 uncultured Gammaproteobacteria bacterium
AATTTCTTTTCCGTAAATATTTTCATTAAAGTCTAAAATATAGCTCTCAAGGACATATTCTGATTCATGAAATGTTTTGGCAATCCCAACAAAAGTTGCTGCTTTATAAGTCTTTTCATTTAAAAAAACTTCGGAGGTGTAAATTCCGACAGGAATAGTTTTATCTAATTTAATATTAGCTGTTGGATAACCTAGTAACCTGCCGCGTTCTTTACCTTTACTAACTACACCTTTAATTGTAAATAGTGGTTGCATCTTAAATATTATACCTGGAATTAGTATTAAATATAATTTAAAATTTTTGTTTATAAAAATTTTGCAAGAGTATTTGTTCTAAGAACTCATCATTGAGGACCCAGATCCCTTTTAGCCCTCAGTTTGTGCTACAATTCTTTGCTATGTTAACTGAAATGCCAAAAATTCATTACGGGGTTGATACTGATCAACCTAAGGGAGTTTTCTATGACAGGATAGTAGATTCTGAGCACTATACTTCACATGCTTCAGCTGAAGCATGGGCTAATTATCTCAGACCTTTCGTTAAGTCTACTGGATTAGACCAAGCCGATTTAATTATCGAAGGCGGTATTGGTACAAATCATTTAATGGCTCATGTTTCAAGGGAACTTTTTCCTCAGGCGATTTATATTGGAACGGATATATCAGAGGCTTTTGTGGACAGATTCGGAAGAGTTCGTGGAAGAATTGATGATCCGACATTAGAACGAGTTGAGAGAGCAAACGGACCTAAATTTAATCCACTAGAAGCATCTGTGGCAGCCAATTGTTTGGACGCTAATATAATTAATGACATTAAGAGGAAAACAGGCTCTTCCTTTCCTATTCTAGTTTCGTACAATGCGTTAGTTGCTTTGGCCGATAAGAAAGCCACTCCTTGGGAAAGGAAGCATGAAGATGACAGAATAGCTTTAGAGCATGCCCTTTCAACAACTCCCTATCAAGCTCAGCTTCATGTTAATGGTATTGATTTTGCAGGATTCTGGAGTTCTGAGTCACAATGGCAAGGTACTATATTTACAGAAACATTTTCCAGATTAGAAAAAGCAGGCAAAGCGATGGGATGGATGACCCAGCAATTACCAATGGGCTTATTAGTTACAAGAAAATAGCGCCTCTTCTTAAATGGACAATTTGTTCTAAGAACTTATCATCAAGGACCCCAAACTTCTTAAATAACCTTGATCGATAGCCAATTAAACCTTCATTAAATCAAGTATTAATTCTGCATTATCTTATAAGCTTGGAGTTTTATGCATGAAATTGTATAATAGAGGAGAGAGGAGAAAAATATAATGAACGGAATAATTAAAACAAAAACAGAAAAAGGATTTGGATTTATTTCTCGTGAAGGAGAAGATAGAGATCTTTTTTTCCATTCAAATGATTTAGTCGGCGTGACTTTTGATGAACTTCAAGTAGGAGCAGCCGTAACTTTTGAGGTTGTACAAACCGAAAAAGGATCAAATGCAAAAAACGTAAAGCTTGTTTAAAGCTTACTAATTGCAAATAAAGAGCCTCGCTTTATGCGAGGTTTTTTGTTATAAATTTATACACTTTGGTATAATATTTTTTATGATTAGTTTTGAGACAAAGTTATTCAAAATCAAAGACTGGACTATTCTTCACCTTCCCGAAGATGCGAGTGTTAAGCTTCCAACTCGAGGAATGTTAATGATAAAAGGAACTATTAATAATGTCACTTTTAAAACTTTACTTGAACCTGACGGAAAATATGGCCCAGGACTTAAGCCCAGTCATTGGTTTCGACCTAGCGACAAACTGCTCAAAGATGCAGGAATCAAAGCAGGAGACAGCGTAAAAGTTGAATTAGAACCCACGAAAGATTGGATTGAACCAGAAGTACCAAGTGACATGGAAAAAGCACTCTCTACTTCTGCAAAAGCGAATGCGCTATGGGAGGACATTACTCCTCTAGCTAGATGGGATTGGATTAGATGGGTACGCGCAGTTAAAACAGATGAAACTCGCAAGAAGCATGTAGAGGTGATGATGGATAAATTAAATAAAGGAATGAGAAGGCCTTGTTGTTTTAATAGAAATTTATGCTCTGAGCCATATGTATCAAAAAATTGGCAGCTTCTAACCTAAAAACCTAATTTTTCATTTACGATAATTACATAAATCTGTCTACCCATCATTGGATTTTCTTTATGAAGAATAAGTGTTTTGGCATGAGTAGTGCCAACTCCATAGACACCCTTCATTCTTTCATCTTCAAGCGGAATAACATGCTCTTCTAATCTTTTAAATGCTTCGTCAAGGTCTGTTACAATTTTTTGCGCTCCAACTACAAATATTATATTTTGAGAAGTAAATACTAGATGGGGGAGCTGGCTACCCGTATTAGAAGCAATCAGGATTTCGCCATTCTGGGTAATTGCATGAGCGCTGCCTAAATAAAAATCAGAAATTACAGATGTTTTTCTAAGCTTGCTCTGTTTTTCCGGATCAAGTTCAGCTAAAACTTTTTCGTGAAGATTATTCCATTTATGCTGGCCTTCTTTTAAATAATCTATGTATCCAATTTCTTTAAGCGTTGCTGATGTTCCATTCATGACTGAAGCGTCACCCGGAATTAAGTCCTGAATTTTTTCAAATGCTTCTTCTTTTGTGCTTACTTGTATCGGTAAAAATCCATTTGCCTTAAGAGAATTGATTGTTTTTAAAACCGCAGAATTATCTGCTAGTTCGTTAAAATTATTTTTATTATTTGTTTGAGCGGGTATCATATTTATGTTATAATCGCTACATAAACTATAGCGCTAAGAAATTTATAGTACTATAGAAATAATAGTATGTCAACGACTAAATTTAAACCTTCAGAAATAGATAACGCAATCTCAATGATTGCTGAAGCTCATATGCTTTGTATCATTAATCATCTTTCAGAAAAAGAAATGAGATTTAATGAGATTCAGAGATCCATTAAGGGATTAAATCCAGCAACACTTTCGGATAGGCTAAAAAGGCTAGAAAAAAATGGATTAATTCTCAGGAAAGAAGAAACACTTGATAAAGTTTCAGTTAGCTATGAACTTACAGATAAAGGCCGCGGAATTTTGCCAGTTATAAATGAGATTTCAAAATTTGCTCAAAAATTCTCAAACTAATAACTTATAATAAATAAGCATGAATAAAGATATTAAAGATTACAATGACAAGCTTTCCGCTCCCGATAAAGAAATCTGCGAACTTCTAGCAAAAGAAATCAATTCAGAGCTCAAGGAAGCAGAAAGTAAGATTTGGCATGGTGCTCCTGTTTGGTTTTTAGATGGAAATCCGGTTGCTGGCTATGATAAATTAAAAAACTGTGTCAGATTGCTTTTCTGGAGCGGACAATCATTTGAAGATAATTTAGACCCTGAAGGTTCTTTTAAAGCGGGAGAGAAAAGATATACAAGTATTGACCAGATAGATTTAGAAGACTTACGAAGATGGCTGAAAAAATCTCGTGATATTCAGTGGGATTATAAAAATATTGTAAAACACCGCGGCACGCTGGAAAAACTTAAATAGTCCTTAATTTGTCATAATTTAGTCTTCTAAAAGTAAAGCAAGTCCTCTCCGTTATTCCTTAAACTTATAATATGCAAGAAAGATTAGCAGTAGATGTGATTGATATGGCTGACGAACAAAACGCAGATTCCAGGCCAGAAATAATCGATCAAATCAAAAATGTAAACGAAAGAATTGCACCCATAACAACGCTTATAAGCTTGTACTTAATAATTGAGGGTTGGACTAGAAAAGACTGGAATCAAATAGCACTA
>CAYXTY010000030.1:3822-8082 GCA_964468505.1 uncultured Gammaproteobacteria bacterium
CAGCTCCCGGTTATTATGGTTTGGGTGATAGTCAAAGTGAACTTCTAGCAGAAGCAAATGAAAACTCCAATATAGAAGTAGATGTTTATAATAGTCAATTGTCGCCAAACGAATCTTCACATTGAAATGGTATAATTCCCTCTTATGTCTAGAGAAATCCCGACAAATATTGAGACCATCGAAATACAAAAGGGCATCGTTAGGAGTACCGATTCAGCTCCAGCTTATACTGAATTTGAACGCGCTCATTTTTACAGTGCTCAGTGGCCCAGGGATCTCAGATGGTATGCCCATGACCATCCAAATTTGAAACCTGAATACTTTCAATTGGTAGGCTTGGTGGGAATTCTTGGTGCCCAATATGGTTTTCATTCCTTAGATTATACGGCTATCAGACATAGCCGGGGGGATTGGGACAAACCATCAGCAGATCCAAAACATCAATTGGCACTAGGAATTGAGATTGCAAGAGTGGGAGAACAAGCGTATCCAATAAAAGAGGCCGTTGCATCAAGATTTGAAGAAGGTTCCCCGGGTTGGTGGGGAGCATGGAACATATTTATTAAGTCCCGTGGTGGAATTGTGCCAATACCAAGAACTTTGGTTGAAGTAGAAGGACTCATGAAAGATGCGCAACATAGATTTAAAGATCAAAGAAAAATAGCTTTACCTGATCCTGATTTAAATAGTAGATTTGCAAGGCTAAATTTTTCAGGTGATAAGGCAGATACAATATCCGATGAAAGATTCGAACAGGAAGTTCTTCCTCGCGTAATTGAGACGACTCAGGGATGGATCAATCCTGTTCCAATTTTTATAGAAACAAATTCAAAACCTTTATTTGTAGGCCAGGAGCAAGCTATAGATGGTATGGCACAGAGTGTTTGAAGGTAGATTTTTCTGCAAATTCTATGATCTTTTTTGCGCCTTGATGCATCGATTCGATTGTCCAGACAGGATTTTTTTTATCAAAATATAAATAAAGAACTGGATCAGCTTCCTCATATGTAAATCCAAATTCTCCTTCATCAGTTTGAGACGCCCATAAATTAGCAGAAGGCGCTTTAGTTAAAATCGACTCTGGTACTTCTAGATGCTTTGCAAGTTTATAAATTTGAGTTTTATAAAGATGCTGCAACGGCTCTACGTCAGAAGCCTCATCTCCAAACCTTGTAAAATATCCCAGCTGATACTCAGATCTATTTTCAGTTCCAATTACGAGTGCATTATTTTTCTTAGCAAAATCAAAAAGCGTAATCATGCGAACGCGCGCCATAATATTTCCGCGCCGGACTAAATCATCTTTTGGTATTTCAAGCCAACCAAACATTTCGTCTACAATTTTATTTATAGAAATTTTAGTGGTTCTAATTCCAAGACTTTCCTCAATTACTTTTACATCAGGATCAATTTCATTAAAGTAGGGGAGATGTATCGCAATTATGTTTTCCGGAGCAACGACTTTTGAAAGAAGATAAAGGCTAGTTGCAGAATCAACTCCTCCTGAAATGCCAATAACTACTTTCTCAATTTTCTGCTCGGTAAAAGTTTTCTTTAAAAAATCTAAGATTTTCTTTTCTTCTTCTTTTGGGTTTATTTCAAGCAAATTATTAAACATATAAATTATTTTCTTTTATGTATTTTTCAACTTTTTCTGGTACCAAATATTTTATGGTCTTTCCATCTTTTACTCGCGCTCGGATGACAGTTGAGGAAACATTCGCAACTTGAAGAGTAGAGGACTCTACTAACTTAAAACCTTCTGGCAAATTTTCTGGCAATTTATAAGGATCCCTAGGAAAAACTAAAAATGTTGCTTCTTTAACTAATTCTTCTGTGTTTTTCCATCTATTAAATTCTCTTACTATGTCAGATCCTACAACCCAAAAAATCTCTGCGTTTGTCTCTTCTTTCAAAGCTTTTATAGTATCTATGGAATAACTTACGCCTTTTCTTTTTATTTCTATATCTGAAACTTCCATTTTGTCTTCCAGAACTGACTTTATCATCTCAACCCTATCTTCAGGGCTTGCTTGGATAGGTTTCCAGTGGTGTTCATAGGCTGGAACAAAAATAACTTTATCAAGGCTTGGATCAAATTCCAGAACCTGACGGGCGATTAAAAGATGGCCTACGTGTATTGGATCAAAACGTCCGCCTAAAACTGCTATCCTCATTTTGAAAGTATAACATGTCAAGCCGAGTAGCTTCAAACTGTTATAATAATTAAATGAAAGCTTGGTTATTTGACGTAGACGGAGTTATTACAAATCCAGAACTTAAAAAGGCTAATCCCCAGATTATAAAAAAACTTGTCGAGATTTTAGAAAGAGGAGAAATCCTAGGTTTTAATACAGGCAGAGCCCTAGAATTCGTAATCGACGAGGTTTTAAAACCTCTGGAAGCAACATTAACCAACAAGAATCTTCTTTATAGTGTTTTTTTCGTAGGAGAAAAGGGTGGCACTTGGGGAGATTTTAAAAATGGAAAAATTGAAAACATAATTGACCCTCAAATTACAATCCCAGGTGAGCTAGAGCAAAAAATTCGCGACCTAATTTCTTTTAAGTATTCTGACACTATGTTTTTTGATGAATCTAAAAAAACAATGATCTCTACAGAACTTATTAAAGGAAAAGATTTAAATAAATTTCACGAAGAACAAAAAAGCCTCGTGGAAGAAATGAAGAAAATCTTAGAACATTTGAATCTGACTAATTTAAAAATCGAACCAAGTGTTATCGCGACAGACATCCAAAACCCTCATGTAGGAAAAGATTTGGGAGTAGAAAGATTTCTAATGCTAATTAAAGGAAAAGAGGAGCCCGAAGAATTTGAAACATTTGGCGACAGCCCGGGAGATTTAGAAATGCACAAATATTTGGTAAAACACGGCCACAAATCCAGATTTATTTATGTAGGAAATAAGGAGATAGAGGGTGGAGAAAATATTATTAAAACTACAGCCAAATTCGACGAGGGAACCATAGAATACCTTCGAGAATCTACATAAGTCCTTACCAAAAGCTGTTGTTTGATATCATTTGATATAATATACCAATGAAAAACCAGCAAAAGTTAACAACATGGGAATGGAAAGCACTTGTCAGTAAGTATAATCTTGCAGATGGGCATGCACATCAATCATTAAATATTAGTCAAAAAAAGATTATTTCCAGCCTACCAAAGATTTTCTACATATCTGAATCTACATCTCAAGAAAAACTGCAGAATGAATTTGAGGAATATTTTTTTCCAAAAGCAGGGCAGAAATCATATAAAAAATTGCGAGCTCCCCAATACCATTACGCCTCTTCCGTATCTATTGAAGCGGTAGCAAATTTTTTAAGGCTTTCTAATAAGTCTCTAACGCTCATTCATCCCACTTTTGATAATCTTGCCGATATTTTCAGAAGACACAAAATAAAGTTAAATGCGATAGATGAACTTGATCTAACAAAGTATGACAAGTTAAAAAAGATCGATACAAATGCTTTAATGATCGTCTGTCCAAATAACCCAACTGGTCAAGAACTTAATAAAAAACAATTCATGGAAATAGTAGATATTTGTAAAAAGAAGAACATAATATTAATAGTAGATTTTAGTTTTCGTTTTTACAGCTCTTTTAGATCATGGGATCAATATAAAATACTTGTCAGCTCAGGAATTGATTTTATAGTTCTTGAAGACACAGGCAAAACTTTTCCCACTCTAGATTTAAAATTAGGCATTCTTTTATGCAGCGAGTCTTTATACCACAGCTTAAACGACATAACCAATGACTTTTTATTAAATGTTTCTCCATTTGTTTTTAAAATGATAACAGAGTACATTAGAGCTGAAAAAAATCCGGATCAGTATTCATTTGAAAAAACTATTATCAAAAATAGAAACACTCTCGAAGGATTATTTTCCAATACTCCTTTTGTGGTACAAAACAATAACTCCAAGATCAGCGTTGCCTGGATTAAGCTTCCAAATGGAATGAAAGCGAGCAATTTATGCAAATACTTAGAAGAAAAAGGAATATTTGTTCTCCCTGGAAATCCATTCTTCTGGAATGATCAAAATATGGGAGAATCCTATTTCCGAGTTGCGCTTGCTCGACCAACCGACTTTTTCGATAAAGCAGTTAGCAAGCTTGTAGATGAGTGCCTAGATTTTTCAAAAAAATAATTAAATATGTCTCAGATAGATACTATACTGTCAAAAAAACTAATAGAGAAATTCGGTAATAAAAAATTTGATGAAATTATT
>CAYXTY010000031.1:0-6207 GCA_964468505.1 uncultured Gammaproteobacteria bacterium
AGATTCAAAATCTATCAGGCACAACCGTTGCTGCAATTGACGCCTTAGGTAACGCTTCCCTATCTGGTGAACTTAAATCAGACAGCATAGTCACAAATGATGCATCCATCTCAGGCACACTAAGAGCTACAAAGATAATTGCCGATCAAATTGAAGGACTTAACATTCAGGCTTCTTCAGTCTCAGCAAACTATATCACTAACAACTATTACCAAGCCTCATCATCAGCTCAGACTTATCAGGCTACAGGAAGTGCAAGCTTTGACAATCTCGTAGCTATGAGGGCTACATTTGAGCAAGGACTAATGGCATTTGGACCAGCAAGCTTCTACGAAGCATCAGTCGCTGATAGATTATTTGTTGGCTCCAAACTTTCATTAGCAGACACAAGTATTAATGTGCTAGGCGGTAATCTAGAACTACAACCGCTAAGGCAAGGTGGGGTTTCATTAGTAGGTGGATTAGTTGAAATAGACATAGATGGAAATCTTAAAGTAGATGGAAATGCATATTTCGCAAAAGACGTAGATATTAAAGGAAAGTTATTGGCAAGCTTTGTCTCCCCTCTCCCCGGAAGAGATTTTGTTTTAGAGTTAGGTAAAAGAGATGGAGATGGGGAAAGTGAAAATCACAATTCTTCATTTATTATCAGAAACTCAAGCGCTTCTGCTCTTCTCTCAGTTAACAATCAGGGAGATCTAAATGCTTCAGGAGCCGGAACATTTAATAAATTGAACCTTAATATTGTAAATAAAGCTTTAGCCCTCTCTCCTACTGAAGTTATTGCAACTGGATCTGCTGGAACTGCTGAGATTCAGCCTAACAGAGAAGAATTAACAGTTAGGAATGCATTAGTCACTGAGGATTCTCTTATATACATCACTACAAAGACATCTACGCAAAGTGAAAGTGTTTATTTATTAAGACAAGTGCCGGGCAAATCATTTACCGTAGGAATTTCAAATCCTATCAACAAAAAAGTACCTTTCAACTGGATAATCATAAATTGATCTAGTTTTGTCCAATTTTTATTCTTGACATTATACTTTTACTGGAATAAAGTAGGTTAGTAAATGCAAAATAGATCGCTATTATCTGCCAGAATAGAGAATTTATCAATCTTACTAATAGGAGGATTCCTCTTTTTATTCCCTATTATAATAGTAAGTCTCACAACTGACGCATACGTAGTTCCAAAACAAGCACTCCTTTCCATAGTAGTATTAGCTGGAGTCTTTCTCTTGGGAGCAAAAGGACTAATAAACAGAGCGGTTAGACTAAGAAGAACTCCATTTGATTTACCTCTAGCTCTTTTCGGAACAGCATTATTCCTATCGGCTATATTTGCAGTTAACAGATTTGATTCATTAATTTCATTTGTTCCATTCCTATTCGCTATACTATTATTCTTTTTAATCACTAACAGCGCACGAAGAGAAAAAGATTTAGTATTTCTAACTGGTGCTCTGATCGCTGGTGCAATTGCAGTTTCAGCAATAACAGTTCTTTCATATGTAAAAATCTATCCTCTACCATTCTTATTCGCTAAGAATCAGGCATTTACTCCACTAGGAAGTCTTTTCGATCAAGCAATATATCTAATAGTAATTCTTAGCATGTGTCTATTAATGGCATGGCCTGCACTTAAAAAAAGAGTGGTTGAAAAAAACAGAATCATATTTGTAGCCGGAGCTTTATTTATACTTATTGGAGTTGCTGTAACAATCCTAGGCGTAATAACACTTCAAAGACCAACAATACTCCCATACCAAATCGGATTCCAGACAGCTTTTGCAGCAATCTCACAAGACACAGGAAGAGTTATTCAAGGATTCTTAATGGGATCAGGTCTCGGCACATATTTAACAGACTTTACTAGATTTAAGCCAGCTACTATTAATTTAAATGAAACACTTTGGAGTCTTTCATTCCTTAGATCCTCAAGCTTTGCATTGGAGTTAATCGCAACAACTGGATTACTTGGAATTCTATCTTTCTTATTCTTAGTTTACAGAATATTCAGAAGCAGACCTCTCTTTGTTCCTTTAGTTTTAATAGTCGGCGCAGCTTTCATACTTCCTTTCTCTTTCTCAAGCTTAGTATTAATGTTCGTAATGCTAGGCCTTTACAGCGCACAACAAGGATTCTCTGAGAGACAAAAACACAGATTCTTTGACGTAGAGCTCAAGCTAGTTACACTTAAAAAAGGTGTGTTCGCCTTAACTGATCCAAACGCAAGAAATAATTCAGAACATGAGAATCTACTTCCAATTGGAGTATTCGTTGGAACATTAATATTCGTAGGATTAGTTGGATTCGTTACAGTTAAGTTCTTCGTATCAGACTACCTATTTCAGCAATCATTCGTAGCAGCTGCGGCAAATGACGCTCAGAAAACATATACTCTTCAAACCAGAGCTATAAACATGTTCCCACAGCGCGATGGATTCCACAGAATCTTCTCACAGATTAATTTAACACTTGCTAACAATCTAGCTTTGAGCATTCCACAGGGCCAAACAGTAAACGCAGAAACCCAGCAAACTATCTATCAATTGATCCAACAATCAATAAATAGCGGAAGAAATGCGACTACCATCTCCCCTCAAACAGCTATAAATTGGCAGAATCTTTCATCAATCTACAGAAGTCTTATCGGATTTGGACAAAATGCAGATCAGTTTGCAGTATTCGCTAACCAACAAGCAATATTATTAGATCCAAACAATCCTCAGGAATACATTAACTATGGTGGAATTTTCTATCAACTAGGACAATGGGATGAAGCTATCAGACAATTCCAAATCGCTGCTCAGCTAAAACCAGACTATGCTAACGCATACTACAACTTGGGACATGCACTAGAACAAAAAGGAGATCTACAAAATGCATTAGTTCAATACCAAACAGTAAGAAACTTAGTATCTACTGACAAAGCAAGCGTAGACGTTATCAATAATGAAATTGCAGCATTAGAAGCTAAAATAAGCTCAACTCCAGTTGCTCAATCAGGAGATTCACAGATTGGAATAAGCCAACCACAAGCACAACTACCAGAACAAGATCCACCTGTTCAGATTCCTGCACCACGACCATCAAATAGCCCAACACCAAGTCCAAGAACTTCTCCAGCTCCAACAAACGCTAATTAATAGCTAACTTCACACATCGGATACTCACGTTTACTATTTTATAGCACCAAAAAATACGCCAGCTAAGACGCTCTCGTTAATTTTTTGGAAGAGTAATTACTCTTGTGGTTGCTCGTCTCTTGGAGCTTCGTCTCTAGAAGGTCTAGAGTCACGAGAAGAACGACCGTCCCCCCCATTATCTCTTTGTTTTCTAAAACAATCTCCGCAAAGAACTGGTCTGTCGCCTCTCGGTTGGAAAGGAACTGAATCTTTTCTACCGCAATTTGAACAGGTTATTTCGAACATCTCTCTTGGTCCACCACCGTTTCCACCTCGTCCGCCTTCCATTCTAGCTTTTTTAGCTTGTCTGCATGAAGGGCATCTGACAGGTGCGTTTTGGAACCCTTTAGACTGATAGAACTCTTGTTCTGATGCAGTCCAAACGAATTGATTTCCACAATCGCGACATGTTAAATTTTGATCTTGAAATGCCATATGTTGTTTAGCATTTAGCTCTTAGTTAAACTAATTACTATTTGCTTACTATTTTTTCACCTCCTCTTACCTTCTTTAATCCGTCAAAAAACGAATCAAAGAAAAGTCATGATTGGAAAAAATTATATGTTTTGAGGCTCTCCTCTGGGATATGTTCATCTATTTTCCCAGAGAACTTATTTAGTTTCCATGGGCTACTAAGTGGATTATATTATAAACTACAAGAAAATAGCAAATTGTGTTCAATTTTCGAGGCTAAATATTAAGTGGACCGGAAGAGATTTGAACTCTCAACCCCCTCCATGCCATGGAGGTGCTCTACCGTTGAGCCACCGGCCCGCGATACCATTTTTATGAACTATTGAAGGAATCCGAGAGGATTCACGAGCACTCCATTCTGGATAACTTCGAAATGTAAATGTGGCCCAGTTGTTCTTCCTGTAAGCCCGACTGTTCCGATCACAGTCTTTCCTGCTACCACTGACTGGCCTGGACTAACATAAATCGCTGACATGTGAGCGTAGTGACTTCTATAACCATTCCCTGAGTCGATGTAAACATTATTTCCATATCCTCCATCCCAGGTTCCTGCAATTACGTTACTGACAGTTCCCGTGTTAGCTGCGACGATTGGAGTTCCCACATCAGCAGTGATATCAAGCGCCATATGATACCAAGCTGGATACTGAGAAACTCCGCCTCTTACTGGCCATGCAAAACCTGCTGAGGAAACAGATGAAGGACTTTGAGCAATAATTGTTTGACGTGGACGAACATAAGTAGACTGCTCAGAAGGCTTAACTCCGTCCGGCACTATAAGGGTTTGCCCAGCGACAAGTGAAAATGTTTCTGGATTTGCAAAATCGTTAAATGGAAAATCTACAATCTTCTGAGGCTCAGTATCTAACTTTTTAGCAATTGTGTAAATCGTTTCTCCTTGCGTAACTTTATATGAAAGTCCTGTTACGGGTAAAATCTGAAGCTCATCTCCCACCGCAATCCCTTCACCCGCAAGATCGTTTTCCCATTGGATGGTCTCAACGGAAACACCAAATTTTCTCGCAATAGTTGAAAGCGTATCTCCTTTTTGGACAGTATAGGTTATAACCTTGTCTCTTGGTTTTCTCGAAATATCTGTAGAAAAAACATTATCTCCGACAATAATTGATTGTTTTTGAGGTTCTTGTATTTCAGGATTTTGAGATTCCTGGGAAAAAACTGGATATGTTCCGGCAATAATTGGAGAAAAAGCCATACCAATTCCTAAAACTGCCATTGCTGAAATATGCAAAAAGGGCCGGTTGTAACGGCCTCTCTTCATCATAAAGAACTTTACCAAGATATTCTTATTCTTCTCAAAATAGACAGAAGACCTAACTACCTTCTTCTTAAGGTACTTTGAAAAAAATTCAGTAAATTGTGTGAACTGAATGATAAATCTATCAATCGGATTTTTTGCCAAAAATGGGTGTTTTTTAAGCATGAAGCAACCAAAAGTTTAACAAAAAATAGGGTCTAAAGTCAAACCAGTCTAGCTTTTTCCGAGGCTGTCGAGGAATTCGTCGTTTGTTTCTGTTGAGGGAAGTCTCTCGATCATAGTCGCTGTTCCCTCTCCATCTCCAAGCATAGAAAGCATGCGTCTAAGAGTTACAGTCTTTTTAAGCTGTTCCGGAGAAAGAATCAATTCTTCTTGTCTTGTTCCAGATCTCTCAATATCAATTGCTGGGAAAATTCTCTTCTCAGCCAATCTTCGATCAAGATGAATTTCAGAATTTCCTGTTCCTTTAAACTCTTCATAAATAAGATCATCCATGCGTGAACCTGTGTCAACAAGCGCAGTTCCAATAATTGTTAATGATCCGCCTTCTTTACAATTTCGTGCTGCTCCGAAAAATCTTTTTGCTGGCCACAAAGCTGCTGGGTCAAATCCTCCTGAAAGAGTTCTTCCTGAAGGCGCAACTGCTAAGTTATATGCGCGAGCAAGTCTAGTAATAGAGTCAAGAAGAATAACCACATCTATTCCCATTTCAACAAGTCTTTTTGCTCTTTCGAGTGTAATCTCAGCGACACGTGTCTGATTCTCAGGCGGTTCGTCGAAATTAGATGCGATAACATCTCCCTTAACTGAGCTAGAAATGTCAGTTACCTCTTCAGGGCGCTCTCCAATTAAAGCTGCCATAAGATGAGCCTTTGGAAAATTCTGAGAAATTCCAGCTGCGATTTCTTTTAGAATTGTTGTTTTTCCAGCTTTTGGAGGAGAAACTACCATTGCGCGCTGCCCAAAACCAATTGGCGCCATCAAATCAATCATTCTTGTTGAGAGTGGAGTTTTACCCGTTGTGAGAATTACCTGTTTTGCAGGATAAATTGGCGTTAAGTCATCGAAGTATTCACGTCTCATAGATTCTTCCGCTGGAAGCTCATTGACCTTTTCTACCTTAAGAAGTCCAAAGTATCTCTCTGTATCTTTTGGTGGTCTTCCAAGACCCTCTACTAAATCTCCAGAGCGAAGCATAAATCTTCTTATTTGAGATTGAGAAATATAGATGTCTCTAGCTGATGGAATAAATTTAGGACGTAA
>CAYXTY010000031.1:6307-8053 GCA_964468505.1 uncultured Gammaproteobacteria bacterium
TATGTACTTTTTTCTTTACTGGCATATTGGAATTTGTTTATTTGGCAGTCTTTACTTCAATAATTTTCACACATGGAAATTTGCGATTGAGATTTGAGATTTCCTTTCCCACCGCGGGCTCTTTAAGAAGTAAACGTATTATACATCATATTGGTTATATTTTGTCAAGAAGAATGTTTGACATAGGCCCAGAGTTTTGTTAAAATGCGCTCCTGAGTATGAAAAAGCTTGTGATTATAGTATTAGCAATTGTTTTTGCGCTTTTGGCGCCTATTAATGTTAATGCTGCTGGAGTAGTAGAAAACTGCAAACCTATTTATGGTGGTGGCGAAAGCTGTCTTCCCCAAGATAAAATTTCCGTAGATAAAAAAGTTAAAGTACCAAACTCTGATAAATTCGTTGACAACTTAACTCAAGCTCAAACTAAATATAAAGCTGGAGATACTATTACCTTCCAATTAACTATTACTAATAAAGGTAAAGAAACTTTAAAAGAAGTTACAGCAATCGATAAACTACCTGCATATATCATTTACACCTCAGGACCAGGTAATTTTGATGCAAAAACAAGAACTCTTAGCTTCAGATTTAATAATCTAAAACCAAATGAATCTAGAAATTTCATGATTGTAGGGACCGTTAATAACGTTGGAAAATCTACTTGTGTTGTAAATTATGCATCAGTGAGAAGTGGAAATCTAAAAGCAGATGATAACTCAAGATTTTGTCTTGAAAAAAGTGTATGCGTAGAAGGACCAGCTTCACAAGGACAACCAAATCAGCCTACTACTAAAGGTGGATTCCCAGTTATGCCAGCGCCAAAAGGAATGACTCAAACTCCTGCAACAGGACCTTCTGCTTTAGCTTTGCTATCACTTTTACCTCTAGGATTAGCAGGATTCTACATCAGAAAAAAAGTTTAACTGATATCTTCTGAATAGTTAGTTAGTAGTTTGAATACCTATGATTTTATTAAATTACACGCACAATTTATTTGACTTTACAAACTCAGAGGGATATAATTTATCTAAATAACAACATAACACTTCTGTCCCACCGGTAAGTTTTCTCCCAAAAAAAATATGAATAAAAATCCATTAGTTTCAATTGTATTACCAGTATATAAGTCAGAGAGGTATCTCGAGAGCTGCTTAGAAAGCCTCTCTTCTCAAAGCTATAAGAACATTGAGATTATCGCAGTTGTTGATTATCTGGGAGATGAAAGCCTCAAAATATTAAAACGCTACAAAAAGATCGATAAAAGACTTCGCGTCTACTCTAACCTTCAGAGATACGGATTAGCTTCTACGCTAAATCGTCTAATAACTCTATCTAAAGGTGATTACATAGCCTTCATGGATTCTCAAGGTATCGCTTTAAAAACCAGAATAAGTAAACAGGTTAAGTTTCTCGTAGAAAATCCTAAAGTCGCGGCTGTAGGCTCTGGGGCTATACTATTAGATGAGGATAACAAAAAGCTTTCTAAGACAGAGTTCCCCCAAATCCACGATGATATCTATAGACAATTAGTAGCTGGGGCTTCAATGAAGTTTGAAACAGCTATGGTGGATAAAACAAGACTTCCCAAAGACATACTTAAATTTAAAAAGAATACTCACTACCCATTTATGTATGTTGAGGTGTTCATGAAGATTGGAGTCTACAAAGAACTTGCAAATATAAAAGATAACCTATTAAACGCACGCCAACTTAGCAAAGAAAATAAGCAGCTTATTAACCTTGAGA
>CAYXTY010000032.1:0-2722 GCA_964468505.1 uncultured Gammaproteobacteria bacterium
TTAAAGCAAGATTTAAAGTCTTTTCAGTTATATATTTCTTAGCTACTTTCATTACATCAGCCTCAGTTACCTTATCAATCTTCTTAAGAACCTCGTCAGGATTTAAGATAGCTTCTTCTAAAATATCCTGTGTGGAATAAAAGATTGAGGCTGATCTACTATCTTCGAGTTCCAAAACCACATGCCCTTTAATATTCTCTTTGGCTTTCTTAAGCTCATCCTTAGTTATTGGCTTTTTTCCATCCCTAAGATCTTTAAGCTCAGAAATTATAACTTCTATTGCTTCATGTGCTCTTTTTGGATCGACCCCTGAGTTAACAGTTAATGAACCGGCATCAATGTACTGCTCTGAATTTGCTCTAACATAATAAGCTAATCCTCTTTTCTCCCTAACTTCTGAAAATAACCTTGATGACATTCCTCCACCAAGAATATTTGCTAGTACCCAAAGCGGATATTTTTCAGGTGAATCAATTGGAACTGTTCTAAAACCTAAAGCTAGATGAGCCTGCTCAGTCTTTTTATTTCTTAAAAGCATTTGCGGCTTCTTTTGAGCCTCTTTAATCTTTAAGAATTTACCTGTCTTAAATGGTCTCATATTAGAAAAGTATTTATGAACCAACTCTTCTGATTTCTTAGGCTCAATTCCACCTGCTAAAACCACAGTCATATTCGATGGACTGTAATATTTTTGAAGATAGCTCATGAAATCTTCACGAGTAATACTTCTAATAATCTCTTTCTCCCCCGCGATATCCCAACCAAGAGGAGTATCTCCATAAAGAAGTCTTTCATAGATATCTCCAATTTTTCTCATAGGAGTATCTTCATACATATTGATTTCTTCTATGATTACACCTTTCTCTTTTTCAATTTCTCCTGGATCAAGAAGTGAATTTTGAATCATGTCAGACAATAAATCTAGACATATTTCGATATTGTTCTTAGCTGCTTTGATATAGTAGCCAGTGTATTCCTTATTAGTAAAAGCATTAAATTCTCCACCAATCCCATCAATTAGTCCTGCAATATCCATAAATGTTGGACGGGTTCTAGTTCCTTTAAAAGCCATGTGTTCTAGGAAATGAGAAATACCGTTATTCTTTTTATTTTCATAACGAGAACCAGCCCCAACCATTACAAGAGCTGTTGCTGATTCAAAAGAAGGCATTGGAACTGTTATTACCCGGAGTCCATTTGAAAGAGTTTTTTTATTATATTTCATTATTTCTTTGGGACAGGAAAATCTAGTAGCTTATAATGTTGGATCATATCAAATTTTCTTAGGCGCTTCAATTCCTAAAAGATAAAGTCCTTCTTTTAAAGTCTTTCCTACTATGTTAATTACCGCCATTTTTTCGTCTTCGTTGGTACTCCCCACCACTTTTTCTTTTTCATAAAATTGATTAAAATTTTGGGCCAAAATGTAAAGATAATTAGTTAAAATGTTTGGAGAAAAATTCCTAGACGACTCATTTACCACTATTTCAAATTGGCAGACAACTCTAAGTAGTGCTACCAATTCTGGCTGTATTTTTTCACGAAGATTAGCCTCAAAATCGTTTTTAGACGCTTTTTCCAATAAACTCTGTGTTCTTGCGTATGCATAGAGCATATATGGCCCAGAATTACCCTCAATTTGGATGGATTCGTCTATGGAAAATGAAATATTTGATTCTCGTGAAAACTTTAACATGGCCCATTTCACAGATGCTACAGTTAGACCCTCTAAAACCTCCGCTGGGACCTCTTTGAACCCTTCTTTTAGCCTTTTACTAACTTCCTCAATCAACCAAAATGCTGATACTATATTCCCTGTTCTAGAGGACATCTTTCCCTCTTTAAGGTTTATAAAACCATATGAAAGATGTGAAGTTTTAGCAGCAATTTTTTCGTCAGTCAACCCTAATGCTTTTAGTAAAACTTTAAAATATTCCGTCTGCTCATTCGCTGTCATTATGATAGATTTGGCGTCTGGAAAATCAACATTTTTCATAACAGCAAGTGCTAAATCTTTTCCCTCATATGTAACATTTTTTTCTTTTGTTACAAAAACTCTAGTATGAAGTCCGTAGTCTTCTCCCCTAAAAATAATTGCGCCATCATCTTCTTTAAAAACTTTTCCAACATTTTCTTCAACTATCTTTTTTCCGACAGGAGCTGTTTCACTTTCAAAATAATATTTCTTATATTTAACTCCTAAAATCTTATAAAGCTCTTCAAAATATTCTAACGACCATTCTCTTCCCTTTTCCCAAATTTCGATCACTTGCGAGTCCTTTTGATATATTTTTATATTAATATCAGTTATTTCTTTTTTAGCATTTTCGTCTTCTTCAAATGCTTTTGCACCACTTGAATAACATCTTCCGAGATATTTTGCTCTTTCCCCTAAGCTTCTATTTTTAAATTCATCAAAATCCTTAGAATTAATAATTCCCCAGATGCATTTTGCTACGTGCATGCCTACGTCACCCTCATAATTAGCTCGAATAACGCTATTTCCTTCAAATTCCTTAAGCCGCGCCAAAGACTCTCCCAAGACTAAATTTCTAACATGGCCCAGATGAGGCTCCTTAAATGGATTTAAATCTCCAAATTCCAAAATTAACTCATCTCCACTTTTTGTTTTATTTTTCGAAAACAAACTTAGACTTTGGCTTATGATCTCAGAATCAGACAAATAAAAATTAATAAATCCAGGCTTTGCAACCTCGATTTT
>CAYXTY010000032.1:2822-4413 GCA_964468505.1 uncultured Gammaproteobacteria bacterium
TCCATAATTGAATTGTAGCATAGAAAATTCAAATCGTATTCTTACAACTTCTTAATATTAACCTAATTGCTTGAATATAGAATTGCCTGATGTTAAATGGGGGCAAAATTTTTATCGATCCTACCGATATCCGCGACTACCCTACAGAAGTAAAACATATAGATCGTAAGACTATAAGTGCTGATAAAAAAGATTCGGAAAGAGCCGAGGAAGAAGAAAAAGTAAAAGAAGATGAAGCTAAACCAGAAGAAAAAGCTCAGCCTGACTCTAAATCAGAAAACAAGCAAGATTCTGAAGAAGAACCGGTTGAAAGGCCGAAAAACCTAAAAAATGATCCTCAAAATAAAACAAAACTTGATGGATTAGTAAACAAAACTGACCATGTGCTTCTAAAAGTAAGCAATATTATTCCTATTTTAACCACAGATGTCGTAGTTGATTCTTCAAAAGTGAGCGTCATATATAGACCTTTCCCTTTCTCAGAACGTATTCATTCGATTTCAGTTAGAGATATCACCGATGTTTATATCGAGACTGTCCCTTTCTTCGCAACTTTAAATATCGTAGATACCGGTTTTGTTGAAAATTTAGTTAAAATTACATGGCTAGCCAAAAGCGATGCGGAAAAAGCGAGAAGAATCATAACTGGCCTTATGCAGGCTAACAAAGAAAATATTGACCTAAAACTTGTTCAGGATGATAACCTGGGTCTGAAGCTTGAAGAAATTGGAAAAATAAGAGACAGCAAAACAACAGTATCGAACTCAGCCTCACTTAGTTAAGTTCAAAGCTATTGCTTTTTTGATTTTCTAGTACTACCATATAGTTAATAATGAAAATTTTAATGGTTGATGACGATGAGGCGTTATTAACAGTTTTCGCTACCACCTTAAAAAAGCATGGCTATGAAGTCATAACTGCTCCCAATGGCCAACAAGGACTCGAAAAAGCAAAAAACGAAAAGCCAGACTTCATATTTCTAGATCAAGTTCTCCCTGATATTCAAGGAAACGAAGTTTTAAAAACATTAAAAGATGATTTAGCTACAAAAATGATTCCAGTGGCTATGCTCTCTAATTTTGGCCAAAACGAACTTATTCAAAAAGCTATTAACACAGGAGCTGCGGATTATATCCTCAAATACCTTATTGAGCCTGATGATTTGGATGTGAAAATAAGAGATTTAACAAAAGCGGCTCAAACTCAACCAGACAGAGAACAACCTCTCTAAGTCTATGATTACTGCCACTGTCCTCTTCTTAATAATAACTGCAATATCAGTAGGCATCTCACTCCTAGTATTATTCAAATCTAGATCTGACAGCTCTAAGGTTAAAGATGTTTCAGAAGAGGAAAAAAACAAACTCTTAAGCATCATAAGCAGCCTAAATGACGGCGTGATAGTCTTAGATGACAAACTAAATCCTTGGGCAATTAACGATTCAGCCAGATCATTCCTAGGGATAACTAAAGAATCCCCAACTTTTGAAGACATATCTCTTTCGTTCGCAAATGAAATGAATATCCAGGAAAAAATTAGAGAAGTTATGCAATTTGATCGAGTCACAACTCTTCATGAGGTTATTATCAC
>CAYXTY010000032.1:4513-7926 GCA_964468505.1 uncultured Gammaproteobacteria bacterium
ATCTCTCCATCACTTATTATCTCTATGTCTCCCATCTGATCAGTCCGTAGTACTTTTGCAGCGTGTGCTTCAAGCAGACTCAAGCTTTCTTTCGCAGGATGACCATAGCTATTATCCTTCCCGGAAGATATAACTGCGAGCTCAGGACTAGTAAGAAAAAGAAAACTATCGCTCATTCCTGTTTTTGATCCATGATGGGGTACTTTCAGAATATTTATCGAACGGGCCGGATCTGCAATCTGATCCATTACCCTAAAACCGGCATCTCCCGTTAAAAGTGCTGAAAATTCGCCGTAAGAAATAAGCTGTATCACTGAAACTTCATTCAAGCGCAGGTTTGTTCTCCTTTGATCTATTTCAGAAATTGCTCTCAGGCTCGGCCATAAAGTTGACATCGAAAAACCATGTTTGTCAGAAATTTTATCTCCCGAGTGTAAATACTTAGCACTCAGCTTTTTCTTTGCTAAATTAGCCTCAAGGCGTTTGTAGACATCCGTCTTCCCTGGAATAGCTTCTGTATAATAACTATCAACCCTGTACCGCTCAACTACTGAAATTAGGCCAGCGGAATGATCTGCGTCAGGATGAGTCATAATCACAAGATCAAGACTCCTATCCCAGAATGGCATGTGCCTACTCAGGCATTCCAACACCTTATCATCTGGACCTCCATCAATCAATATATCAGCCTGCCGGGACGTTCGTATAAAAATCGCATCCCCTTGCCCCACATCACAGAAAACGAGATGAAGCTTATCATCTTTGTATTTTAAAAAGGCGAAAAAAGTAAGAAAACTCATAAAAATCAAGGCTATGAAAAATATAAAAAAAATCTTTTTCATTCTTTTCTATTAAGATAAGTTGTTATGGAAGCAAGAATCAAATAGTAACCAGCTATTACAAGGAAAGGAATTTTTCCAATATTTAGACTTGAACCAAATCCTGAAAATAAATCAACGACTTTTTCAAAATAAAGCAAGAAAGGAATACTTAAATATGATAATATATATCCTAATGGATCATAAATTAGCCCTAAAACTGCAGATATTCCCCCAATTATCATAATAATAGGCACAGTCCAAAGCACTAATGCATTTACCAACACTGAAACAATAGAATAAGATCCAAAATTTATTAAAAGAATAGGTAGCGTAAAAATCTGCGCTGAGACAGTCGTAGCTAAATCCTCACCAATAAATGATTTCTCAAGACTCTTTTTAACCTTGTGCTTGAGAAAAAACAAAGGTCTAAGGTAATTCAAACCTAAAGTAGCCATAAATGAAAGCTGAAAACCGATATCATGTATGAGGCTAGGATTTTTAAAAAGCATAAGAAAAGCTGCTATAAATAGTCCGAGAAAAGCACTACTCTGTCTTCCTGTTAGTTGAGCTGAGAACACCAGTATTCCCATTATGGATGCCCTGACAATTGAGGGTTCTAATCCAGCCATGAAAGCATAAAAAACTATACCTGCAATTGTGAAAATCAAGGCTATTTGTCTTTTCAGAAAGACTGCAAACAAAGTCATCAAAAATCCTCCCACCATCGTAATATTCATGCCTGATGCAGCTATAACATGAAGAAGCCCTGTTTTTTCAAGCTTGTCATGAAAATCCTTAGGCATCTCCTGTTTTATACCGAAAGTTATACCTAAAACTAAAGAGGAAAATTTAGGATTAAGGCTTGAATTAAAAAGCGAAATAGTATCTTCTCTAACTTTTAGTATCAAATTAGTATAACTCCCTACCTCAACCACTTCGAATTCAGGGTAACTAATTGAAGCAATCTTATTACCGTTTTCAGCCTCAAAATACTTTACTCTACCCTCAATTTTTAGCTGGTCTCCATATCCAACTTCAGGAATTAAAGCTAGCCTAACTGAAACCCGCTGAGAATTTGGAAGAGTTAGTGCAACTTGTTGACCTCTGCTAGATACTTTAGGCTGAGAACTAACTCTGGTTTCGAAGCTAATCATTTGTCCTTCAGGATAAGGCTTAAAATTAGCAAAGAAGAAGGCTAAGCGCAAAAGCAGTATGAGTGATAACGAGGCCAAGGCAAGAAAAATTAGCTTCGAATTCATTAATTTGCAGATATCTTATCTTTTATTTTTTCAAATGTTGCTTCACCAACAATCTTTCTTGATAAAAGCTCATCGATCTGTGCAAATGGCCTAGATTCAATTATATTAGCCGCGGTAACAGCACCAATTCCCGGTAAAGATTCCAGATCTGTAGTAGAAGCTGTATTTATGTTCATCACTTGTCCACTAGCTTCCCCTGAGACTTCTTCCGTAAGTATCTCCTCTCCGGTTCTAGGGATATAGATCTTAAGACCGTCTGAGACCTTTTTAGCGAGATTTATGTTCTTTTCGATCCATTGCCTATCTGCTTGCTCACTCATCCCTCCTGCTGCTGCTAGCGCGTCTACGATGCGTGATTCTTGGGAGAGCTGATAAACGCCAGGATTAATCACAGCACCCTCTATATCTACGAGAATTTTTTGCTCAGGCGATTTAGCCTGCTCAACTATCAATGCAGGCTCATCAGACTTTTGGTAGATATATTGAAAAACTCCAACAATAACAAGAATGAGGCCAATCCCTCCTAGGGCAAGGGGTAGTAAATTTTCTTTGATCCTGTCCATTTTATGTTACTACAAAATTAAGGATCTTACCTCGAACGTAAATGACCTTTATTATTTTCAGACCCTCAAGATATCCAGAAATCTTCTCGTCACTCTTAGCTAGCTCTTCAATCCTTGCCTGGTCATCAGCATCAATTGAAGCTACCAAGATCAAACCCCTAAGCTTTCCGCTAATTTGAACAGCTATCTTAAATTCTTCTTCAGCTAAAGCTGATTCGTTAAACTCTGGCCATGACTGAGAATGCACAGATTCTTTTCCTCCAAGCGCCTCCCAAAGCTCTTCAGTTAAATATGGCGCGAACGGAGAAAGCATAATTACCAGCTTTTTAAGGTGATCTGAGCTTATGCTAGACTTTGATGCATTTAGATCATTTATCAGTTCCATTATTTTTGCCAAAGCTGTGTTGTAACGCAGATTTTCCACATCATTTCCCACACCCTTTATAGTTTTACTAAAACTCTTTTCAATTTTAGAATTGTCCAAAATGTTAGCGCTCGAAGATTTTGACTGATTTTCTGAGGCTAAATTTGATTCCACAAATTTTCTAACTCTTTTTAGGAATCTTTCCATGCCTTCTATGCCTGAGTCTCTGAAATCTCCACCCTGATCATATGGTCCTAAAAACATCAAATAGCTTCTTAATGTATCAGCTCCGTACTTATTTATATATTCATCGGGATTTACGACGTTCCCTTTGCTCTTACTCATCTTTCCTCCATCTTTAATTAAGAGCCCGTGAGCTCTAAATTTAGAAAATGGCTCATCAAAA
>CAYXTY010000033.1:0-7741 GCA_964468505.1 uncultured Gammaproteobacteria bacterium
ATCACCATTTATAAAAAGTAATTGCCTGATATAATCAATTTATGGGCTATTTAAAGACTACAGTTGTCGGAGCATCCTGGATTGGCGCTCTTAAGGTTTTTTCTAGGTCGTCCTCGATTTTAAGAACACTAGTAATTGCTAGAATTTTATCTCCGTCCCAATTTGGCGTATTTGGAATTGCTGTTTTAATGCTTTCTTTGATCGAGACGTTAACTGAAACTGGAATAAATGTAGTTTTAGTCCAGAAAAAAGAAAAAATTGATGAATACATAAGTACAGCTTGGATTATATCGATTGGCAGAGGGCTAATTATATTTTTAGCAATTTTTATTTCTGCTGGATTTGTTTCAAGTTTTTTTAAATCTGAAGAAGCAAAGAATCTTTTAGTGCTTATATCTTTCGTCCCTTTAATAAGAGGATTTATAAATCCATCAGTAGCAAAGTTTCAGAAAGAGCTTAATTTTAAAAAAGAATTTTTTTACAGAATTAGTGTAGTAATTGTGGAAACTTTAATATCTCTAGTGTTAGTTATAGCTACAAAAGATCCTATTTCTCTTGTCTGGGCACTGGTAGTCGGAGCGATATTTGAAGTTATTATCTCTTTCATGATTGTTAAGCCACGTCCAAAACTCACTTTTGATAAAAATATATTTAAAGATATTATTTCTCACAGCAAATGGATAACATCATCTGGAATATTTAGCTACCTTTTTGCAAATGGCGACAATATAGTTGTTGGAAGAGTTCTCGGAACCTCGTCCTTAGGAATTTACGATATGGCTTATACGATTGCGCTTCTTCCTACGACAGAGCTTGCTGAAGTGATGGCTAAAGTTACCTTTCCAGTGTACGTACAATTTGCGGAAGATAAGAAAAGATTAAGGAGAGCCTACATGAAAACAACAGTTACGATTGCCGCAGCAACTCTTCCTTTAGTTCTTCTATTTATATTTTTTCCAAAAGAGCTTATTAGAATTTTTCTAGGAGAAAAATGGATTGAAGCAGCAGGAGCACTTCAGATTATGTCTGTGTTTGCATTCATAGCTGCAGTTTTTAGTCCAAGCGGGGCAATATTCTATGCTGTTAAAAAACAAAAATATAATTTTTTCATAAGTATTCTGGCATTCTTAGTAATGATTGCATTAATTTATCCTCTTATTCTGAGCTTTGGTATAGTAGGTGCTGGAATCGCTGCAACACTAGGATCTTTATCAACACTTCCTCTTCTTTTATATTTCTTGTATAAAATCTTTAAATAGAAAATTCTGTCTGATATAATCTTGGTTCGTGAGCGATAAGACATTAATTATTGGCGGGTGTGGGTATATAGGAAGTTATCTTTATACTTTTCTAAAAAACAAAGACCATGATGTTCATACAGTTGACCTTGAATTATTTGGTAATTTTACAAATCCAAAAAATAAAAAAGAGAATTACAATCTTCTAACAAAAAAATATCTCAAAAATTTCAAAAATATAATTCTTCTCGCAGGATATTCAAGTGTAAAAATGTGTGAGGATAAAATGTTTGACAGCTTTAATAATAATGTTGTTAGTTTTATAAACTTACTTGAAAAAATAGAGGATCAGAAATTTATTTATGCCAGCTCTTCAAGTGTTTACGGGGACACAAAAAATTCATATGTTGATGAAACATATGATAGATATGTTCCATCCACTTTTTACGATTTAACAAAAAAAGAAATTGATTATTATGCGCATTTATCAAATAAAGACATTTATGGATTAAGATTTGGTACTGTAAATGGCTATTCCCCGAATTTAAGAATCGATCTCATGATAAACAAGATGTATAAAACTGGAATTGAAAAAAGAAAAATTATTGTTTCAAATCCTGATTTTCATAGACCAATACTTGGAATAAATGATTTAAGTAGAGCTGTTTATAGAATAACTTCAGTAAAGCCAAAACCAGGAATTTATAACTTAGCAAGCTTTAATGCTACAATTTTACAAATTGCAAAATCTGTGGTAAAAAATACAAAATCAGATCTTGAAATTACAAAGCCTTCAAAATCATATAACTTTTCTATAAATACCGAAAAATTTGAAAAGAAATTTAATTTTAAATTTAAAGACAGTGCGGATTCGATTATTGAAGACTTGATGATAAATTTTAAAAATGCCCATCAGTCGGAGCGGGTTTAATATGAAGAAAATTAATGAATGCAGATGTTGTGGAGAAAAGAAGTTAAAACTTTATCTTGACCTAGGTCTTCAGCCCCTTGCGAATAGTTACCATAAAGGTGAAAAGCTAAAGAAATATCCTCTTAAGGTTATGGTTTGTCGAAACTGCTTTCATTCACAGCTAAATGTAGTGGTTAACCCTCCAACCATGTTTAAAAATTATTTATATGTTAGCGGAACCACTGACTCTTTTAGGAATCACACAAAAGAACTTGCGAAAGACGCTATAAAAAGGGTTAAGAATAAAAAACCAAAAGTGTTAGATATTGCTTGTAATGATGGGACTCAGCTCGAATATTTTAGAGATCTTGGATGTGAGGTGTTTGGGGTCGACCCTGCAGAAAATCTAAGACCAATTACAAGAAAGAAAAAAATCCCTGTTATTGTGGATTTTTGGTCAAGCAAAATTGCAAAAAAATATAAAGAGAAAATCGACATAATTACAGCTACGAATGTATTCGCTCATGTAAATAGAATTGACCTGTTTTTAAGAGACAGTAAAACTGCAATAAATGAAGATGGAGTTATAATAATAGAGTTTCCCTATGCTCAAAAAATGATATCCCATAATGAATTCGACACTGTCTATCATGAGCATCTTTCTTATTTTTTAGTAAATTCATTTAAAACTCTTGCAGATAGAATGAATCTAGTAATAGTGGATATTAAGGAGACTCAAATTCACGGTGGAAGCATAAGATTCTTTTTAAAAAAAACTGGAAAAGAAAGTACGAAAGTCGAAGATTTAATTAAAGAGGAAAAAAAACTTGGGCTGTATTCTGAAAAAACATACATAGATTTCTCTAAAAGAATAAATAAAAATAAAAAAGATATGAATACATTAATAAAGAAATTAAAACAAAATAATGAAAAGGTGATAGGGTACGGAGCATCTGCAAAAGGAAATACAATGTTAAATTTCTATAAATTAAAACTCGATTATATAGTTGATGACAACGAGCTTAAGTGGAATTTTAAAACTCCAGGAATGAACATTCCTATAAAACCTCCTGACGAAATAAGAAATGAAAAAAATAAATTAAATGTAGTTATTCTTTCATGGAACTTTTTTAATGAGATTTCCAAGAAAGTAATTTCTAGAAGAAATGGTAAGAAGGATTATTATTTATTATATGTGCCAGTTGTAAAAAGAGGAGAATTTCAGAAAAATAGTAATTTAAATATCTCCGCATAATGATTTACGACTGTTTTAATTTTTATAATGAGTTTGAGCTTTTAGACATTAGGCTTAATGAATTAGATTCAGTTGTCGACAAATTTATTTTAGTTGAATCAACTGTCACATTTACAAATAAAAAAAAGCCATTATTTTTTTTAGCGAACAAAAAAAAATATAAAAAATTCTTACACAAAATAATCCATGTTGTGATTGACGATAGCCCAAATGTAACAAACCCATGGATAATTGAAGCCCATCAATTAGGAGGCGTTGTAAGAGGTCTTCCGAAAAACTCTAAGCCAAATGACATAGTTCTCGTGTCATGCGTAGATGAAATTCCCAAACCAGAAGCAGTTCTTAAATGGAAAAATAAACCTGGAAGACACAAAACTTTTATGCAAGAAATGTCTTATTATTATTTAAACAATGTCAGCAAGAATAGGGGATTATGGCCTGGAACAATGATGTTTTTATATAAAGACATAAAGCATTTTCCAAGTGTCTATGCTGCGAGGTTTATGCCAATTGATGTAGAAATTCCTGATGGAGGATGGCACATGTCTTATATTGGGGACATTAAAAAAATTCAACTAAAGATTGCTTCTTTTTCTCATCAAGAATACAACAATGATAAATACAATACGCCTGAAAGAATTAAAAAAGCGATGATTGAAGGAAAGGATCCATTTGGGTTTGGATGGAAATTTAAACCAGTGGATATAAATACGCTTCCAAAACATGTAATAAATAATCAGGATAAGTTTGGGTATCTTTTATTAAACAATAAAGATACAAAACCAAATAATTTCCTACCTCACGTATTGGAGCTTAGTCATTTTGTCAGAATTAAATTTTTAAGAAAGTTAAGAAAGCTTTTAGTCTAAAATTCTTTTTTGAATAGTAAAACCTTCCTCGTCATGTATTCTTTTAGTGTAAATTATTTCACCAAAATTGTTTCTATCTAATATTCTTTTTGCGTATCCACTTTCAATAGATCGATTTGAAATTATTATGTAATAGATGCCACTACTTAAATTATCGAACTGTCTAATCTCTTTTATGTAAGTGGGCTTACCTCCTCCAGAAGTAAAGCTTGGATTAATGTTGGTTGGATAAAAATAAGTATTATGTTTTTTCTCAGTTTGCGAAAACATATATTTATAATCAATTATTTTTTCTCCACCTGTCAAAAAAATCACATTGAAGGCTTGATTTTTTGAATCAAAATAAACGTATTCAATTGGATCCTGAATTCTTATCTCATTTTTTAAATTCTTATACTGCTGATAAATATTAATTAAAGAGTTTGTGTTTTGAAAAAATGAGTATATGGAAATTAAAAAAATTAGTGAAATAATTAATTTAAATAAAATATTTCTTCTAAACATATACCCTAAAATGATTCCGCTAAAGAAAATGTATGTGATCGTTAAATATGTAATCCACCAAAAAGATGCTCGTTCTACAGGAATTAGAATTAGTCCAATAAATGTAGTGCAAATAATTACCAAAAAATTTGCTATGAAGATTTTTTTCCAGATTTTAATTTTCCTATCTTTAATATACAGATATGTGCCAAAAATTAAAAAAACAAAAATTATAAGGAGAATTCTGAAGTCATGTATTGAGAACACAGCAGAAAGGTCTGTTTTAATAAGATGAAGCCTATCCTGCAGCGCTAAGAGAATTGGATAGCTCTCTGAATTTTTTGTTCCAAATAAAATGGATAAAAATCCTCTCGTGTTATAAAAATTATGGGTAAGATCGTAGATTAAATGTGGAATAAAAGAAATTGAAAAGATAATTAGAGAAGTTGTAGTTGATTTAAGATTTAGTAATTTTCTATAGACAAAATAAAACAGAATAATAATAAAACTTGGTAACAATAATCCCAGAGAAGCAATTTCAAAATGCGCCATTAAGCTAAGCGAAAGCGAAGAAGCATAAAAATATTTATTTTCTTTTTTTGATAAAAATAAATATAAAAATAGAAAATACAAAATCATTAAGAGCGGTACGATGTAAGGAGGCCATGCGAGATTTGTCCATTTTATTAGGTATGGTGATGAACCTAAGAAGAATGCCGTAGATATACCTTCAAGTTTTCCAAGTTTTTTCCATGCAAATAAAACGCCAGTAAAATAAATTACCAAGCTTGTTAAAAGCATAAATAATTTTCCGCCAATTGGATCGCCATTAAAAATTATGAAAAATGGCACAAGTAAATAACTCCATAGAGGTCCTTGAGCAAAACCGCCTATTTCTCCCACCACATGTCCCAAAAGTGGGAGATCGTGGTTTATGACAATATCTTTTGTCAGGAAATAATAAAATGCAAAATCTCCATTAAAATAATCAGACTTAGTAAGAGAAGAAATTAGTCTAGGTAGAAAAAGAATTGTTGAATAAATTAAGAAAAGAAATGTAATAAGGGAAATTTTATTTTTTGGGGTCCGTTTTTTCACATGGTAAGTATATTATTTTTTTGGGGTTGTTAATAGAGATATTTCTAATAAATCATTGACCAGTAAATGAGCATCTTGTATAGTTCAAATAATAATTTATGAGAATAGCAGTTTTCCATGAACTTCCTGAAGGGGGAGCACTAAAAGTAATAAATGAAATGTCTAAAAGACTAAAGGATGAAGATGAAGTTGATCTTTACACAACTCAAGAATCAAATAAGTTTAATTATGAAAAGTATTATTCAAAAACATATGTATATAAATTTAAAACCAAAAAATGGAATGGAAGAAATTGGAAAGCGAGAATATATAAGGATTCAATAGAGTTAATCAAATTATTTATTCTGCATTATAGAATTGCTCAAGATATAAGACGAAAAAAATACGACATTTTGTTTGTTAATGGATCAAAGTTTATAGAAGCTCCTTTTATACTTTTATTTAAAAACAAAAATAAAGTTCTTTTCTGTCATAACACCAATTATAGATTTATATATGAACCGATTCTAGATACTACTAAAGATCTTGATCAAATCAGAAAATTATATGAGAAGACAAACAGGATAATTCGCAAACATTTAGATATTTTTAATATTCGATCAGCAGATAAAATTGTAACAGGGTCAAAGTATGAAGAGGAAATGATAAGAAAAACTTACTCACTTAAAAGTAAGAGTATTCCATACGGTGTTGACTCAAATTTTTTTATGCCATCGAATACAAAAAAGAAGTATGACGTTTTATTTATTGGTTCGTCCCATCTCCTAGAGGGATACCCGACATTATTAGAAGTTGAAAAGTTTTTACCTAAAAATATAAAAGTTAAAAAAATTCTTGGAGATATTAAATGGGTGACGAGCATAAATGAACTAAGAAAGCTTTATCAGGAATCAAAAATTGTTTTGTCGCTTGGACATAATGAACCCTTTGGCTTAACTCCGCTTGATGCCATGAGTTGTGGGGTCCCAGTAATAGCAGTGAACGAAGGAGGATACAGGGAAACAGTAAAAGATAGAGCGACAGGGTATTTAGTACCAAGAGACCCTGAAATAATCTCTAAAAAAATTATGTTTCTTTTGAAAAACGAAAAAATTTTAGAAAAGATGGGAAAGAATGGAAGACGGCATATTCTTGAAAATTATAAATGGGATACAAATGTAGGGGAATTAAAAAAAATATTTAAATTAATGATAAATGATTAATTTATTTACAAAAAAGGAAATTATATTTCTTATTTCAGTTATTCTCTTTGCTGCATTTCTAAGGCTCTATTCACTAGGAGACCAAATGCATATGATCTCTGATCAAGGATGGTTTTTTCTGTCGGCAAAAGAACTATTAGTTGACGGTAAAGTGCCATTGGTAGGAATTACTTCTTCTCACACTTGGCTTCATCAAGGTCCAATCTGGACCTATATGTTAGCAGGTGTTTTGTGGTTAGGAAACTTTAATCCACTGTCTGCAGGATATTTTTCTGTTGTTTTGGATCTTTTGACAATTATCGCTCTTTATATTGTGTCCAAAGAATTATTTTCAAAAAATATTTCAATTATTTCATCTATTCTTTATGCAACATCACCTTTGATTATTATTCATTCAAGAATGCCGTATCACACATCTCCAATACCTCTTCTTTCTATTCTTTTTCTTTTGGCACTTTTTAGATTTGTAAAAGGAAATACCTTTTATTTTCCAGTCGCTATTTTTATTTGCACTCTTTTATATAACTTTGAACTTGCTACAGTCTTATTTCCAGGGATTTTATTTGCATTTCTTTTTTATGGAATTTGGAAAAGAAAAAAATGGGCAAAAATATTTAATAAAAAAATTATGTTTTTGTCAGTCATCGCATTAATACCTATGATTCCAATTATAATTTATGATTTTA
>CAYXTY010000034.1:0-3548 GCA_964468505.1 uncultured Gammaproteobacteria bacterium
CGCTTCTTTTAATCGAAAAAATACTTAAAAAAAATAATATTAATAAGAAGGATTTGGATGAGATTTTAGTAAACACAGGCCCTGGATCATTTACTGGGACAAGAGTCGGAGTCGCCATCGCAAATGCGTTAGGGTTTGCTCTTGATGTAAAAGTTAATGGTACAAAGCTCAAGCAAGCTCTTCCTAAATACTCGTGATATACTTTTCTTATGCGGGATTTTTTTTACTGTCTAATTTTTCCCCATCCTAGAAATAATCATAGGGCTCACGTTCTTCATCCGAAAGCGATTTTGTTCTTAATCTCTTTTTTTATATTCAGTTCTTTATTTTTTTCTTCAAGCATAAATCCAATAGCTTCTCAGATCAGAGCATATGCAGATATATCTAGCCAGGAGCTATTAAATTTCACTAATCAAAAGAGAGCTGAAAATGGTTTGGAATCTTTGTCAAATAATACTCAACTTGCAGATGCAGCAAGTAAAAAAGCAGATGATATGTTTGCGAAAAACTATTGGGCTCATAATGCGCCTGATGGAACTACGCCGTGGGTTTTTATAAAAGCATCTGGGTATAACTATGTTTATGCTGGGGAAAATTTAGCAAGAGGATTTAATAGTGCAACTGACGTTGTAAACGCATGGATGGCAAGTCCAGCCCACAGATCAAATATTTTATCATCTAATTTTAAAGATGTAGGATTTGCAGTTAAATCAGGCACTTTAAATGGAGAACAAACATTTTTAGTTGTTCAGGAGTTTGGGAGTAAAAATTATGCAGCAGTTGTGAAAAAAAGTCCGCCAAAAAAAGCAACTTCCAGAAAAGTATTAGGATTTGAAGTATCAAATATTTCCATAAATAACGGAATGTCTAGATCAGGAGAATTAGCGATTGTATTACTTTTAGGATTTATTTCAGTATTGCTTCTTGATTTAGTTCTTATTGAAAGAAAAAAGATTGTTAGATTCGTTGGGCATAATTTAGATCATGCAATATTTCTTTTCGCGATTGTAATATGCTTAGGTATTCTTGGGGGAGGAGTAATAATATGAGAAAAAGAGGACATATAGTTTATTATTTTCTCTTATCATCGGTTCTTTTAGGCGGATTATCGTTAGTTTTAGCAGTATCACCTGATAGACAAGCGCAAATGATGATCATTGTTGGCCTCGGATTTTCATATGTTTTAGTTGGGGTAATTCATCATTTGATAAATCACGATTTAGTAGCTAAAATTGTGATAGAATATGTTCTTATTGCGTCCCTTGGGATTGCAGCAGCTTTCTTTATCTTTAAAGGAGGATTTGGAATTTAAGTTATGAAAGGTGTAATTTTAGCAGGAGGATTAGGTACAAGACTTTATCCTTTAACCCACGTTACAAATAAACATTTGCTCCCCGTTTATAACAAGCCGATGATTTATTACCCTATCGAAACTCTCGTTAAGGCGGGGATTAAGGATATTCTCATCGTAACTTCAGGGCCTCACGTTGGACATTTCCTTGGAATTCTAAAAAATGGAACGGATCTTGGAGTAGAGCATTTAGAATATGCATATCAGGAAAAGCCGGATGGAGGAATTGCTGATGCACTCGCTCTAGCAGAAAGTTTTGCAGACAATGGTCCAGTTACGGTAATTCTAGGTGATAATACATCTGACGCCGATATTAGCGAACAGGTGAGAAATTTTAAGGAAGGCGCCATGTTTTTCTTAAAAGAGGTCCATGATCCTGAGAGATTTGGAGTTGCAGTTTTTGATGAAAATAAAAAAATAATTGAAATTGAAGAAAAACCAAAAGATCCTAAGAGTAATATGGCTGTAACTGGAGTATATATTTATGACGGTAAGGTTTTTGATTACATTCGACAAATTGAGCCGTCTGATAGAGGTCAGCTTGAAGTGACAGATTTAAATAATATTTATATTAAAGATGGAAAAATGTTTTGGGCTGAGCTTAATGGATTTTGGAGTGATGCCGGAACATTTGAAAGTCTTTTTGCTGCGACTAAATACTGGGCGGAAAAAGATAAATGAATATTTTAGTAACAGGCGGAGCAGGATTCATCGGCTCCAATTTCATCCTCTACTGGTTAAAAAATCATCCGACGGACAAAATAGTTAATTTTGATAAATTAACTTATGCTGGAAATTTAGAAAATTTAAAAACAGTTGAGAAAAATCCAAATTACTCTTTTATTCATGGTGATATTTGTGATGGTGCAGCGGTAAATCTAGCTATGGAAGGGATTGATACTGTAGTTCACTTTGCTGCTGAAAGTCATGTAGATCGTTCAATTATGGAACCTGCTTCATTTGTTGTAACTAACGTAGTTGGTACACAGGTCTTGCTAGACGCTGCGCTAAAAAATAATGTTAAAAGATTTCATCACATCTCAACTGATGAGGTTTTTGGTGCGCTTGATTTAGATAGTACGGATAAGTTTAACGAAAAAACTCCCTATGATCCGCACAGTCCATATTCTGCGAGTAAAGCAGGTTCTGATCATTTAGTAAGAGCATATTTTGATACTTTTGGTTTGCCAATTACAATTACAAATTGCGCAAATAATTATGGTCCATATCATTTTCCTGAAAAATTGATTCCACTGGCCATCACGAATCTAATTGAAGGAAAGAAAGTTCCAGTTTATGGTGATGGTTTGTATGTTAGGGATTGGCTTTATGTAGAAGATCATTGCAGGGCTATAGAGCTCGTTTTGCAAAAAGGAAAAATTGGTGAAACCTATTGCATAGGTAGTATGACGCAGGACGTAAATAATCTAGAAGTTGTTAAAAAAATTCTAAGTATTATGGGGAAAGGCGAAGACATGATTGAATATGTAAAAGATAGGCCGGGACATGATAGAAGATATGCGATCGACTTTTCAAAAATAAAAAATGAATTAGGATGGGAACCAATGCACTCTTTTGATGAATGGCTTGAGTTAACAGTGAAATGGTATCAGGAAAATGAGTCCTGGTGGAAAGACGTAAAAAGCGGAGAATATCAGAGATATTATAATAAGCAGTACGGTAATGATTAATTGTACCTTTGAAAACGATGAAAAAGCCAGTCTTCGTCACGTAGTTGTAAATTTAATTCTTCTAAATAGGGAAAATGAAATTCTACTTGTGAAACGCGCAGCGCATCTTTTAAATGGTGGAATGTGGAGTTTGGTTGGGGGGTTTTTAGATAGAAATGAGGACATTAAAGAAGCCTGTGTTAGAGAAGTAAATGAAGAAACAGGATATGAGTCAGAAGTTCATGAATTATTGAGAATTGCAGATAATCCTGATAGACCCAAAGAGGATAGGCAAAATGTTGCGTTTGTTTATATAGCTACAGTCAAAGAAAAAACAGGGGAAATGGATGACGAAAATACAGAAGCTAAATGGTTTAATTTTGATAAACTGCCCGATAAAGATAGTTTCGCATTTGATCATTTTGAAAATATACAGTTATATTTAAAATATAAGAATGAAAAAATTAATATACCCATAGTTGGAAAAATATGAAACCAAAAATTATTGGACTTGGATTAAATGGACT
>CAYXTY010000034.1:3558-4243 GCA_964468505.1 uncultured Gammaproteobacteria bacterium
AAGCGGAGATTATAAATCTTACTACGAAAAGCAATATAATGGATAAGCCTCAAATAATTGGACTGGGATTAAATGGACTAGTTGGCAGCAGAATCACGGAACTTCTTAAAGATAATTATGATTTTATTAGCTTAAGTCGCTCTACGGGGATAGACATAACTGACGTCGAAAGTTTGACCACATTAAAAAATTATAAAGATGCGAAATTCGTTCTTCAATTTTCTGCAAAAGCAGATGTTGATGCATGCGAAAAAGATAAAGATCAGGGGGAAGAAGGAGACGCCTGGAAAATTAATGTTGAGGGCACAAAAAACGTAGCAGAGATTTGCAGAGAGTTAGGGAAAAAAATAATTTATATTTCTACAGATTTTGTATTTGATGGAGAAAAAGAAAAAGGAGATTCATATAGCGAGAATGACACTCCAAATCCTATAAATTGGTATTCAAAAACAAAATATGAAGGAGAAAAAAGAATTGAAGATAGTGGTGCGCCTTTTATAATCTTAAGGCTCGCATTTCCATATAGAGCAGGATTTGAACCGAAGAAAGATTTTGTCCGCGCAATTATGGATACGTTAAGGAATGGCAAGCAAATAAAAGGCGTTACGGATCAAATTTTTTGCCCAACCCTAATTGATGATATAGCTTTAGCTAGTAAAAACGCTGCGGCTAATTCGCAGATTGG
>CAYXTY010000034.1:4253-5359 GCA_964468505.1 uncultured Gammaproteobacteria bacterium
TATCATGCTGTGGGAGATGAAGCACTAACACCATTTGAAGCATCAATAAAAATTGCAGAAAATTTTGGACTTGATATAAATTTAATTTCTGAAACAACTCGAGAAGAGTTTTTTAAAGACAGGGCTCCAAGACCATTTAATTTGCAACTTAGAAATGCTAAAATAGAACAACTAGGAGTAGAAATGAAGGGATTTTCAGAAGGTCTAATTGAAATTAAATCCCAACTTTAATCCTCTATGACGATTACTTTTATTGGACATGGATATGTAGGGCTAGTTACAGCAACTGTTTTTGCAGATTTCGGAAACACGGTTTATGTTATCGGGCACACCCCAGAGAAAATTGAAAACCTTAAAAAAGGAATAATTCCTATTTATGAACCAGGTCTCTCGGAAATGGTAAAGAAAAATGTGGATGCTGGCCGCTTGTTGTTTACTTTAGATTATAATCCTGCGATTACTGAGTCAGAAATCGTTTTCATCGCTGTAGGAACTCCTCCGCAAAAAACTGGAGACGCTGAGCTTTCAACAGTTTTTGAGGTAGCTAAGGAAATAGGAAAAAATCTAAAAAACTACACTGTTGTTGCTACCAAGAGTACTGTCCCAGTTGGAACAAACAAGAGAATTGAAAAAATAATTTCTGAATTTAAGCCAAAGGATGTAGATTTTGATATCGCTTCAGTTCCTGAATTCTTAAGAGAAGGAACTGCGATTGAAGATACGCTTCGCCCAGATAGAATTGTCGTTGGAACAAATAGCGATAAGGCAAGAGATGTATTGGTAAGTCTTCATAAGCCAATTAATGCGCCATTTGTTCACACAAATCTAGAAACTGCAGAGCTTATAAAATATGCTGCAAACTCATTCCTAGCTACTAAAATTTCTTTTGCAAATGCAATCGCAAAGCTAGCGGAATCAGTTAATGCAGACGGATTAAGAGTTCTAGATGGAATAGGGCTTGATAAAAGAATTGGAAGACATTTTCTTTATCCGGGAGCAGGATATGGTGGAAGTTGTTTTCCAAAAGACGTAAAGGCTTTAATTTCGATTGCATCAGATCATGATTATGATTTCTCGCTTTTAGATCAGGTTGAGGAAATTAATAA
>CAYXTY010000034.1:5459-7654 GCA_964468505.1 uncultured Gammaproteobacteria bacterium
GCAGAGCTTTTAATAGTTCTTACAGATTGGAATGAATTTAAGGAAGTAGATCTAGAGCAAATTAAAAAACTTATGAAGGAACCAAATATAATTGATGGAAGAAATATTTATGATCCCTTGGAAGCAAAAAAATTAGGATTCTCCTATATTGGAGTAGGACGATGACCAAAGTTTTAATAACGGGAATTACAGGATTTGCGGGAAATTATCTTTCAGATTACCTTCTTAAGCAAAATAAATTTGAAGTAAGCGGCACATATTTAAATGATAAAAGCCTTGCGAATTTAGATAACAAAGATTCGCTTAAGCTTTACAAGGTAGATCTTCTTGATCCAGATGCTACGGATAAATTAGTTCAATACGAAAAACCTGATTACTTGTTTCATCTAGCAGCTTTGACTTCTGCCAAGAAAAGTTTTTCAGACCCAAAAGAAACATTTGTAAATAATGTTTCCGGACAAATTAATCTACTTGAATCAATAATAAAAAGCGGACATACGGATACTAAGATACTTGTTGTTTCTTCAGCAGAGGTTTATGGACTAGTTAAAGCTGAAGATCTTCCAATTGATGAAGAAACTCCGTTTAATCCAACAAATCCTTATTCCGTTTCTAAGCTTGCTCAGGATTTCCTAGGGCTTCAATATTTTAATTCTAATAATCTGAATATTGTTAGAGTGCGTCCATTTAATCATGTTGGACCAAAGCAGGCTCCGCATTTCGTAGTATCAGCATTTGCAAATAAAATTGCCCTCATAGAAAAAGGTAAAGAATCAGTTATGACAGTAGGAAATCTTGAATCAAAAAGAGATTTTACCGATGTAAGAGACATGGTAAGAGCATATGTACTGGCGCTTGAGAAGGGGAAAAGTGGAGACGTTTATAATCTTGGAAGCGGAAAATCTCATAAGATTTCTGAGATTCTTGAAATCATGAGAGGTATGAGTAAAACTGAAATTAAAATAGAAGAGGATCCTAGTTTGATTCGTCCATCCGATGACCCAGAGCTTTTATGTGATTCTTCTAAATTTGAAAATCTAACTGGGTGGAAGCCAGAAATACCAATTGAAAAAACACTTGAAGATACCCTAGAATACTTTAGAGAAATAGTCTAGAATAATTTTATGCCAAAAGCTCTTATTACAGGAATAACAGGACAAGATGCTTCATATCTAGCAGAGTTTTTACTGGATAAAGGTTATGAAGTTTATGGAACGACGAGGCGTTCAAGTACAGTAAATAACGAGAGGATAAAACATATTGAAGACAAGATTCACATTCTCTCAGGAGATTTACTTGATCAGAGTTCATTGGTCTCAGCTCTTCAAGTTTCCCAGCCAGATGAAGTTTATAATCTTGCAGCTCAGTCTTTTGTTAAGGCTTCATGGGATCAGCCAGTTTTAACTGGAGAATTTACAGCGATTGGAGTTACCAGGATTTTAGAAGCTGTTAGAAATGTTGATCCTAAAATAAAGTTCTATCAAGCTTCTTCCTCGGAAATGTTTGGAAAAGTTTTAGAAATACCTCAAAAAGAAACCACGAGATTTTATCCAAGGAGTCCATATGGAGTCGCTAAGGTTTATGGACACTATATAACGCTTAATTATAGGGAAAGTTTTGATATGTTTGCTTGTTCAGGAATTCTATTTAATCATGAGAGTCCAAGGCGAGGACTTGAATTTGTAACTCGAAAAATAAGTCATGCAGTAGCAAGAATTAGTCTTGGAAAGCAGGATAAATTAGAACTAGGAAATCTTGATGCTAAAAGAGATTGGGGTTTTGCAGGCGACTATGTAGAAGCAATGTGGATGATGCTTCAACAAGATAAGCCAGATGATTATGTAGTTGCGACAGGAGAAGCGCATTCTGTGCAGGAGTTTGTAGAAATTGCGTTCAATTTCGTAGGAATTTCTGATTGGCAAAAATATGTTGTTTCAAATGTTAATGCACACCTCCGTCCTGCTGAGGTAGATCATTTGATAGGAGATGCCACAAAAGCCAAAAATGAGCTTGGTTGGACTCCTAAAACAAGCTTTAGAGATCTAGTTGAAATGATGGTTAAATCAGATTTAGAACGCGAGAAGAGGAACGAAGGTTAATGCAAACGGTTATCGTAGCTGGTGGAGCAGGTTTTATAGGAGTACATCTTTGCGAATCACTTCTAAGTGATGGATATAAGATAATATGTGTAGATA
>CAYXTY010000035.1:0-4448 GCA_964468505.1 uncultured Gammaproteobacteria bacterium
TGATCTGGAATTGTTACATATTCTAAGCTGGCCGCAGCAAATGAAGTAGAAGTATTTGTGTCTCCAACTATAGCTCCTTGTCCTCCAAATGTAGGTGTATTTGTATATGTTCCATCGTTATTTGTGGCTGAGGAATCATTTGCACTAGTTCCACTCAACTCCCCTAGCCTCCAGTACCCCACCAAACCAGGAGTTCCAATTATTTCCGTAGAATAAGGAGTAAGCTGATCTTTCTGCTCTGTCTGCGCCTGCTCAGCTCCAATACTGACATATGTAGAATCAGGTTTTAAATTTAAATAATTAGCCTCTATCCAATCCGCTGACTGATCATTACTACTTATCCTAACTTCATCAAGCATACCGCTGAACCAATTTGAATAAAGACCTATGTAGAAAGCGGCAAGAACTGTATTCGGATTTGTACCGGGATTATAATCACTTCCAACTTCTACTCCATCAATATAACCTTCAAAATTTGTTCCGTCGTAAGACACTGCCACATGATGCCAATTACCATCATTTACAATACCTGTAGTCGTAAAGCAACTACCTGTTACGCGAATTTTCATACAGAGTGCTCCATTTGCAATATACACGTCAAAATCCTGAGGATCTACTCCTGTTCCATAACCCAAAATTGCCCTTGCATTAGAGTCCCCTGAAAATGTAGTTCTGATCCATCCCTCCACTGTTCTAGCTGCATTTCCTGATGGAAAAGCTGCGTCACTTCCCGTAAATGAGTCATCTGAACCATCGAAGTCGATCGCATTTCCTAATACTCCACTTACGGAATCAGAGCTGGTCATGCTTCCTTGCATATTTCCATCAGCATTATTTGAAGTAGAATCACACACCTCATTTGTAGTTGCGCATGTAGTGGCTGGATTTTCTCTTAAGTGCCATACTCCTTCGAAGTTAGTATTCCAAGTACCTTGATCATCTGCTCCGGCTGAGGCTTGTGAATTGTTATAATACATCCAAACATAATCTGTGGCCACCCCGAGCGTAACTGAAGGCACTTCTACCCATACCAAGGACTCTCCCCCTTCATCCCATTTTTCAATTTCATAATCAAGAAGAGTTGTTCCATCTGCATCTATAAATCTCAAATCTTGAGCAGCATTCTGAACCTCTCCATAATCGATTGTATTTGAATCCAGTCTAACAAGGACTGGGAAATTAGTTAAGCTTTCTGCAGAAGCTCTATTATCTAATGTAACTTTTTTCCTGGATTTCCAATTTCCATTACAGTCAGAAGCGCCGTTTGCAGTGCTACCCATATTGCACCAAACAGAAGAAGGAGGATTAGAAGTAACAGCAGAAGTCGAACACGATCCTTCACAATTTATCTGAAGAGTAGGATCTAGCATAACGGCATTTGAATCATCAAATGTAACAAATTGAACGTAATTAGTTGAACCTGAATCCACATTTGAAACTAGAAGAAGAGCTATATTATTTCCCGATGCCCAAGTTCCAGATCCATTATAATCTCCAATACAAGGCTGAGAATTAGCTACTCCCCTACATATAACTTCTTGAATTAAATCTGTAACATCTAATCTATACGAAGTCCCCGTACTACCCGATCCATTAAAATCAATTGAATATGAAGCACTGTTTGCAGTTCTGGTTCTATCGCCTACACAACTCGTACTTAGTCCAGCCGAAGGACAACTGTTCGTATAGGCATTAAACGAAGCTGCAGAATCAACATCTTCAGCATAAATTGTAAAAGTAATTGGCGATGATCCTGTTCTTTCCCCAACTCTAACATCTACATATGCTGATGATATTTTCGCTCCTGGTGCTACGGTAACACTTGGAAAACGAATCCCAAAATTATAATCCACTACTCCAGAAGCACAATTTCCCCCACCCCCTGAAATTACACCAATCGCATTTATTCCACCAATTAACACCTGGTCTTCTTCTGATGCATTTGTACAATCGCTATGCTCTGCATCATCAGCAGATGCAGCTACTGTTATCTTTTTATCTGTTAAATCAGCGAAATGACGCTCATATAACACATCCGAATCCGTAGTATCAGTTAAAAGAAAATCTATTCCAACTAGGTCAGATGTAGCTTTTGTAACTACGGCTGAAGGATGACTAACAGTCGTATCATTATAAATATTTACTTCACTTCCCCAGTCATTCGCATTATCACAAACTCCGTTTGAAGCTACGGCGATCCCCGAACACCTTCTAAGAACTAGGTTATTTGTCCCAGGATCAAGTACATAAATTAGATATACATCTGACTCATCAGAAGAAAGATTTAGAGCCAAATCTGAAGCTTCTGTAACCGTAGGAAATCCTGTATCAGTCCAATTCGTAGATACAGATGGATCTTTATTATTTGCCACATTTTTAACATGCAAAACGTCTGTAGTCGTATCCTCTACATATCCTATGAATAATCTATTATTTGAATAATCTACCGTGCTGCTCAAAGGAAAATTGGTATATCCGGTCCAATTACCCCCTAAATCATCTAATGCTGTAATGCCGTTTCGGAAAGATGCTCCAACCGAAGCCATATTATTTTCCCATCTACTGTCCGATATATCATCCCAAGGTACGTATGAAATTCCTAAATCATTAGTACTATCTACTCCCCCAGAAATAATAAGTGCATTTGAATTTCTGTCATTTACATAGACTTCTTTTATGTTAACTGGCGAAGGCAGAGCAGCACTTGGTCGAAGTCTAACCCAATATAATCCACTTGTACTATCAACCGTTGTCGTAGCCCAAGTACTAGGCTGATCAAAAAGAACTGATCCATCATTAAAAAATGTATACGTGCCATTATAAGTATTGTCTGTGGTATTTGAAAGGCTAGTCCAAGTAGTCCCATCCCAATACTGAAGAGTCGAAAGCGTAGCTGCATTGGCATTATTTACATCATTAAAATCAATTGTTACTTTGGAAAAAGGCTTACTATCTCCAACATAAACATAATCAGTTGTAGTTAAGGCACTAACATCATCAGATGTAGTTGCTGAATTATCAATAGTATTTGATAAATCTGTAAATGTTCCATTCGAATCCTTTTTCACACTAGTTGGACTTCTCCTAGGTTTTCCAGGTAATTGATTTAGAGTATTCTGATGAGTCGTAGTTGCTGAAACCACCAATGAAGCATCTGTCGTTCCTTTAAGAGTTGCTGAAGTTGGAAGTCCGACTCCTCCATTTTTTTCTGTATCGCTAATTGTGCCTTGTGAATATTTTTCTTCGCTCGCATTCTTCCATGTGCTTCCTAAATCCCAATGACTCTCAACTTCATCCTCAGTTAGCGCTCTATTATATATCGCAACTTCGTCAATCGAGCTATTAAAATAGCAGCAATTATCATCTCTCCTAGCAATATTTAGTGCTGCTGTTCCATTCCCAGGATTTGCGACCCAAGTTGTATCACGTCCTGCCTCAACACCATCTACATATACGATCATAGTATCTGTGTTATCGTTTAATGTCATAACCACGTGATGCCAGGTTTCCTCTGCTGATATTTCATTTCCAGTACTTGCTACCCCACTACCGCCCAATGTATTATGATTTCCTTGATAATATATTCCATTTCCGCCGCCTCCTAACCATTGATATTGAGTAATCTGCCATTCATAATTAGAGCCAGCGCCTTTAGAAACTATAACTCCCCCTTCAAGACTGGTCCCAAGCGTCCAAGCTTCAACGGTTAATTCTCCTGTTGTTGTCACAGAGTAAGCATCGTTATCAGGAATAGTTACATATTCACTTTGTGAGACATTAAACGAGGCAGCGGTATCACTATCACTAGATAATGCTCCAGTAGCAGCTAAGGTAGGAGTATTCGTATATGTTCCATCATTATTCGTAGAAGATTCGTCATTTGCATTTGTTCCGCTTGGCTCCCCAAGTCTCCAATAGCCAACTAAACCTGAGGTACTGTCTACCGTGTTAAAATATGTCTGACCATTAACCACATCACGCGTTACAGTTCTAATTTCTCCTCTATTTGTTCCATTCATATTATACGAAATAACAATCTTTTCTTTACCAAGCCCAGCACCCTTATTAGCAACAATTATTGAGGGTCTTGAAGTCAAATCTGAAGTATCTATATTTTCTACAGTTCCTTGGGCCACCGCGGTAATTAAATTATTACTATTCCTAGTAATAGTAAGCTTGGAGTATTCAAGATCAGAATCTGTGCTATTAACCAAAGCTATATGAATATTGCTTGATCCATCAATATCTGCCGCAATTCCATTTGATGTTCCAGCGCCACCATCAAGGTTTATTGCTGCATCAGTCCAGCTTCCAGAATTATAATTCTTGTAATAAACGTTATCATCTCCAGTTCCACCATCAAATACTGTTATTAAATTTCCCCATGTGTCTCTAATTATTTTTCTAGAATTTCCATAAGCTGTGCCAGTAGTTGAGGCTGCAGAATC
>CAYXTY010000035.1:4548-7619 GCA_964468505.1 uncultured Gammaproteobacteria bacterium
CGAGCGATAATTCCCGGTGCGATTTCCCACTCTATTTTATTTCCATTTACTTTAGGTTTTACAAAACCGGTTGATCCACTCGGTACATATCTCACGAAATATCCATCTTTACTTGTGATTTTTACTGAAGGAAGTAGTCCGCCCTCTACTTGTTCTCCAAAAGAAAAAACAGTTCCGGATTTAAGATTTACACTCCATTTATAATCTCCAGTTTTATTTTCTTTTAGATCTGGTCCTTTTGTGGGAGTGCTGGCAAAAACATGACTCTGTGGATCTCGATTTCTTAAAATCCAAGCTCCATCAGCAACTTCTTCGGCATAAGGAAGATAACTTGGAGGACGAAGTTGATAAAGAATAAGAGGAATAATTAACATGACTACGCCAATTGCAAATGCGCGCCGTGCACCTCTACTTTTATAAATTTTATGCTCGAAATGATTAATTTTATGTCTTTTACTTTCAGGAAGCCATGAAACTAGATAATTATGAGTGGCGACAATTGGAAGAAACAGAATTTTTAGATTCCGTCTTAGTGGTTTCTCTATAGGTCGACATATTTTAAGCAATTTGTGCTTAAAAAAAGATAAATTCTTTTTCATTTAGGCAGTTAAAGCTTTTCAACGAAAAAACCACGGCTAGTGGTTAAGCTTTTACAACCTCAAGAATAGCTTCAAATAGAGCTAGTGTCAACGCTATAAATAGTATCTAAAACTATCAATTTACTATATCGCGGGAGCTGGAGTAAATGTTACTGCCTGTGGAGCAATCGTAGGCTGAAATGGAGCTTGATTAGGAACAATCGAAGGCTTATTCCCTATTAAGTTCTAATTACTTTTTAAGGGCTTTTCTGTCAAACCAAATTTAATCAAATACAAATTGAAATTAGGTTATTTGCTGAAACCTCGCAAATATAATAAGATTTATTTCATGAGGAAGTTTCAGCTAGTTCTCGCCTACTACACTCTACTCGTATCCGGCGGTTTATTTTTCTGGTCTATTTTTCTAGGACCAAAACCTTTTGGATTCTTAATTGCACTTTTAATGATTCCTATCGGGGTTTACTTTTGGATAATTGTACTTGGAAAATCAAAAATCAAGGCGGTAGAATACCCTAAAGAAGCAAAAAGCGAAGCACAGCTTGCAAGACTTTCACTCGTTATACTTTTTACAATTCTAATTAGCACTAGCAGTATGTTCGCTTTTTCATTCATAAACACCAAACTTCTTGCACCCATAACGGAAACTCCTTCTTCTGTTTCAAGCAGGCTTAGCCTAATCGAACAGCAGGTTGAGGGACTTAGCGATGAAAAAGAAGAATCAACTGAAAAAATTCTCGATGAACTTGAAGACCTTAAAAAAACTAGCTCCATTGAAGATGAAGATTCGACTGGTGAAGCATTAAGTTCGATAGATAAAAGTAAACTGTTGGGCGTAAGTGAAGCTAAAATGAACGGCGTAACTATAAAAAGCAAAGATTATTCTAATGTAAATGTATATAAAGAGAAGAATTCAACATCAGAAATCGTAGGACAAGCCGAGTTCGGTAAAACCTACACTTTTCTTGATAAATCCGGAGAATGGTATTTGATTCTATTTACAAATAAAACTGACACTATGGAAGGATTCATAAATAGTCAGTTTGTAAAAGAAGTCGAATATTAATAAGATGAAACCTGTCCAAAAACTCATCAAATTTACGCTTCTTGTATATTCGCTTTCGTTAACTGTTGTAATTTTTTTGGGCTCAGCTGTGTTTGGACTATCCAATGGCAACCTTTTACTCCCTGCCCTTTCACTACCCGTTATAGCTTATTTTCTTGGAAATTCATTAAAAATTAAAAGAGGTAAAAAAATTACTCTTTATTATAGTTTTATACTAGTAACAGTAATGAATATTGCAGGATTTGCGAGCGCTTCATCCCCTCCTCAATTTGCCAGTGCATTTCTTTTCGTACCGATTACACTCTACTTCTGGATTCAGGTAAAACCAAAAAGAAGAAAGAAACTTCCACTTGAACATGGCATGCTTTCGATAATTCCTGGTACTGAGATTTCTAAAAACGATGAACCTGAAGAATTAAAAAGAATAAAAGAAGAGTATCCAATGGATAAATTTGGCAGAGGTTTTGAGCTTGACAGAAGATTATTCTTAAAGCTTATCGGATCAGCAGGAATATCTGTTCTAATGCTAGCTTTATTTACTAAAAAATCACATGCAGCCTTTTTCGGTAGCGTTCCAGGCCCGGGAACTGTAGCCTTAAAAGATACAACTGGAGCACAGGTTGACCCTGCGATCAAACATCCAACTGACGGATATAGAATAAATCAGCTAGATGATTCTAGTCCTGCTTATTATGGATTTACAGAAAAAGGTGGTGCTTGGTTTATCATGAAAGAAGATTCAAGCGGTAACTACAGATATACAAAAGGCACAAGTGATTTTTCTACAAATTGGACGGGGCGAGCTGCGCTTTCCTACGATTACTACGATGTAATTTTCTAGAACCAGGCGGAATTTACACTTCTCTTCGTGATAGATTTTTTTATAATTCTTTGAAGTAAGGTTGCGGCTATTGCGATAATTACGATCCAACTCAAATCCTTTTGAGAAAATCCAACCCAATTTTCAAAATTTGAAACGCCCCAGAATGCAAAAAAATTTACTATGAAAAAGAAGATGAAAGAGCGATATTTTTTCGAGAGATTATATCTTCTACCCATTGAGAAATCCCAAAATGCCCAGATTATAAAAGTTATCCAAAACCCTGCATAAATTCCAGATTCAATATTATTAAACCTACTATTTCCGAGAGTCAAATGTTCAGGGGCAACGGCGCTTGCGATAATAAGAATTAAAGTGTTTGTAGCCCAAAAAAATAAATACAAAAGATGATTATACATTCAACCATCTATACTATACTCACTAAAGTGGTTATCTTGTCAACATGTACCAACTTTACAGTCTTAATTTAAATGCTATAATTATTCCATGAAACAAGAGTACTGGTTAGGCTTGGTTGTAGGGCTTTTCATCTTTGCTTTCGTTGTGGATTCCATTGTAAGTCCTCTTC
>CAYXTY010000036.1:0-7329 GCA_964468505.1 uncultured Gammaproteobacteria bacterium
ATGCACCCGTTCGATTGGAAAAAGAATTACATACTTCTTCTGCATAGTAGTCTCCGTGAGAAGATTCAGAACCAGTGGTTCCGTAAATATATCCTGATTTATCACCGCCTTTAAATATTACTTGATATCTAACTTGCCACTTTACGCCAGGATTATAATTACATCTTCTAAAATAAAGAGTTTTTACTGGTCCATGTGCCAAGGCATCATTTACTAAAGATCCTATCTCAAATAGTGCGAAGAAAAAAAGCAGTCCAATTAAAATCTTTTTCATAAATCTTCAGTTAGGCTTCCATCAAGCTTTTCAGAGTAAAGCTCCCAAAACTCTGGATATGTTTTTGCAAGGAATAGCCCAAGGTCTTCATGAACTTTAAGAAGTGCCGAGGAGGAGGATGCATCTGCTATGATTTTTATTTCAGTGTAAGTCTGGTTGTAGACGTAAAATTTAAAGTCTTCCGCATCATTTTCTACCATGCTAGCATTGGTTAAATTTTTATTAATTCTTTCCTTGTTTTCCTTCGATATATCCGAGGATTTAATTTGCGAGATTATAGATTTAATCTCCTCGGGTGTAGCAGGAGCGCATGTTGTATCCTGGCATACAGGATTAAATGGACCCTTTTTATAAAGAACAGGGAATTCTTTTTCGCCATATTTAGCTAAATCTAATAGATATTTTCTTATTCTGGGGTTATTTGTATCGCTGTAAGCTGAGCCAAAAAAGAAAGCTAAGTTATCTAGTGCTGAATACCTAGCTTCATTCGTATTCTTTTTATCTTCTAAAATAGCGAATTTTTCTTCAACTCTTGAAGGATTAATGGCATCAGGATAGATGTAGACTATTTGATCACTTTCTTTTTTCAGAAGAGTTAGCTCGTCATTTTTATTAATGCCTCTATTAGAAAGTAAGTAAAAAATTATGGGTATTAAAATGAGAAGTGTCAGTACTGGAATTAATAGTAGCTTTTTGTAACGAAAAATAGCGAGCGGATTTAAGCTCATATATACTAGATTAGTATAGCCTGGTAATCGGTGTCAATATGAAGAGAAGAGGGTTAGCCCTGAATTACTTGTTTTTTTATTTCAATTCCTCTTAAAAACTCGCTCATCGCATATGTGGGGTCTTGCACCTTAAGATTTGCTAGGGCATACCAATATACTGATTGAGCTAAGTCCATCATTCCTTGAGAATGGTTTACTATTGCAATGTCATGAAAATCACGTATCAAGCCAGCGCAGCTGTTAGCGCGGCTTTGTTCAATTACTGGTTTTGGGTCATCTGGATATCCTTTTTCACATAACTTAAGGATCTTATTTCTTGTTTTAGTAGTAAGCTTTGTGTCGTATTCGTCTACAAATTGAAGTGCTTCTGGGTGTTTTGCATAAAATGCTTTAATAATTCCCTTTAATTCACCTATGCTAATAGGAGCTTCAACTGCTTCGTCCATGAAGCTAAATTTAACTAATTCTTTGTCTTCAGGTTTTCCGGCTTTTATGTATGCTTCTGTTAAGACTGGATCGCAATTTGGATTTACGGCTGTTTCTGGATTTGGAGTCACAGATGCTTCTGGGCTTGCTTCTGGAGCTCCTGATGGAGCAGCTGATGGAGCTTCTTGTGCTTCAGCGCTAACAAATATGTCTGTTCCTGCCTGAGCTAGAGCTTCTCCAGAAACTACTCCAATATCAGGTGGTAAAGTTCTGCTCGGATCTGTAGGTTCAGGAGATTCTTCAGGTTCAGTAGGGCATGGTAAAAGTCCTGTTATTGGATCAGGAGTTACTGATGGGGTAGGCTCAATTGATGGTTCAGCTGATGGAGCAGTGGATGGCTCTTGAGCACTTACGTATTTTCCATCTAGATCAACTACGATTGCAGCTCCAGCTATTCCCGCTGCAGCTCCGCCTGTTACTAATGCTGGCTTTGCAAATCTACTTGCAACTGATCCAACTCTATCCATGAATGATCCTTGATCAAAAAGGGGAGTGAATGTATCAACTACTTTTGGAGTTTGTGCAACAGTTGTAAGTTCAATTGTTCTTCCTGCAACGGCTGAACTTGTAATAGATTTCCAATATGCTTGGTTCGACTCTGAACGAGTGTTTGGATGTGCTCCGATTGATGTATTTAGTGCTTCTGTCATATTAGTTTGCGATTATACTCCTTTTCGGCCCATTGTCAAGCCTATAGCATATAAATTATGCCTGTTCAACTTGTCCTGGTTCTGGCTCTACATATCCAAAAGGATGTAGAGTTGGTTTTCCTTCTTCATTTAAAATAGTATTTCCTTCGGCATCAACTGATTTTTCCCAAACCCCACCTTCCATAACATCATTTAAAAGCTCTACTTTTACGTGACCGTATGGATTATCAGCTTCACCGTATTCACTTCCGAGAACAAATTGAACGTATTTTTCGCCTCCTATATTTACAACTTCAGGTTCACTGGTTAATTTAACTCCAGAAAATTCGAATATATCCTGACCGACTTCGGTGTATTGCAAATCTAAATGTACATTTCCTGCATCCCATGGATATCTCATTTGCTCTGCTGGAACTTCGCCTGCTCTTACTGCAGGGTCGTTAGATGTTTCGCGAGGTTTTACAAAACCTTCAGCTGCTGTAAGAGCTAAAGCTCCTGCAAATCCTATAACTGCGACTCTTCCTGCGTGTTTGAAGTGTGGTACATGTGGAAGTCGTGGTTTGTTAGGGAGCTGTGGTGCGCCCTCAGTTGTAGGCTGATATCCAGGAACATGCCTTGGAAGCCATCTAGATGGTATTGGTGCGTGTGCTTCTAAAGTTTCTCTTGGCATACGCGGTCATATTACTACATTTTGAGGGGGATGTCAAACCCATAGTAAAAATTGGAAAAAAAATAATATTAGCCCGGTGCAGCTAATTAGAGTGATATAGTGTGATTGTGGAAACTATATCAAAAAACTTTCGACCCTATAATATAGTTTTAGACCTAAAATGTGGATAAGTCAAGTAAGGGATTTGTAATTCTGCTGTTATTACTCTTCATATATCGATATATAAAGAGTAACTAGGTAATTGTGAGCTTTACATGGCCGCTGGCAGCTCGGATTGAATAGCCGGCGATTTTTAGTAAAGAATCTTTAAAGTCTTTTATGAATTTTTCATTTTCTAATTTTTTTAGTGCTATCTCATAACCATTTCCTGTAAGTTGGGATTTCAACCTAGTTCTCGCGACCGTTTCCAAAGTTACATGAAGTGTATTCGCGATAGTGGTTGAAGATACATTTTCTTTAAGAAGAATAATTATTGCGAATCTTTTCGCTAACATTAGTTTTTCTGTGGGAGAAAGAAAGGAAAGTAAAAACTCTTTTGTCTCAGCTTTTGATAATTTACCAAGTGCAGTTTCCAGAGATTCAAAAAGCTCCGTTTCAAGCTTTTTATCGATGTCTATTCTGGAGACATGCGGCATATACTCATCATATATCGATATATGATGAGTAGTCAAATACTTATTGCATTTACAATTTTTCGGGAGTAAGCTCAAATTAGAGGCTAGTTCTGTGAGTAGAAGTGCATCCAGGGTCCTCCTTTTAAGCCTGTTTTTTGGGTTATTAGTTTTTTGTTTTTCAAAACCAATCTTTGCCGAAACAACCCCTTATAGAAGCGCTACTACTATAACTACTGATGGAGGCCCAGCATATACAAATTTATCTAATTGTTCCGTTACGGATGGGTTAACTTGTGATCGAGCTTCTGGAATACTTTTCGCAAATTTATACTTCAGGGATTTTGGAGATTTTGGAATTCCAAATGATGTGAGAATAACAGGGGTTAGAATAAGAGTGACCGGAAAATCAGATATTGGTTTGTTTATTGGTGTTTCTACAGGCTCAACTTATGGATTAAACTGTCAAACGCCTGGAGATAAATGGACAATGACTAGTTTGGTTGGAAACCAAATATCAGAATATAATGCCACATCAATCAGTGGTGTAGATTTTACGAGCTGTTTGAATGCTGCAAATGTTAGATCAAATAATTTTATTTTTAGAATAAATAGAGCAGGTGCTTCTCCCTGGTCAGCAAATATAGATAATTTTGAAATCGCATTTGATTATGAGTATATTAATCCGAGTTCAACACCTAGTCCAACTCCCTCCATAACCCCAAGCCCCACTCCTTTATCAGCTCCAGAACCATTCCTGGAGTTGCCCTGGGACTATGAGGGAAAGGGATTGTCGTTTACAGATGCAGCATTATCAATAAATTCCTTTTTTGATCACGAATATCCGTTGTTATCTGCGATTGTTGAGCCAATTTCAACACAAAATTCTATTATTGTTTACAAAGGTGGAGCAAGAAACTTAGATGAAGATTATTCTTCTCATGATGGATATGATTATGGTTCACCAGCAAAAGTCGAATATGGCGATATTGTTACAGCGGCTTCAGCTGGGATTGCTAAATATATTAATTCATGCGATGCGTGTGGGAATGCAATCCACATAGATCATGGAAATGGATATCAGACTAGATATTATCATCTTCAATTAGAAGGACTTATTTCAAGTATTCCTAATCAAGAAATTCCCGTTGATGCAGGCAAGGTAGTTGGAAGAGTGGGTGCAACTGGTAATGTTAGGCCAAAAGGAGAAGATGGAGCTCATATCCATTTTATGGTTGTCCAGGACAAAAATAATAATGGTAATTTTGATGATAACATTCCTGATGGAGTAGTAGATCCGTTTGGCTGGCAGTCAAAATCGCCTGATCCATGGGAGAATTATTCATTCTTTTATAATGGCGAAGATAGAGCTGGAAATAAAAGTTACTATTTATGGAAAGAAAAAATTGATGGACTTGATACAACTTTAGATTCAAATGGTGGATTTTTTTTGAGCGGTAGAAATTCTATTAATTTTCCGCAGGGGGCAACAGATGAAAATTTAATACTAAAAATAATTTCCTCTCCTCTTCAGAAAATTTCCGATTTACTCAGATCAATTGGACCCACAGTCGAAGTAACCGCAGAAGATGCATTGGGAAATGAAGTTACAAATTTTAATGAGCCATTTTCCCTAACCATGGATTTTTCCGATCTAGACCTTTCGAAAATAGCCACAGAGACTCTCTCTATTTACTCAACCTCTGATGGGATTGATTGGGTAAAAGAAGATACGGTGGTTGATTTAGAAAATAAAAAAGCCACGATTGAGGCAGACCATCTTACTCAATTCGCGCTTGTAGCTGAAAGAAAAGATATAGTTCCTGCGACCACTTCAGCTGTTATTTCTGGTACTAAGGGCGAAGAGGGATATTACCGTTCAAATGTTTCAGTAAGCCTAGTAGCTAGTGATAATATAAATGGACTTGGAGTTAATTATATTCTATATCGAAAAGATGAAGGTGAATGGGATAAATATATCTCGCCGGTAGAATTTTCGACTCCTGGTTTACATAAGCTAGAGTTTTATTCCGTAGACAATGATGAGAATATTGAAGATTCCAAGACAATCTCATTTTATATCGATGAGGCTCCGCCGGAAGTAGAAATTGAATATTCATTGGGTGTTCGGGATATGATATTTGTTGGCAAGGATGGATCAGAATCAGCAAATGTCTCAGTATCTAATGCTGGAAATAATAAAAAAGTTGTAGTGAAAGATAAAGCTGGGAATACGCTTTCTTTAATAGTTAATAAATATAATAATTTGCTATTATCGTATATTAATATTCTATCTTTGCAATACAATCTTAATCCTGTAATAGTTCAAAGTAAGAATACTTTTATCGCGACACCTGTTAGAAATGTTAAAACTGGCCAATTCATTTCAATTTCCGAATTATTCAGCATGAAAGATAAAAATCTAATTGGAGTTTTTTATAATTCAAAAACAAGTAAGACTTTGATTTATAACTATGATTCAAGAAACAGACAATTTGTGAAAGAGGATTTACCAGGGATCAGACTATTGAAACTTAAAACCGAAAGCGCTACGCTAAAATATAGTTACTAATTATGAAGCTGAAAAAAAATCAAAAAAAACTTGTTCTGGTTTCGATAACCGTAATCCTTTTGTTGACTGGAGCTACGGTTTACTTTAAGCCAGAAATATTAAATGGATTATTAATTCAAAGTCAGTCACAATCAGCAAAATTTTTTGAATCAAAATATTTGAAATTTAGCGTTGAACTTCCATCGGGATTTCAGGCTATAGATGAAGCTACTCAAATAACCATAGATTCGCAAGAGGGGAAAATAAACGTCAGTAGAAATGGAACGAACTATACTAGTTTGGATAATTATATTTCGGATTTTGATACAAAAAGATATTTAATTGCCTCAGATGTAGAAAAAATAACAGTCAGCGATTATGAATTATTATCAAGAATTGTAGAATTTCCTGATCAGAGTGTTAAGCAAAAATCATACTACATACACATTAATAATTGGGTATATATTTTCTCTACATCAAGCGAAGAGCTTTATGATGAATTGGATCTGATTGCGAAGTCCTTCAAATACACCGGAGAAAAATAATTCATTAACCCCACTCTTTATATATCGATATATGAAGAGTAGCTAAGCTTTAACTGAACTGTTTAGTTTAAAACCCTAAGAGGTGGAGGGCGGAGTCGCTAAGTCCACCGATTATATTTCCTAGAGAAAATCCTCCAATTGGGAAAAGCATGAGTGCGAAAATTAAGAAAAATCCTATACTTCCAAGCGATAGATAAGAGCGTGATAAATCTTCTGGAAGAAAAAGAGCGAAAATTTTAGATCCATCAAGAGGAGGAATCGGTAAAAGATTAAAGATCGCGAGGGATATATTAATAGTAATAGTTAATCCGAGAACTAAACCCAAAAGACTGCTTGTTAAAACTTCGAAGATCGAAGCGCCTGGAAAAAGAAGATGAGAAATTAGAGCAGCAACTGCAGCAATAAGAAAGTTAGTTCCAGGTCCAGCCAGAGATACTAAAGCCATATCTTTTCTAGGCTCCTTGAAATTAAATGGATCAACTGGTACAGGCTTAGCAGCTCCGAAAATAACAGGGGAGCCAGAAATAACTAAAAGTAGAGGAAGGAGTATAGACATTAGAGGATCGATGTGGGGAATGGGGTTTAGGGTTAATCGTTTGAGTAGTCTAGCCGTAGGATCTCCTAATTTATCAGCCACAAATCCGTGTGCAACTTCATGAAGAATGACGGACGGGATCAAAACCGCGAGTGAGATTAAAGCTAATTCAATGTTCATAAAAACCATTTTACCAGATTTTTAAAATAAAATTTTTCTTATTCTTTTTTCCGCAAAAAGAATCAAAAACTCTCGTCAAAGTCTTGATTTGTGCTTTCA
>CAYXTY010000037.1:0-1905 GCA_964468505.1 uncultured Gammaproteobacteria bacterium
GCAGACTGTCAGGAAAAAGATCCAGCTCTTTCAGAACTATATTTAGTTGAGGGAGATTCTGCAGGTGGAAGCGCTAAGCAGGGGAGAGACAGAAAATTCCAGGCAATTCTTCCGCTTAAAGGAAAGATTCTTAACACTGAACGCGCAAGACTAGATAAAATCATAGAACACGAAGAAGTAAAAAATCTTATCATCGCTCTTGGAATGGGAATAGGGGAGACTGTTAAATTTGAAAAACTAAGATACCAAAGAGTAATCATCATGACAGATGCTGACGTGGATGGAGAACATATCGAAACTTTAATTCTTACATTCTTTTATAGACATCTTCCAGAAATTATAAAGGCAGGATTCCTATTTATCGCGCAACCTCCTCTTTATAAAATCCAGATGGGAAAGATTGCACACTATGCATACAGTGACGCAGAGAAAGATACTATATTAAAAGGGAATACTAGTAAAAAAGCTGACGACTTAGCAATTGCTGTTGAGGGAGAAGAAGCAGAAACCTCAGCCCCTACGAAGAAGGGTTATTCCATTCAGAGATATAAAGGTCTTGGAGAAATGAATCCAGACCAACTTTGGGAAACTACTATGAATCCTGCAAATAGAGTTCTAAAACAAGTAAATATTGGTGACGCAGAAGAAGCAGATGCAGTATTTACTATGCTTATGGGAGACGAAGTTCCACCTAGAAAACATTTTATTCAGAATAACGCGAAAACAGCGACGCTTGACGTTTAGCCCGAGAATCAATAATAATCATTGAGGAATCAGGCTAAAATTGCTATAATATATTTTTATGGATTTATCGTTCATTCTAAATAATGCCCTTAACCTCTGTCTTGGAGCAGGTCTTCTTTCCATACTTTATGGCGCGTACTTAAGTATCGTTATTCTTAGAAACCCTCGAGGAGACGAGAAAATGAATGCAATCGCTGATGCTATTTCTCAGGGAGCAAACGCTTACATGAGAAAACAATATCTAGTTATTGCGATTATAGGTGTTCTAATGCTCGCTGGACTTTATTTTATATTCGGTTCTTACACAGCAATCGGATTCGCAATTGGAGCAGTATTTAGTTCAGTTGCGGGAATTTTTGGAATGGCAATAGCTGTGAGAAGTAATATCAGGACTGCTGAAGCTGCAAAAAAAGGATTAAAAGAAGCATTTGGAATGGCGTTTAAGGGTGGAGCCGTAACAGGACTTATGGTTTGTGGACTTGCTCTTATTTCTGTAGCTGGATTCTACTTATTCCTTAGCTCTCAAGATTCAACACCAAACCTTCAGCCTTTAATCGCTCTTGGTTTTGGAGGATCCCTTATCTCAGTTTTTGCGAGACTTGGTGGAGGAATTTTTACAAAATCAGCTGACGTTGGAACTGACATGGTAGGAAAAATTGAAAAGGGAATTCCAGAAGATGATCCTAGAAATCCTGGAGTTATCGCTGATTTAGTAGGGGATAACGTCGGAGATGATGCTGGAATGGCTGCGGATCTTTTTGAAACTTATGTTATTACTGCAGTTGCAGCTATGATTCTTGGAGATCTAGCATTTAGAGGAAATCAAACAGTTCTTCTTTATCCATTATTAATCGGGGCAATTTCTATAGTTACTTGCATAGTCGGAACTTGGTTTGTGAGAGTAAGAGGAAAAGCTATTATGGCAGCTCTATATCAAGGTCTTATCGTTTCAGCACTTCTAGCTCTAGCTGGATTCTATTTCTTAACAAACTTATTATTCCCAAATGGACTTGGAGATGTTTCCGCAATGTCTCTTTTCATCTCTTCAATCGTCGGACTCGTAATTACAATTGGACTCGTCGCAATTACTGAATACTACACTTCTAAAAAATTCTCTCCAGTTAGAACCATAGCAGAAGCTTCAAATACAGGATCAGGAAC
>CAYXTY010000037.1:2005-3962 GCA_964468505.1 uncultured Gammaproteobacteria bacterium
AACACCACAAAAGCTGTTACTAAAGCTTATGCTATTGGTTCAGCTGGACTTGCGGCTTTGGTTCTTTTTGCAAGCTACACTGAAGAATTAGTTCACCTTGGAGGAGATATTACAGCAGCTTCATTTACACTTTCTGATCCAAGAGTTATCATCGGACTTTTCATCGGAGGAGCACTTCCATATTTCTTCGGAGCTCTAGCTATGGAAGCAGTAGGAAAAGCTTCTGTTGCAGTGGTTGACGAGGTAAGACGCCAATTCCGAGAAATCAAGGGAATCATGACTGGAAAAGCAAAACCAGAATACGCAAAAGCGGTAGATATCGTTACAACTGCAGCGATCAAACAAATGATTGTTCCAGCTTTAATTCCAGTTGTAGCACCTATTTTAGTAGGATTTTTATTAGGTCCAAAAGCTCTCGGAGGGCTTTTAATCGGTTCTATCGTAACAGGATTATTCGTTGGAATTTCTATGACTACTGGAGGAGCAGCTTGGGATAACACTAAAAAATATATTGAAGAAGGTAAGTTCGGAGGAAAAGGTAGCTTTGCTCATGCTGCAGCAGTGACAGGGGACACAGTAGGAGATCCTTACAAAGACACAGCAGGTCCGGCAATTAACCCAATGATCAAAGTATTGAACATTGTTGCATTATTAATTGCCTCATTTCTAGTGTAAAACCTAGAAAAAGTTTCAATATGAACTGTCCAAAAAATTTAACCAAACTATAACGAATGGCCGACATAGGTAAACTTCACCAGACAGAAATATCAGAGGAAATGAAACGCGCGTACCTGGATTACGCGATGTCAGTTATCGTCTCCCGTGCGCTCCCAGATGTAAGAGATGGATTAAAACCAGTTCATCGCCGTATTCTTTATGCGATGGATGAACTAGGGCTTAGCCCAACAGGAAAATTCCTCAAATCAGCACGTATCGTAGGAGAAACCATGGGAAAATACCATCCTCATGGAAATATGGCAATTTATGATTCTCTTGTAAGATTGGCTCAAGATTTCTCAATGCGTTATCCGCTCGTTTGGGGACAAGGAAATTTCGGATCAATTGACGGTGATCCACCTGCTGCAGACCGCTACACTGAGGCAAAACTTAAACCAATCTCCATGGAAATGCTTAAAGATTTGGATAAAGAAACAGTTGATTTCGGTCCAAACTATGACGGGAGCTTCCAGGAACCTATTTTCCTACCATCCCTTCTTCCAAATCTACTCTTGATGGGAGCTGAAGGAATCGCTGTCGGAATGGCTACCAAAATCCCACCGCACAATCTTGGAGAAGTAATTGATGCAGTCAATTATATGATTGATAAGACGAAGGTAACTATCGCTCCTTTTACTGTAACAAGTGATGTAGCAGTAGACGAGCTTTTAGAATTCATAAAAGGCCCTGATTTCCCTACAGCAGGTTCAATTTATGACATGTCAGAAATTAAAAATGTATATACAACAGGACGGGGTAGAGTACTTATTAGAGGAAAGGCTGAAATAGAAGAAATCGGACAGGGCAAATCAGCAATTATTATTACAGAACTTCCTTACCAGGTAAATAAAGCGCTTCTCGTTGCAAGAATTGCAGAGCTCGTAAAAGAAAAGAAAATTGAAGGAATTTCAGACCTTAGAGATGAATCAGACAGACACGGAATTAGAGTAGTAGTAGAACTTAAAAGAGATTCTTCTCCTAAGAGAGTCCTAAATAATTTATTCAAATACACAAGTCTTCAAACCACATTCTCAGCAAATGTCGTTGCGCTAGTAGATAACACTCCTCAAACTCTTAACCTTAAAACTATCTTAGAAGAATACATAAAGCATAGATATTTAATTATTAAGAAAAGATCTGAGTTTGAATTAAAACAAGCTAAAGCAAGACTCCATATCCTAGAGGGACTTAAAATCGCAGTAGAAAATCTCGACGCAGTAATTAAAACTATTAGAGAATC
>CAYXTY010000037.1:4062-7231 GCA_964468505.1 uncultured Gammaproteobacteria bacterium
AGACAGAGCCTAACTAGCTTCAGAACTCAGCAAAGAGGAGGAAAAGGAGTTAAGGGAATGACCACGAAAGACGAAGATGGAATCATGAACATTCGCTCAACAATGACTCATGACAATATCCTTTTCTTCACAAACAGAGGAAAAGTTTATCAAACAAAAGCTTATGAAATCGACGAGTCTTCTAGAACAAGTAAAGGAACAGCAGTCGTAAACTTAATCAACATCGAAGCAGGGGAGAAGGTAGAATCATTTATTACGTATAACAAAGGCGATGAATTTAAGCACGTATTCTTAGCAACCAGAAATGGAACAGTTAAGAAAACTGCAAAATCTGAGTTTGAAAATATCAGAAAATCAGGAATCGTAGCTATAAAACTTGATAAAGGCGACGAGCTCGCATGGAGCAATCCTACAACTGGAGCAGATGACATATTAGTCTACACAAGAAATGGAAAATGTATCAGGTTTGACGAGAAATCTATTAGACCATTAGGACGCGCAACTAGGGGAGTAAGAGGAATTAAACTTTCCGGAGATGATTTGGTGGTCGGAATGGACGTAGTCAAAAAAGATGATAATCCCGAACTTCTAACAATCATGGAAAATGGATACGGAAAGAAAACTATAGTTAAGGAATTTAATGCTCAAAGCAGGGGAGGAATGGGAGTTAAAATCGCTGAAGTTACCGCTAAGACAGGAAAAGTGGCATCATCCCAAATTATTCCTGCAAATGCCAAAGAAGTAATTATAACTTCAATTAAAGGCCAGGTCGTAAGGCTTGAAATTGATTCAATTCCAAAACTCTCTCGCGCTACCCAAGGAGTAATCCTAATGAGATTCTCAAAACAGGATGACATAATCGCAGCAATTACCTGCGTTGAATAATGAAATTAGATAGAGCGGACGAGCGAAGCGACGGAGCTTGCCTGCAAACGAAGTGAAGACAGGCGAGGAACATCTTTAATATAATGAAACTTGACGGTAAGGCAATTTCTCAAGATCTACTAGAAAAACTTAAACAGCGCGTCGAAATCCTCAAGAAGAAAAAAATCATCCCAACCATGGCCATAATTCTTATGGGAGACAATGAAGCCTCTAAGATTTACGTGAGGCAAAAAGTAGCAAAAGCTGAGGAAATCGGAGCAAAAGTTAAAGTTTTCCCAGTAACCAACGAAACCACAATTAAAGATCTGGAGAAACTTGTTAAAAAACTAGATAAAAATCCTAAAATTCACGGAGTAATTATTCAAAGGCCCGCGGCTCCAGGAATTGACGCCGATTCACTAACTGAGCTAATTTCAGGCGCAAAAGAGATTGATGGCTTCGGAAAACACTCTAAATATCCTGTTCCCGTAGCTGAGGCTTCATTCCTTCTTATTAAAAACGCTTTTGAACAAACTAAAACTAAAGGCACTTTTTCCGCGTGGCTTAAGACTAAAAAAATTGCTGTAATAGGAAAAGGAGAGACAGCAGGCAAGCCAATTATCGATTTACTAAAAAAACATAAATTACAGCCTCAAATTATTGACTCTAAAACCGAAAATAAAGAAAAACTTCTAAAAGAAGCAGACATCATAATTACAGCTGTTGGAAAAACAATTCTCTCAACCAAACAGTTTAAGAAAGGTGCAATTCTTATCGGAGTTGGAATATATACCGATGACACCGGCAAACTAAGAGGAGACTATAACAATTCAGATGTTGAAAATGTAGCAAGCTTTTATTCTCCAACTCCTGGTGGAGTAGGACCAGTTAATGTCGCATGCCTGATGGAAAATTTGGTAAAAGCCGCAGAAAACTCCATTAAATAAACCTTGTAGTTTTAGTTGTAAGCAAACAAAGACTGACACAACAATCTAATTTGAATTGACATCCAAACTTATAGTGTGCTAGAATTTCGTTCACTCTGACGAATGAAGAGGGCACAATGAATAACAGCGAAAATTTTGAAATAAATTATTGGGGAGAGGGCTATAGAAGCATACATACTTTGCCTAAAAATCCTAAAAGATCTATAAAGCAAAAGCTTACGATAGTTATTTCATTTGTGAGCGTTCTTGCGATTTTACCTCTAACTATTTTTGGTATTACAAATTTAAATTCAAATAATCCTGAAAGGATAACTAAAGTCGTAAAAATTGAGCCAACGACATCACCTACTCAAGCTCCAACTCCGCCACGAGTTAAAGACGTAGTTGTTATGGGAATTGAATCTAATAGAGTAAAAGTTTTAAATAATGATAGCTATTGGAAAATCACTAAAAGAACATGTGGAACAGGAAAATATTATCTATCTGTTAAGGAACAAAACGAAGGAAAAGCTTTATACAAAGGCGATTTCGTAACTGTAGACTGCAGTCTGTAAATTAGATTGCCCCCACTTGACAAACCCCTGACACATGTACTTAGATATATATATCCATGGAAAAAAGAGGAGTTGACCTGATCATTGCCATTGTTGTTTTCTTTATTCTTCTTTTCGCATACACAAGATTCATAGGCCCTATTCCTTTTACAGTAAATAACATTAATACAGCAACTACTGACGTATTCCAATCAAGTGGCACAGGAAAGGCCTCAGCTGCCCCTGACGAGGCCGTAATCAGTCTTGGGGTAACAACCCAAGGAACTAACGTAGAACAAGCGCAGAATCAAGCAAATGAGGCTTCAAATAAAATCATCGATGCGATTAAAAAGCAGGGTATAAAAGAAGATCAAATTAAAACTACAAATTATTCAATAAACCCGAATTATAGCTTTACTGGAGATAACCAAAGAATTACAGGCTACACTGTTTCTCAAAATTTTGAAGTAGAGTCGCCTATTGGAAAAACCAACCAAATAGTTGACGCCTCGACTCAGGCTGGCGCAAATACGGTAGGAAATATTACATTTAAGCTAAATGATGAAAAACAAATGGAACTTAAAAATACCGCCAGAAAAGAAGCGGTAGAAATGGCAAAAAAGTCCGCTGAAGGACTTGCAAATGCTTCTGGAATAAAACTTGGAAAAATAATAAATGTAACTGAATCCTCAGGATTAGTGGGATATCCAATGCCATTCACAATGGCCACTAAAGCAATGGACGCATCCCAAGGCGGAGATGTCATAGTTCAAAATCCTGAAAGGGAAACGAGCATAACTCCAGGTGAAAGCAATGTTGAGGTAA
>CAYXTY010000038.1:0-7177 GCA_964468505.1 uncultured Gammaproteobacteria bacterium
ATTGGTCTATTCTTTCAGAAGCTGTTCAAATTTATCTAAAAAAAGAAAAAGTAAAAAATGGATACGAAATCTTAAAAGAACTAACCCGAGGGCAAAATTTGAAGCAAGAGGATTTCCTAGCGATGATTGAAAAACTTCCGATTGACCAATCACAAAAAGAAGCACTTAGAAAACTCACCCCAGAAAATTATATAGGCATCATATAAAGTGCTATTATATTAATATGCTTGCTAAGGTTAACTCCGCAGCATTAATTGGCCTAAATGCAGTTCCTGTTGAAGTCGAGGTGGATATTGCTTCTCAGGGTCTCCCCTCTTTTACAATAGTTGGTTTACCTGACAAAGCAGTCGAGGAAGCAAAGGAAAGAGTGCGTTCAGCAATAAAAAATACTGGCGCTGAATTTCCTGCGAAAAGAATTACCGTTAATCTTGCTCCTGCAGACCTACCAAAAGAAGGCCCAACATATGATCTCCCGATTGCGCTTGGAATATTACTAGCTAGTGAGCAAATCAAGACTGATATTTCTAATTTTCTTTTTATGGGAGAGCTCTCTCTTGAGGGAAAATTAAGACACACTTCTGGCGCACTGCCGAAAGCAATCTTAGCAAAAGAAAAAAAATATTCTACGCTTTTTCTACCATTTGAAAACGCGCGGGAAGCTGCAATCATAAAAGGACTTGATGTGATTCCTTTAAGTTCTTTGCACGAGCTACTTAATCATTTAACTCAAACAATTATTATTAAAAAACAAAAACCTACACTTATTGATCAAATCTCAGAAGACGATTTTGAATTTGATATGAGAGATATTAAAGGGCAAGAGCAAGCAAAACGGGCCATGGAAATCTCAGCAGCTGGCGGACACAACATTTTATTAAAAGGCCCACCGGGTGCAGGAAAAACTTTACTTGCAAGAACAATGCCTTCGATCTTACCAAAGCCCACATTTGATGAGGCAATTGAAATTACAAAAATTTATAGTATATCTGGACTTTTAGACAAAGAGTCTTTGGTAATAAAACGCCCTTTTCGCTCCCCTCATCATACAACCTCTCATATCGGACTAATTGGTGGAAGCAACATTCCAAAGCCAGGAGAAATTTCCTTAGCACATCGTGGCGTTTTATTTTTAGATGAATTCCCAGAATTTCCCAGACACGTTTTAGAGGCGTTAAGGCAGCCGATGGAAGATGGTTTTGTAACTATATCTAGAGCTTCGGGAAGAATCACTTTTCCAGCTAAATTTATGATGGTAGCTGCACAAAACCCTTGCCCTTGTGGATATCTTGGAGATTCTACTCATGAATGTAAGTGCTCCACATCCGAAATCTTAAGGTATCAGAAGAAAATATCAGGCCCCATGCTTGACCGAATCGATGTTCATTTAGACGTTCCGGCAGTTAAAGTTGAAAAATTAACAGAGCAAAAAGCAGACACTGGACCTTCATCTAAGGATATAAGAAAAAGAGTTCAACTTGCCCGCGACATTCAAACAAAAAGATTTAAAAAAGACAAAATTATTTCAAATTCAGAATTGAACAGCAAGTTGATTAAAAAATATTGCGAGCTATCAACTGACTCTTTGGAAATTTTAAAAATGGCTGTAAATAAATTAAATCTTTCAGCTAGATCATACAATAAGATTCTTAAAGTTTCGCGAACTATAGCAGATCTTGAGAATGAAATAAAAATTAAACCGAATCACATCGCAGAAGCTCTTCAATATAGACCAAAAACTGATAATATATAACTCTAGTGGAAAATCAATTTAACTCAAATCAATCCTCTGGATACTATAAAAGACGCATTGCGGCTATTTTAGTTTTCGCAGTATTTTTCATCATGCTTGGCCGCCACCTCACGTTTCTTCCTGTAATAAATTTATCTAGAGAAACTAAAGAAACAGATCTAAAAAAAGAAATAGCAGAAATCACAAAAGACAAGAAAGGCTTTTACTCATATTATTTTAAAGATCTAAAAACAGATAGATCCTTTGGGGTTTCCCAAGATCAAATTGAAACGGGAGCATCTGTTAATAAACTGCCTATAATTGCAGCTTTATATTACCTGGATAGTCGAGGAGAAATTGATCTTGATGATCGAGTCACGATTCAAGAAAATGATGTTCAAGATTATGGAACTGGATCTATTAGATATCGGGAGATGCCACAAACCTATTCCCTGAAAAATCTTGCAAAACTAGCTCTAAAAAATTCAGACAATACCGCAGCTCATGTTATCTCAATAACTGTCGGCGAGGATAAAGTTCAAGAATTAGTAAATTCTTGGGGAATGAGCCAAACAGACATGGTTAATAATAAAACTACAGTTTATGACATGAGCATTTTATTTCAAAAAATTTATGATGGGAAAATAACAAGTGCAGCAAAAACAAAAGAACTTTTAGGATTTATGATGAACACAGATTTCGAAGATAGACTTGCAAAGAATTTACCAAGCAGTGCCAGGATTTCTCATAAATCTGGAGACGGAGAAGGATTTGTTCATGATGTTGGCATTATTCAAACTGAAGAAAATGTTTATTATTTAGGAATCATGACTTCTGATATTGGTGAAAACGAAGAAGAAACAAAAAATACAATTGCCGAAATCTCTAAAAAAATATTTGAAAGTGTAAATAATTAAAGTAGTTTTTGTTGAGATTTATCTTTATCTTGAAACGGAAGACCTAAATGCTCATAGGCAATTTTTGTTGCCATTCTCCCCCTAGGTGATCTTTTTATAAATCCAAGCTGCATTAAATATGGCTCCACCACATCTTCAATTGTTGAAATATCTTCTGAAATAGTTGAAGCCATCGTTTCAACCCCAACTGGCCCCCCACTGTGTTTCTCAATTAATGCTTTTAAATATCTGACGTCATTGTTATCTAATCCCAAAGAATCAACTTCAAGCATTTTTAAAGAATCATGCGTCAACTCTTTTGTTATTTCACCATTACCATGAACCTGAGCATAGTCCCTAACTCTTTTTAAAATCTTTAGTGCAATCCTAGGTGTTCCCCTAGCTCTTACGGAAATTTCCCTTATGGAGTCTGGGTCAACTGCAGTCTTTAATTTATCTGCTCCCCGCCTAATTATTTCTTCTAACTCAATTGGTGTATAAAAATTTAGGCGGTGCACTACTCCGAATCTATCTCGAAGCGGAGCTGATAAAAGACCAATCCTAGTCGTAGCACCAATTATCGTAAACTGAGGCAAATCTAGTCGAAGCGTTCTGGCGCTAGGTCCTTTTCCTATAACTATGTCCAAAGCATAATCTTCCATTGCAGGATATAAAGTTTCTTCAACTAATTTATTTAACCTATGAATTTCATCTATAAATAAAACATCCCCTTTTTCTAAGTTTGTTAAAATCGAAGCTAAGTCTCCAGCTCGTTCAATTGCAGGTCCGCTGGTTACCTTAATATTTACATTCATTTCTCGCGCTATTAAATGGGAGATGGTGGTTTTCCCAAGCCCAGGAGGTCCATATAAAAGAACATGCTCTATTGGCTCTTTTCTTTTCTTAGCAGCTGAAATTGCAATTTGAAGAGATTTTTTTAAATTACTTTGACCAAAAAATTCAGTCCATTCCTTTGCTCGAAGTGAAACAAATAAAACCTCTTCCTCAGGCGTTACCTTTTCTTCTTTTTCTTTTTTAGGTTTATTCATATTATTTTCCTAAATATTTTAATGAAAGTTTAATTTTTTCCTCAGCGGTTTTTGCATCTTTATCTATATTTTTAAGTGCGTCCCCTGCTTCTTTAGTGGTAAAGCCAAAAGTTTTAAGAGCTAGGATTATTTCATTGTTTTCAGGCGAATCAGCCCCGGATAGATCAAATATGCTATCGTCTCCAAGCTTATTCTTAAGCTCAATTATTATCTTTTGAGCATTTTTCTTACCCAAACGAGGAACTTGCGTAAAAAAATCTACATCGCCTTTTAGAACCGCTTCGACCACTCCACTCCTGTCTGCAAACGAAAAAATAGACATTCCGGTCTTAGGTCCCACCCCTGAAACACTAATTAAAAGTTCAAACAATTTTAGATCTGCTATTTCAGAAAATCCAAAAAGATCTAATGCGTCCTCTCTAACATGAGTGTATGTAAAAAGCATAACTTCACTTTTATTTTCTGATAAAACCTTTGAGGACACTAATACTCTGTAGCCGACACCGCCCGCTTCTACCAATAAATAGTTCCCGTCTTTTAAAATAACTTTTCCTCTAATTGAGCCGATCATAATTTTGTTTGAGAATTCATTTTACTCGATAATGCATGCGAAACCGCAACTGCCAGAGCATCAGAAGTATCGTCTAATTTGGGAATTTTTTCAAGTTTTAAAACTATCTTTACCATTTGAGAAATCTGATTTTTATCTGCCCTACCATATCCGGTTAAAGCCATTTTTACTTGGAGGGGGGTATAGACAAAAACTGGAATTTTGTTTTGCGCAGAAACCAAAAAAACAACTCCCCTAGCTTGCCCTACAACTAACGCTGTCTTGCTATTTGCTCCGAAAAATAATTCCTCAATTGCCATTACGTCAGGCTTATGTTTTTTGAATATTTTTGAAAGCTCATTACTAATCTCAAGAAGTCTTAACGAGGTGTCTGAATTTGGCTCAGTTTCTATGCATCCGTAGTCTTCAGCTTTTAGCTTCCCTCCGCTAACATCAACTATTCCCCACCCTAAGCGCCCTATTCCCGGGTCAATGCCTAACACCCTCATATTTCATAACATTATATAACATCACACTAAGCTTGTGTTTACAGTGTTCTTTTTGATAAAATACCATAATGAAAAGGTTTAAGTTAACAGCAGAACCACGAAAGATCACTGGAAAGAAGATTAAAAAGCTACGTCGCGAGGGCATTTTGCCAGCTAATGTTTACGGTAAAGACATAAAATCTCAGTCTCTTCAACTCCCAATGACAGACTTCCTTAAGGTTTTTGAAGAAGCTGGAGAAACAGGAGTTGTAGATTTAGAGGTAGGAAAAGACACAATTCCAGTTTTAATCCACAATCTTCACAAAGACTACAAAAACATGCCTCTTCATGCTGACTTTTTTAAGGTAAATCTTAAAGAAAAAGTTAAAGCAATGATTCCAATTGAACTAACTGGCGAACCAATAGCGGTAACCGAAAAGATAGGATTACTCGAGAAAATTACAAATGAAATCGAAGTTGAAGCATTGCCTACAGAGCTTCCTGAGAAATTTGAACTAAATATTACAGCTCTTAAGAATATCGACGATCAAATCACAGTTGAAATGGTTCACAAACCAGAAGGTGTTGAGGTTCTTTCAGATCCAAACCTTGTTGTTGTAAAAATTGGAGAACTCGTAAGCAAAGAGACTCAAGAGCAGATCGCTGAAGAAGCTGCTGCAGCTGAGGCTGCCGCTACTGAATCTGCTGAGGGTGAAACCCCAGCTGAGGGCGGAGAATCTGAAGGATCAGGCGAAGGAAGTGAAGCTACGAACACAGAAGAAAAACCTCAGGAGTAATTATAAGGAATCCAATAGTCTTTCCAATTCTCTCCCCTTTTCAAAATTAGGATCTAAGACTAGCGCTTTATCTAAGTTTTCCCTTGATTCATTAAAATTTTTCAACTGAAAATTAAGAAGCGCAAGCTGCATATATCCATCCCTAAACCCTGGCCTAACTTTTATCTCATTCTCCCAAAACGAGACCTCCCTTAAAACTCTAAATTTTTCATTAGTTAATTCTTTTTGTTTTTCGAAATTAGTATATATATCAATCGAAATTAAAGAAATTGCTATTAGAACGCTTAAAAAGCCTACGAGGAACACCACCCTATCAGCATTTAGCTTTTCGGGAATATTTCGGTAATTACTCGGTAATTTTTCTGCTTTTTGCTTCGACTTCTTATAAAATTTTTTCTTCATAGACTAATTAGGAGAATCGAATGTCCTTATTTAACTGTCGGCCATTTACTTGTTATAAGATTATTTCCCGTAAATTTCCCGAAAATCTCTTCGGTAATAAATGGCATAAATGGATGCAGAAGCTTAAGTTGAATCAAAAACAATGAATTCAAAATCCTAAATGAATCTTCATCGATTCTATTTTTTACATCCTCTATGTACCTATCCGCAAATTCATGCCAAGTGAACTCATACAAAGATTCTGCTGCAAGATTAAGCTCATACTTTTCTACATGTTTTGTAACTTTTTCAACTAACTCTCCTAGCCCATTAATCATTTTCTTGTCATTTTCATTTTTTGCAATTTCTTCTAATTCACTAATATTAATTAAACTTAAATCAAAATTCTTATTATTCATTTCTATAAATCTCCCCATATTCCATAATTTATTGGTAAAGTTTCTCATTCCTCGTATTTTGTCTTCTGCAAGCGACTGATCGTTCCCAGCAGCAGCCCCAAAAATAAGAGCAAATCTGACTGCATCAGCTGAGTACTTTTCCAACATCTCGATTGGATTAATTACATTTCCCTTGCTCTTGCTCATCTTTTGTCCTTTACCATCTCTTATGAGCCCGTGGTAATAAACAGTTTTAAATGGCACTTCCCCATTCGCATAAATCCCAAACATAATCATCCTACAGACCCACCAAGGTAAAATGTCATAAGCAGTCTCCATTACCGCAGTTGGATAATATTTTTCAAAGTCTCCCTTTCCCCCTGCTTTTAAGGTAGCGAAAGGCCACTGACCTGAAGAAAACCATGTGTCAAATGTGTCTGTATCTTGAATTAGAACTTTCGAACTACACTTCGTACATTTTTCGGGAGTTTTTCCTTCTGTGACAATCCATTCATTACAACCTTCACATCTCCAGGCAGGAATTCTGATCCCCCAAACAATTTGGCGAGATATATTCCAATCATGGAAATTCTCAAACCATTGAGTCATAGTTTTCTCTAGTCTCTGTGGGACAATTTTAATTTTCTTTTCTGATAGTGCTTTTATACTTGGAGCTACTAGTGGCTTTACTCTGATAAACCACTGTTCCATCGGAAGAGGCTCTAAAACACGATTGCACTTATAGCAGGTAGAAATTGTATGTGAATATTTTTCATCAATTTTTTCTATTAAACCTTTTTGCTGTAAATCCTTAACAACAATTTCCCTTGCTTCTTTTACCTTAAGTCCTGCATATTTTCCTGCAAGCTTTGTCAATCTTCCGTCAAAT
>CAYXTY010000039.1:0-5852 GCA_964468505.1 uncultured Gammaproteobacteria bacterium
ACTTCGGCGGACAAACCGCCCACCTCATAACCCGAAGATTAAAAGACCTAGGAATAAATTCTCAGTTAATTGATCCTGAAGATGTAGTAAAAGTTAGCATAAAACAAAAACCCGCAGGTTTGATTTTTTCTGGAGGACCCGCTTCAGTTTATGAGACCTCAGCACCCACGATTGACGTAAAAATATTTGAACTAGGAATTCCAATTTTAGGAATTTGCTATGGATGGCAATTAATGGCGCATCTTCTTGGTGGAGAAGTAGAATCAGGAAATAAAGAATATGGTCCGACAATTTTAACTATTTCAGGATTTGATTCTTTGTTTTATGGTTTACCGAATTTTACAAAAGTAATTGAGTCTCATGGAGACACAGTTAAAAAAATGCCGTTAGGATTCGTGGTAACCGCAAAAACTGAAACCGTAAAATTTGCCGCTGTAGAAAATTCTAAGAAAAAGTTTTACGGTGTTCAATTTCATCCGGAAGCGCATCACTCAGAAAAAGGGTCAGAAATGCTTAAGAATTTTGCGACTAGAGTTTGTAATTTAGGATTATCGCCTCAAAAATTAGATACAGATGAAATTATTAATGAAATTAAAGAAAAAGTAGGAAATAAAAAAGTAATCGGAGCTTTTTCCGGAGGAACCGACTCGGCTGTAGCTGGAGCACTTGTAGCAAAAGCCATCGGGAAAAATTTCATTCCATTTTTTGTAGATTCAGGGCTAATGCGCGAAGAAACAATTGGAAGAATCGAAAAAGAATTCCCTAAAGTCTTAGGAGTTCCAGTCGAAATAATTTCAGCTCGCGATTTGTTTTTAGCACGCCTTAAGGGATTAACTGATCCAGAGGAAAAAAGAAAAGCAGTTGGGAAGTTATACATTGAATTATTCGAAAAAGAAATGAAAAAACACAAAGATGCAATTTTTCTTTTACAGGGTACGACATATGCAGATTTTATTCATTCACAGGGAACAAAACTTTCGGCGAGAATTAAATCTCACCACAATGTAGGAGGTTTGCCTAAGGACATGAAGTTAAAGCTTTTAGAGCCTCTCAGATTTTATTATACGGATCAAGTTAGGGAAATCGGCGTAAAGATCGGTTTGCCAAAAGACATGGTTTATCAGCAGCCTTTTCCGGGACCAGGACATGCAGTAAGAATTGTGGGAGAAGTTACACCCGCGCGGCTTTCTCAGCAAGTTCAAGCAGACATGATAGTGGTAGATGAGCTTCGAAAATCTGGATGGTATAGAAAAGTTTTTCAGTGCTGGAGTATTATGACGGGAACAAATTCTACAGCAATAAAAGGTGACGGAAGATTTTATGGGGAAGTGGTGGCAGTGCGCATTGTAAATTCCAAGGATAGAATGACTGCAGAAATAGCGAGGGTTCCATTTCCAGTTCTTGAAAAAATCGCCTCAAGAATTGTAAACGAAGTTCCAAATGTGTCACGAGTAGTTTATGACATAACTTCGAAACCTCCGGCAACTATGGAATGGGAATGATATAGTTTTGCCTGTTGCAATGGGATAAATTCGTTTGTATACTCGCTTTAGTTTGATGACAAATTTAAAGAAAACTGACCCTCAAATTTTCAATTTAGTTAAAGACGAAGAACAAAGACAGATTTCAGTCCTCGAAATGATCCCCTCAGAAAATTACACATCATCAGCAGTTTTAGAAGCTTTAGGAACAGTTCTAAATAATAAATATTCTGAAGGATATCCTAAAAAAAGATATTATCAGGGTAACGCAGTTGCGGATGAAGTAGAACAGTTGGCGATCGACCGCGCAAAGAAATTATTCGGAGTTCCGTTCGCAAATGTTCAAGCTCTCTCTGGAGCACCTGCAAATTCTGCAGTACAAATGGCAGTTCTAAAACCTGGGGAAACCTTAATGGGTTTGAGTTTGCCCTTTGGTGGACACTTAACACACGGGGCACCAAAAACTTTTTCCTCAACTTTTTTTAGAGCAGTTCAATATGAATTAGATAAAAGTGGAAAATTTGATTTTGATGCAATTTTAAAACAAGCAAAAAAAGAAAAACCAAAACTTATAATTTGCGGTTTTACAGCATATCCTAGAACAATTGATTTTAAGAAATTCGCAGAAGTAGCCGATAAGGTTGGGGCATTTTTAATGGCAGATATTTCTCATATTGCGGGACTCGTTGCTGCGGGAGTCCATCCAAGTCCAGTAAATCATGCACATATAGTTACAACCACCACTCATAAGACTTTAAGAGGGCCTAGAGGAGCCATAATTATGGTAACAAATAAAGGACTTAAAAAAGACCCAGAGTTAGGAAAAAAGATTGATTCTGCGATTATTCCAGGTTTGCAGGGAGGACCTCATGATAATCAAACAGCAGCAATAGCAGTGGCTTTAAAGGAAGCATCCACCGCACCATTTAAAAAGTACTCTCAGCAGATTGTCGAGAACTCAAAAGCTCTTGCGAAAGCATTAAATGGTTATGGATTTGATCTGGTAAGTGGAGGATCGGATAATCATTTAATTCTTATTGATCTTCGAAATAAAAATGTAGATGGCGCTACAGCAGCGATAGCTCTTGAGGTAGCAGGAATAGTTCTAAATAAAAACGGTGTACCATTTGATCCAAGTCCACCTTTTTATCCAGCAGGAATTAGGCTTGGAACTCCAGCAATTACCACTCGAGGTTTGAAAGAAAAAGATATGACAAGAGTTGCTAAATGGATGAACGACGCCATAGAAGAAGTGGTTGGAAAAAATCTTCCAGCTGACAAAGAAGAAAGAAAAGCATATTGGAAAGATTATAAAGCGAAAGTTTGGAAAAATAAAAAGCTTTTAGGAATTGGACAGGAAGTAAAAACTCTAATGAAAAGATATCCACTCCCATAGCTTGATTTTTATCCTATATAAACTTATAATTCAGCCCTATGTCAGGTAGATCTAAAGAAGTTCGAAGGGAAATAATAGACTCTGGAAGTCCAATTGCCCATCACTCAACAAATCAAGCGAAGATTCATTTAGAGTTAGACGGTGAGAGAAGAGTTTATGGATCAAGAAGAAGTCGCAAAGCTGCGGGTAGTTTGTCGCATCATCAAGAGCCAAGTTTGTCTCCCGAATTAATGGCTGATCAAGCCAGAATTACAGCTGCAAGGAATCAATTAAGAATCTTGATAGACGCAGCATTTTCTGGTCAGGCAACGCCTTATGAATTAGAAAGAATTGGGATATTAGCATCACGTGCGGGTGAAAGCACCCTAGAAGAGACTTCAAGCGGACATACATCTGGAGTGATTGATCTGCGGGATGATGTTGCATTTTAGCTTCGTAATTTGTATAATACCTCAATCACTCACATTCAGATATTTGCTCTGGAGATATCTTCGATCTGAATGGCGGTTTAAGAGCAAAGAAATATGAAAGAAATCACATTAGAACAACTTCTTGAAGCAGGGTGCCATTTTGGTCACCAGGTAACTCGCTCAAATCCTAAAGCCAGGGATTTTATTTTCGAAGCTAGAGATGGAATCCACATTATTGATCTTGCAAAAACAAAAGAAGGACTTGAGGACGCTGCGAAATATCTAAAAAATCTAGGAAAAAATCCAGGATCTACACTTCTTATTGTTGGAACAAAAAGACAAAGCCATGAGGTTCTTATTAAAGAAATTGAAAGAGCAAAAGGACAAATTAAAGGAGATTCAGGGCTTTTCTATGTAACTAATAAATGGATTGGTGGACTTTTAACTAACTTTCAGGAAGTTAGTAAGAACTTTAAAAAACTTATGGATCTAACTCACAACTTAGCTACACCATCAGCACAAGAAGGTTATACAAAAAAAGAAGTCGGTGGATGGGGAAAAGAAAGAGAGAAGTTAAATGGTTTTTATGGTGGAGTTTTTCAAATGACCAGAAGACCGGATGCGCTTTTTATAATTGATTCCAGGCTTGAAGATTTAGCAGTTAAAGAAGCGCTTAGAATGAATGTTCCAAGTGTCGCAATTACTGATACAAATGCAGACCCAGCACTAGTTGACTATGCAATTCCTGCAAATGACGACGCAGTCGGAAGCTTAGAATTAATTATTGGATACCTGATGGATGCATGGGCTGAAGGAAAAAATTTGATAAAAGAAGAAAAACCAAAAGAGGAAAAAAAGCCAGAAGTTAAAAAAGCTTCAGCTGGTGCATCAGCACAAGAGGTAGTAGCACAAGCTCTTAAAGAAGAAGCAGCAAAAGAAGCTAAGAAAGCTCCAGTGAAAAAAGCTCCTGCAAAGAAAGCAGCTAAGACAGAAAAGAAAAAGGCTTAGTTTGTAAATTTATGGCAATCGATATTGAATTATTAAAACAAATTAGAGAAGAAACCTCGGCTTCAATCGCAGACTGCAGGAAAGCGCTAGAAGAAGCAGACGGAGATTATAAAAAAGCGATTGAATGGCTCAGAAAAAGAGGAGCAGAAATAGCTTTAAAAAAAGCAGATCGCGAAACATCCCAAGGAGTAGTTGAGTCCTATGTTCACGGAAATGGAAAAATCGGAGTAATTGTCGCACTTCTTTGTGAGACAGATTTCGTAGCTAGAACTCAAGAATTTAAAGATCTTGCTCATGAAATTGCAATGCAAATTTCAGCAATGAATCCAAAAAATGTAGAAGAGCTTCTTTCTCAAGAATATATTAGAGATCCAAAGCTTAAGATAGAGGATTTAGTAAAAACTACCATTGGAAAAACAGGAGAAAACATAAAGGTCAGGGAATTCTCACGAATTGACTTTATAATAAAACTATGAACCCCAATCTCATTTCAGATACAAGAGAAAACATGAGAAAAGCTCTTGATATTCTTCGAGGGGATATAGCCACTATCAGAACCGGAAAGGCAGCACCTTCACTAGTAGAAAATATATCAGTTTCTGTGTATAACGGCACAACGAAGCTTCGAGTTATGGAAGTGGCCACAGTTAACGCACAAGATGCACAGACTTTAGTTTTGACTCCATTTGATGCCTCAATTATTGAAGATATAAGAAAAGGAATAATGGAGTCAGGTGCTGGACTAAATCCATCTTCTGATGGTCAAATTCTTAGAATTAGCATTCCACCTCTTTCAGAAGAGAGAAGGCAGGAGCTTATTCATCTTATGAGTCAAAAATTGGAAAATGGCAGAGTTATGCTTCGCCAGCAAAGACATGAAGCGTTGAATGATTTAAAGAAAGAAGATTTACCTGAAGATGAAAATGACAGGCTCGAAAAAGAAATTCAAAAGGCTACCGATGACTTTGTCGCAGAAATTGATGCATTAGGAAAGAAAAAAGAAGAAGAATTAATGCAGATTTAACCTCGGTTTTTTGGTATACTTTATTAAATGATCCTCACGATAATAGTCTTCATAGTAATGCTTTCGGTACTGGTTCTAATTCACGAGCTAGGGCATTTCTTAGTTGCAAGAAGGTTTGGCATAAAAGTGGAAGAATTTGGATTTGGATTTCCGCCGCGTGTGTGGGGAAAGAAAAGAGGGGAGACACTTTACTCTATAAATCTGCTTCCAATAGGAGGATTCGTAAAGCTTTACGGGGAAGATGAGGCTGGAGCCGGGAAAATAAGCAAGGGCGCAAAGATTACAAAAGATCTTGACCGTGCTTTTTTTGCAAAACCAATTTATCAAAGAGTTCTAGTAATTATTGCAGGAGTTACAATGAACTTTATTCTAGCTGTAGCTATCGTCACATATCTTTTTACAACAGATGGAATTCCTACACCTGGAACCACAGTAACCCTAACGGAAATTTCAAAAGGTTCACCTGCGGAAACAGCAGGTCTTAAAAAAGGAGATGTGATTCAAAAAATTGGAAGTACAGAAATTAAAGATAC
>CAYXTY010000039.1:5952-7087 GCA_964468505.1 uncultured Gammaproteobacteria bacterium
GAAGGGCCTATGGGAATTGCAATTTCTCAGAGTGTAGATATCAGAAAGTATCCATTCCCACAGAGTCTTATCGAAGGCACTAAGCAAGCAACTAAAGATTCATGGCAAGTAGTTGTAGGATTTAAGATGGTTGTAACTGAAATAATAACCAGATTTACTGTTCCTCAAGGTGTCGCAGGGCCGATCGGAATGGCACAGTTAACTGGAGAATTTGTGAGAGTAGGACCCGCTGCGGTTTTAGCACTAGTCTATACATTAAGTTTGAGTCTTGCTGTATTAAATGTATTGCCAATTCCAGCGCTTGATGGTGGAAGGCTATTATTTATTCTTATTGAAGCTGTAACAAGAAAAAAAGTTAATGCGAAGTTTGAGGCTTATGCCCATTTAGTAGGTTTGGTTTTGCTCTTATCGTTTTTAGCCTTGGTTTCCTACAAAGACATTATAAGAATAATCGCAGGACAATCAATTTTACCTCAATAAGAATAGGCATTATGGCAAGGATCCAGAAAACAGAAGAAGAGTGGAAAAGGTCTCTCACTCCAAAGCAATACGAAATTCTAAGAGAAAAGGGGACAGAGCCCGCTTTTACAGGAGAATTTGTAGATAACCATGAGAATGGAATGTATACGTGTGTTGCTTGCGGAAATACTTTGTTTGACTCGAATACTAAGTTTGAATCGGGTTCAGGATGGCCAAGTTTTTACGATGTCGTGACTAAGGGGAATGTAATTTTAGAAGATGATAATGATTATGGAATGCGAAGAACAGAAGTGAAATGTTCGAATTGCGGGGGACACTTAGGACATGTATTTACTGATGGACCCAGGGATAAAACGGGTTTGAGATACTGCATTAACTCCTGCGCGTTAGATTTTAAGAAGAAAGATTAAAGCCCAAGTTGAGGGGAAGCAGGTAGAGAATTAAGAGATTTGAACTGAAAACCTTGAGATTTACCTAAGCTTACTATTCTCTTCATTGTTTTTATATCATTTGGGAGTCCGTGCATAAGAATTATTTCTCCGTTAAATAAAGGCGTTACGTTTTCTACCATTTGATCAACTGTTGCTTGATCTTCATTTGGGAAATAATTATATCCTTGTGTGTCACCTGTCCACATTGCTCCAGCCAGGCCTAA
>CAYXTY010000040.1:0-5166 GCA_964468505.1 uncultured Gammaproteobacteria bacterium
TAATGCGCAGGAAATTTCAGTTGGAATTGATCCCTCAATACTTCAAATCGAGGCTTCGGGGCCATCACTCGTAAAAAGCCCAATTAGCATTGAAAACCAGTCAGATCAAAATGTAACTTATAGCATCTTTTTGGTGCCTTTCAAGGCTAGTGATTTAGCGAATGGCCAGCCTGAATTTGAAAGAGGCTTACTGGATAGCTATAAAGATATTTTTGGAAGAATTAAAATATCTGATGAAAATGGAACACTAACTCAAATTAGCCTTGCCCCTAAGCAAAAGAAAGATCTTACTCTTTCGATCAGACTTAATGAAGGTGAACCTCCTAGGGACTATTACTTCTCTGTCGTATTCATATCAGAAGCAATCGGCGAAGCAAACAAGGAAAGCTTTGTTGGTGCGCGGGCAGGAATAGGAGCCAATGTTTTACTCACAATCGGACCGAAATCTCCCACAAGAGGTCATATTCAGGAATTCACAGGTAAAAAATTCCTCACACGAGGCCCTACTGAATTTAGCCTCAAAGTAAAAAATGAAAGCGCGCATTATGTTAACACTTCGGGTAACCTACTGATAAAAAACATATTCGGGCAGACTGTTGGGAACATAAATCTCACGCCTGCAAACATTCTCTCAGGCTCAAGTAGACTTATTGCGTCCGAGAACAATGAAGACCCAAACATTCCAAAGATAATTTGGGATGAAAAATTCCTACTAGGAATATATAGAGCCGAACTAACCCTAGCCCTATCTGAAGAAGGCCCAATCTATAAAGATTCAATTACTTTCTTTGCATTCCCTTTTGAGCTTATTGGTGGCCTTCTAATCGTCATCCTTGTGACCATAGGAATGATTAAGAGAGCGAGATCCAGAACTTCATAAATTAGTAGCCCAAGAACCAGCTGTGATGCTTGGGCGGAGCAATCTTCTTCTTAGGCATTGGCTTTCTTAGGATAATGCTTTTAAGTTTATCTCTGAGCCTCTTAGAAAGCAGTATAAGAAATAGGATAATACCTATCATGACAAGCAAAACGATAAGCAAGATTAATAGAAGATTTTCCTGCAATAATCCTCCCAGAGATAACGCTTCAAGATCTTTTGTTCTAGTAGGTTTTTCTGAGTCTTTTTCCTCATATCTTGCAGTCGCAAAAAGACTATACTTGCCCGCAGGAATATCTTTTATTTCATATTTATAATAACCATTCTGATCTCCCAATACCTCTATTCTTATATCTTTTGATATATTTATTATTACTTTTGCGTTAGGCATAGTGTAGCCCGATGCAAATACTGAAGACCCGGGATTTATTTTTTGACCTGAAAGCCCAACCGTCGGAGGTAAAAATATCTCCCCTTTGCTTGTATCTTCAAATATAGGATCAATCTTCAAACACGTATAGGAATCTCCCACTCTTTTAACGTCTATGGCTTCCATGCAAAAATCAGTAAAGCCTTCGTTTACAAAAACATTATTTAGAGTGAAATAACCGTCAGGATCAGCCACAGTCGAAGCCATAAAAATTGAGTCCTGACTCATAACAACCGAAGCAAACGGAGAAACATAACCTGAAAAAGTAACATAATACTTACCAACTGAAGCCGAAACATTAGTCGATTGTGCGCTTATATCTCTAGGGAATATTAAAGCTAGTAAGCAGATTAAAAAAATAAGCTTCCTCATTAGTAAATTTATATCAGAAATCGACTAGAGGAACAAACGCAAATTCTTATCACTCAATACTCATGATTGCTAAATCCTCAACTCTTCACTAAAAAAACAAGTGAAAACTAAATTTATATTAAAACATCTATAAAACACCCCGTTCTTAAGTTTTCACAGAAAAACACATACGCCCATTAAATGTATCAAACTATAAAATATAGCTTCATTTTTTAAGACTCTAGGTCCTTGACAGCATAGTATATACTCACATATTCTAATTGTATGGGTAAAAATCTTTTCACAGTTCAGATAATGCGTATAATCCGTATAATCTCGTGGCTGACCCCATTGAAACCTAAAAAGACTTTAGGTAATTAATTTTATGAATTTATCTGCCCAGTTTAAAGAATATTTAATTTCACAGAGCAACCCACCCTCTCTTGTAACCGTAAAAAATTATATTTCGGATATAAATAAATTTATACGCTGGATTGAAGATAAACTCGGATATGAATTTAATCCTTCAGATGTAAACCAAAACCTCATAGATAAATTTAAAGAAGAAAGCCTTAGTTCGTACTCTGCAAGCTCAGTAGAGCGATCACTCTCGTCACTTCGTAAATTTTTCTACTTCTTGAAGCTAGAGGGGAAAATATCTCAAACCCCTTTTGAGGTATCAACAGTTAAGACCGAAGCTCCTGATCCATGGAAGATTAAAGAGTTCAAGAATCATTTGTATGTTTTTGGGGCATCACATCTTACTATAAAGAACTATATCATTGATGTGAAACAGTTCTTAACATGGGCAGACGAAGTCGTGAGAACGGATGAAGCTTGGGAAATAAATAAGGCAAACAACTTTAGCAAGATCACATCAGGACTGATAGAAGAATATAAAGCAAGACTTCTAAATGAAGCTCACCTCTCCCCTGTCTCAGTAAACAGAAAGCTTTCCTCAATCAGAAGATTTATTTCATGGGCTAACGAAGAGGGACTAATCAAAGATCAGGCAGAGGTGATAAATCTTCAACCAAACGACTTTGGATTCAAAACTCATTCCTCTGCAGTCTTAGCCACTACCACTGTAGCAACTGAAGCTTTAAGCGAGATTGGGAAAACTCAAGCTTATTCAGCCTTTCCTCCTCTCCGAGTAGCTCAAAAAACCAAAGACGGCGCAATTGCAGCTTTCGATACGGCTTTGACCGCTCCCCTGGCTGATGCATTAGAAAAGTCTGATGAAGTTATTTGGAATTTAAAAGGTCGCCCAGTTTTTAAAGATAAAATCAAAGCTAGTTTTAAAATTCCTAGCTTCAAGATGATAGATCCTAAGAAAATAAATAATGTGCCTAAGTCTTTTTATGCGCCTGCCTTGATTTCGACAGCTAGCTTCCCTCTCCATAGGAAAGCCCTACATCATGCAAGACATTCAAGACCTAAATGGTATAAAGCGTATCATTCCTATGCATTCGTATCCTATCTGCATTTTTCTATATTAATGCTCTTTATCTCTGCGATGGGATATATGGTATTTAACGATTTTAATGCAAAAAAGCAAACTCCTATTTTTGCAGCCCTTCCGAGCGCACCGCCAAGAATTCTCTCTTTCCAGGGAAGATTAACTGACGCGAACGATAATCCGATTACAAAAGGCACGACCCTAAGAATGGCGATTTACAACAATCAGTCAGCAACTGGATCTGCGCTTCTATGGCAAGAGGTTGTTAGTCCTACTCCAGATGAAGAAGGAATCTTTTCTATTCTATTAGGTAACAATAATCCAATTCCCCAAAGTCTCTTTGCTCAAAACTCAGGACTTTGGCTGGGAGTTACAGTTGAAAGAACTGAAGAACTTAAACCTCGTCAGCAAATCGCAACTGTCGCCTTTGCAGCAAATGCCGAAACACTTCAAGGACTTCCCCCTATTACAAACACCACTGCAACTTCAAATGTAGTCCTAGCGCTTAACTCATCTGGAAATCTTACAATTGGTGGCACTGCAAATCCTATTTTCCAAGCAACGGGCGGAACATTTACCGTATCAGGAAGAACACTGGTACTTACAACTTCAAATAACGGAAATATTAGGCTCTCGCCTAATGGAACAGGAATAATTGATATTCAGAAATCATTACAGAATACAACCAACAGTAACGCACTAGTACCAGGCTCTGTAACAATTGAAGACATATTTTCAGTTGTAGCTACATCCTCTGGCCAAGCTGTACTTAATCTTTCCCAGGGATCCACCGGGGATCTTATTTTAGCTTCAGTTTCTGGTAGCACTAAATTCAGAATCGATAATGGTGGAAATTTGATATCAGCCGGAAGTCTTAATGGACTAGGAGTCAGTTCAGGAACAGTTACTTCTGGAACTTGGCATGGAACTGCAATTGAAGCTCCATATGGAGGAACTGGTCAAACTTCATATACCGTAGGAGATATTCTATATGCAAGTGACGATACGCAGTTATCAAAACTTTCAATTGGTTCAAATGGAGATTGTCTTATTTCAAATGGAACAACTCCCTCCTGGGGAACTTGTACGAGCTCAGGAACTGTAGGGATTTTCAGCCAAAGCTCGGGGGCGATTTTTGCAAACAATTCTACGGTCGATTTTCTCATAGGAGGTCAATCTAGTAATTCAGCTAAGTTCGCAATTCTAAATGTTGATGCATCGCGTGGATCTCAGACCGCTTCCCTTTCCGGAAATATTGTCCTGGACTCTTCATCAGCAAGTGTTGAAACTACAAATGGACAAACATTATCCTTAGGAGGATCAAATACCGGTTTTGTAAACATTGATTCTGGATCGGGACTAATTAATCTTTTAGATAATACTGAAGTAACTGGCACACTCGGAATTTCTGGATTAGCAATACTCAACGGAGGACTAACTGTTCCAAGTGGCCAATCAACAACCTTAGCTTCATTTACAAATAATGGTGGCATTCTTTATACGAACGGCAGTGGAGTTATAGCTCAAACAAGTGCAGGAAGTTTGGGGGAATGTTTTATTTCTAATGGTGGAGGTGCTCCAACCTGGGGATCTTGTGTTGGATCTGGCGGAACTAATTGGAATATTACAGAGGGCTCTATTTATCCTAAATTAGCCTCAACATTAGACTTTCTAATCGGAGGAACATCAAGCGACAGTGCTAAATTCGCAGTTCTAAATGTAGTTGGAGCAAGAGGAACACAAACAGCAACCCTATCTGGAAGTCTAACTCTTGATTCTAGTACAGCAACAATTCAGACAACTCAGAATCAAAATCTTTCTCTTAATCCAAATGGAGGATATGTAGGAATTGGAACAAGTACTCCTACATATAAACTAGAAGTTGAGGGTATTCAAGATGCTGGAATATTCATCGATGCCGATACAACTAGCGGATTTGAAGGAAATGGACCATTCGTTAAATTTAGAAATAACGGTTCAGCTTCAGAAACTGCTTATGTAGGAATTGTTGATGGATCCGGCTCTGATCCTGAGGGTAATCTTGTTCCA
>CAYXTY010000040.1:5176-6883 GCA_964468505.1 uncultured Gammaproteobacteria bacterium
GCACATTGGGAGCAAGGGGAATTGATTTATCTACAAACTCTACTCTTAGAGGAACAATAACATCTACTGGATTATTTGGTCTTGGTACATCAGCTCCAAATTCCCAGCTCTATGTAACTAGACCACTGACATCAGGTGTTACAGGTAAAGCTCTAGCTATCTTCGATCAAATTGAGAATCAAGATATATTTACAGCTTCAGCTTCTGGTGCAACTAAGTTTGTTATAAAAAATGATGGAAACGTAGGAATTGGGACTACCAATCCCCTTTCTCAATTAACAGTCGGAGAAATTGGAAATGGTCCATTTGATCTTTTACCAACAGGTGGTTTTTCACTGGCAGTTAGAAGCAAAGGAGATACCCTCACAACTAATGGAATGATTTTAACCGCTTCTGATTATGAATCCTATGGAGGCGCTTTATATTTTAATGTTCCAAGTGCTTTCTCTGGCACCACCTATAAAGGCCAGATTCAAGCAAGCGGATATTCCGGAACGTTTGATCTCGTTCTTCAGCCAAATGGAAGTAATGTGGGTATCGGAACAAATACAACTACAGCAAAGCTTGATGTCGCAGGCACGGCTTCAGTTGGAGGACAATTATCTTTTAGATCAGGAACTGCTCAGGTTCAATCAACACAAAATCAAAATCTAACTATTGGAGGTAATACTACTGGGAATATCATTCTTTCTCCTCTTAACGGAAGCGGATCGCTTCAATTCACTAATCTAACTTCCGCAGGCGGAATTTTATACACCAATGGCTCAGGTGTAATTGCTCAAGCAACGGGGACCTCAGCTCAGTGCCTTCTTGGAGGAACAACTCCTACATTTGGAGCATGCGCGACTGGTGTGGATCAATCAAAATGGGTACTCTCTAGCTCAACAGGCACTCTTTCACCAATCAATAATACGCTAGATTTATTGATTGGCGGAACAGCTACTGCTTCATCTAAATTCGCATTTATAAATGTAAACTCTGGCACACCTACCTTAAAAATCTTCAACTCAACAAGTGCAAATTCATTGAATCTTTATCATGATGGAACTGATGCTCACCTTGAAGCATCTTCTGGTCAAGTTGTAATTGGAAGCGGAACCGGAAATGTAGTAATTGAAGATTCCTTAGTAAATGACACAGCTAATAATTCTGGTTTTCTAAAAATTACAGACAAATTATTGGTTCAAAGTACTGAAGGTTCTGCTCTTGCAGTTTTTGACAATCTAGGCTCGGGCGATATTTTTACAGCTTCATCTTCAGGCACAACAAGATTTGTAATTAATAATAGTGGAGATATTTCTGCTTTTGGCGGAGACTTAACAAATGGAACAGCGAATCTAGATATTGGTGAAGCACTTACTGGAGATATTTCTGTAACTGGAGATTTCATTCCATCAGCAGATAACTCATATACTCTTGGAAGTTCATCAAGTTCATGGAACACTCTATACATTAAAGGACCATTTAATCTAAATGGAAGCAATGGATCAGCTGGTGAATGTCTTAAATCAGGAGGATCTGGCGCTGCAACATGGGGATCATGCGGATCCTCATCGGGATCATCCAACTGGACACTTGATACTACAAATAAAGTATTAAGACCAAATAATGGAACAGTAGACGTATTGTTCGGAGGAATTGCTTCGTCTTCATCTAAATTCGCATTCCTTAATGTAGCAGGAGGTACTCCAACAGCTTCTATCTCTG
>CAYXTY010000041.1:0-3998 GCA_964468505.1 uncultured Gammaproteobacteria bacterium
TTTTCATAACCTAATCAGTATATAAGGAAATATTTAGATAATTCAAGCCTCATAGGAAACTATAATGCTTGAAATGGATTTAATGCTTCTCGGGCTTGCCTCGCGGAAATATCTTTAAGCCTTTCAACATCTGAAATAGCCTTTGCGTATTTATTTACAGCAAGTGCCGCATTTCTTCCTCTTTCTCCGCCTATTCCCGTATCCGAAAATCTTTGCCATGCTTCCATTGCGCTCAAATCTCCTGATATAACCACTCCCCATCTACCACGCTCCTCTTCTCTAAATCTTTCAATGGTTTCAAAATCTCTATCAAATCTGGCAGGTGGTGGATCAATTAACCTGCTGTCTCTTATAAAGCCTGTAATTAAATTTCTCCCTCGATTATGAAGAAAATCTGCAGTTAACAATTCATGATATCCTGCTTCTGCATTGTTAAAACCAACTGGCTCAGACTCTCCATCTAGATCAACAATACCCGCTAAATGCTCATAAAATAAGCCGACTGATTTTTCTTTAGCAGCAAATCTTGCGACCTCCTGAAGCGCGGGTAATTTCATAAAACGAGAAAGTCCTCTATCTCGTGGGCTATGTGGTACCCAGGATGATGGGATCAAATCGTGAACGCTTCTCCCCTCAAAACCCTTGATAGGATCTAATAAAACATGGGAACCTTCAGTAAAATATCTATGCTCAGACGGATCAGCACTATCACCCCTTAAAGACAAAGAAAATGCTGCTAATAATGGATTTATCCCGTTCATCCCAACCTGCACCTTAACCGCTGAATCAATTCTCGAGTAAATCGTTCCAACGCTTACTGATTGGTTCATTTGAAAACGACCATATGCTCGATTCAAGACTTTATCCAAATGAAATGGATATGTTCGTTCTGTATGTGGACGAGTTTCTGTGCTCACAAATGGGGATTATAGGTTAGATTTAAAAAGAAAGCAATTGATTATTACTCAACTCTTCCCGTGAAGGTGGAGGCGGCTTTCATTTGAGCCTGGATGTTTTGTGGAACTTCATCATAATGTGAAGGCTCCATGTAATAGGATGCACGACCTTGAGTCATTGAACGAAGAATCGTAGCGTATCCTGAAAGTTCTGAAAGTGGAACCATAGCATTAACGATTGTCGCTTTTCCTCGATCTTCACTTCCTGAAATTTGCGCTCTCTTAGAGCTTAAATCTCCGATAACATCTCCTAAGAATTCTGATGGAGTTGTAACTTCCACCTTCATAATTGGCTCAAGAAGCGTTAGTTGAGCTTGTGCTGCTGCAGCCTGCAATGCTTTACTAGCTGCAATCTTAAATGACATTTCAGATGAATCAACATCATGGAAAGATCCATCATAAACTTCGACACTCATATCCACAACTGGATATCCCAAATAAATTCCATTTTCTTCTGATTCCTTAATACCTTTTTCAATTGCTTTTACAAACTCTGCAGGAATAGCTCCACCTTTTATTGCATCAATAAATTCATTTCCTTCACCTCTTGGTTTTGGCTTGATCCTAAGCCAACAGTGACCATATTGACCACGTCCTCCAGACTGCCTGATATATTTTCCTTCTCCTGTTGCTTCAGTTTTAATAGTTTCTTTAAAAGCCACCTGTGGAGCTCCAACATTTGCCTCAACTCCAAAGTCAGATTTCATAGTATTAACCTTGACTTCAAGCTGCAACTCTCCAACTCCTGAAATAATAGTCTGATTTGTTTCGTGATTTGTTTTAACTTGGAATGTTGGATCTTCATCCATAAGTCTTTTTAAAGCAAAACCAAGTTTTTCCTGATCAGATTTAGTTTTTGGCTCAATTGCTAAAGAGATAACTGGCTCTGGGAAAGTAATTTTTTCTAAAACTATTGGATTTGCTTCATCACAAAGAGTATCTCCAGTAATGGTTTCTTTAAGTCCAACAATAGCGACTATTTCTCCTGCGAACGCTTCATCAATTTCTTCCCTCTGGTTTGAATGCATGAGAAGAAGACGGCCAACGCGCTCTGTATTATCTTTTGTGGAATTATAAATATAACTTCCAGATTTAATTTTTCCAGAATAAACTCTATAGAAGGTAAGTTTTCCTACGTGTGGATCGTTTTGGATTTTAAAAGCTAGTCCTGAAAGAGGAGCATCTGCTACTAACTGTCTCATTTCTTCTTTTTCTGTTTTAGGATTTAATCCTTTTACTTCTTTTAGATCTACTGGGGATGGAAGGTATTCCACAACTGCGTCAAGAAGTGGCTGCACTCCTTTATTTCTAAGAGAAGTTCCAGCATAAATTGGCACTAATTTGTAAGCGATAACTGCGCGCCTAAGTGCTGCTCTTAACTCTTCAACGCTTGGCTCTGTTCCATTTAGATATTTATCTAAAAGTGCGTCGTCAGTTTCTGAAATTTTTTCAATAAGCTTATGCCTGTATTCATCAACCTGTGCTTTCATTTCCTCAGGAATATCATCATTTACTTCGTATTTTGCTCCTAATTCATCTCCACCCCATCTAATTGCATGACGAGTTAAAAGATCCACATTTCCTACATATGTTTGCTCACTTCCGATTGGAAGAACCATGATTGCTGTATTTGCCCCTAGTCTATCTTCAATAGATTTAACAGTAGCTAAGAAATCTGCTCCTAATTTATCCATTTTATTAATGAAACAAATTCTAGGCACTTTATATTTATCAGCCTGTCTCCAAACTGTTTCTGACTGAGACTGAACTCCTTCTTCTGCGTCAAGAACTGTGATACCTCCGTCAAGAACTCTAAGAGAGCGCTCAACTTCAGCAGTAAAGTCAACGTGACCTGGAGTATCAATAATGTTAAATCTGTGCTCTACGCCCTTTAGAGTGCCGTCTGTTGGGGTCCAGAAAGCAGTAGTAGCAGCAGAAACGATAGTAATTCCGCGCTCTCTTTCCTCCTTCATCCAGTCCATGACTGTATTTCCCTCGTCGATATCTCCAATTTTGTGAGTTTTTCCAGTGTAGTAGAGAATGCGCTCTGTAGTTGTGGTTTTTCCCGCGTCAATGTGCGCGATAATTCCGATGTTTCGGATCTTTTCTAGATCAAAATGTCTATTAGATGAATCAGCCATAAAATTTTAAAAAACTTCCACTTCTGGAAGCTAAATGAGTATACCACAAAATCTTTTTAGAATCTATAGAATTGTTCCGAATTTTTTATTTTTCTTTGTATTCTTTATAAATGAATTTAAGCGTCTTTCGTACTCTTCCATTCTTTTTTGCTTTTTAGCATCTTCTATATAGTAAATTCTAAGTCTTTTATAGAGATCGTCAAAGGCTTGATAATTCTTCCATACTTCTGCATCTGACTTTAATGCTTTTTCTGTTTCAGGAGACATTACGACTGGTTTTTCCGAAAGATCTACGCTAGCGAGTGCCTTCATTCCATATGTAGTCATAAGCTTAGATTTAATCAAACGTCTTGCTCGTTCTTTATTAAGCTCAGACCAATTAGACTTAACTCTTCTTGGTGTAAATCTTTGAACGGTAGAATCCTGATCTCGCTTTCTTACCACCCCATCTATCCATCCAAAACACAACGCTTCCTCAACTGCCTCATTGTAAGGAATTGAAGATTTACCCGAAGCTTTATTATAAAAAACGAACCAAATTTCTTTTTCCTTATCGTGATTTTTCTCAAGCCAAGCTCTCCAATCTTTTCTGTTTTTCGCATAAAAACTCTTCATAAATTAATTATATTACTTTCTCCATAAGTCATTACTCTTCATATATCGATATATGAAGAGTTACTTGGTGAGTTTTTTAGCTCCTTCTTTAAATCTCATGATTATAAAGTTATCACCATCTCTTGTCGTTGGGCCAAGAATTTCAACTCTAATTAACCAATCTCTACCTCCATCAAGAACTCTTGCATTAATGTGTTTCCCTCTGAGTCCTTTTTTTCCTTTAAGATTAATGATTGAATATACTTCACTATCTAAAATTGCGTCAATTACCTCAGTCATTCCGACT
>CAYXTY010000041.1:4008-6840 GCA_964468505.1 uncultured Gammaproteobacteria bacterium
CTTGTATTTCCTATCCATAGCTGCGTTCTGTCGCTTGGAGGAACAAGAACTAATAATTTATCTATTTCTTGTCTATATTCCTTTCCATCAGAACTTAAATCCCTAACTCTCAATAACTTTTTTTGGGGCGGTATCCAGAACTTTTCACCCGCATTAATTCTTACAATAATTCCCGCTATATCTTCATCATTTTTTTCATGTAGTGGTTTTCCGTCTGGAGGTTCATAGTAATACTCCCATCCCTTTTCATTTCCCATTTCAACCTGATCAGAAGCCATAAGGTCCCTTAGCTCGACTCCTTTTATGTCTCTACCAGGAATATACAGTCTTCCTATTGGTAAACCGTAGTCAAGCGCTAAATCTGTAAAATGACTATCAATTCTAACTTGCCCAGGAACATAACTCACCTCTCTACCCTCAAACCCTCCCATTTCGATCGCATCTGCAATTTCTTGGTTAGAAGCAGTTCTCAGATCTCCTCCCACCTGCGCAATCTGACTTCTTCCATTCGAATATGCTGTTCTTATAAGCTCAGATGAAAGAGGACCGGGAGGGAAAGCTTCCTGTGGAATTCCAATTCTAACCATCCCAAACCCGCCCCTTGGAATAATTGTGGATTCAGCCATGTAAAAGTTTGCGCCGTTAAATGCCTCTGTTGCCATAGTCGGGGAATTATATTAGATAGGGGATCAAACTGCAACTATAGGATTAAATTCTGAAGTGTGAGAAAGCTTTATTTGCGTCTGCCATTCTGTGAACGTTATCTCTTTTCTTTACTGCTTCTCCCTGATTTTCTGCTGCTGCAAGAATTTCTGATGCTAATTTTTCTGCAAATGTGTGGAAATCTTTGCTTGACTTGGCTCTAGCTGCGTCAACTATCCAACGAAGCGCTAATGCTGTTCTTCTGTCTCCTCTAACTTCAATTGGGATTTGATAACTTGCTCCTCCAACACGACGAGCTTTAATCTCTGTCTTTGGACCGATATTCTGCACTGCTTTTTCAAAAACATTCAACGCTCCATCTGATCCTGTTCCTGCCAAAGGATTTTTAGCAAGGATATCCATCATGTCATACACGATTTTCTGAGCAACTGATTTTTTGCCGTCTTTCATTATGTAATTAGCAAGTTTTGCTACGAGAACATTATTGTAAACTGCGTCTCCTTCAATATGTCTTTTTTTACTTGCGTGTGCGTGTCTCATAATTTAATTAAGCGGCTGGCGCTTCTGCAACCGGTGCTGGCGCTGCCTTTGGAGCTGCTGCTCCTTTGGATCCTCTCTTTGCTCCATATTTACTTCTTGATGATTGGCGTCCAACTACTCCAGCTAAATCCAATTTTCCTCGAACAATGTGATATTTTACTCCAGCTAAATCTTTTACGCGTCCACCCCTGACCAGAACGATTCCGTGCTCAGCTAAAGAATGTCCTTCTCCCATGATATAAGCTGTAACTTCGGTTCTGTTTGATAATTTAACTCTAGCTACTTTTCTAAGAGCTGAATTAGGTTTTCTAGGAGTCATGGTTTTAACTAAAGTTACAACTCCTCTTTTTTGAGGTGAATTAACTTCAGTGTAAACTCTGTCCTTAGCGTTATAAAGTTTTCTAAGTCCAGTAACTCTGACCTTTTTCATTCTCTTGTGTCTTCCGTGTCTTGTAAGTTGTGATAGTGTTGGCATATTTTGGTTTTTAATTATACAGCATCTGGTGCAGGAGCTTCAACTGGTGCAGGCTCTGTTGGGGCAACAACTTCTACTACTTCCTCTGAAACTTCATCAACTGTAATTCCATCAACTGGGATAAGGCGTCCAATAATAACATTTTCTTTAAGTCCGATTAGCTTATCTTCTGCTCCTTCAAGTGAAGCTTCTGTTAACACTTTTGTTGTTTCCTGGAATGAAGCTGCTGAGAGCCATGAATCTGAGAATAATGATGACTTTGTAACTCCAAGAATAGTCTGTCTTGCTGTTGCTGGTTCTCCACCCTGAGTTAAGATCTCAGCGTTAATTTCTTCAAATCTGGTTCTTGTTATGAAGTCTCCTGGGATTAAAGATGAATCTCCAACTGTTTCTATTGCTACTTTATCAGACATTTTTCTAAGAATTACTTCAAAGTGCTTATCGTTAATTGCAATTCCCTGTGATTCATAAACTTTTTGAGCTTCAGTTATTACATATCTTTGTGCATCAATTAAACCTGTAATCTTTAGAACTTCTTTAGGATCCAAATATCCCTGCGCAAACTGAGTTCCAACACTTACTTCCTGTCCGTCTTTTACTGAAAGATTTGAAGCTAATGGAATGAAATATTCTCTTTCCTCAACTGGTTTTCTATGAGATGCAACCTTAAGTAGATATCCATCATCACTTGTCTCAATTGTAAGTTTTCCTGATGTTTCTGAAATTGGCGAAAGAGCTTTTGGTGTTCTCATTTCAAAAAGTTCTTCAACACGAGGCAATCCATGAGTAACGTCCTGCATAACAGCTCCAGCAACATATCTGGTTCTCATAGTAAGCTGTGTTCCTGGTTCTCCGATAGACTGAGCTGCAACAACTCCGACTGGAACTCCCATAGAAACTTTTCTTCTAACAGAATAATCCCAACCATAACAGTTAGAACACATTCCATACTTAAGTTCACAAGTTATAGCCGATCTAACAATTGCTTCGCTAATATCTTCTGTAGCAATCTCTGCAACCTTGTCTTCAGTAATTTCCTGAAACATCTTAGTTGTTTTTTAAGTAATCAGCAACGCCATCACGAGATGCTTTCATTGCGTCTTTTCCTTCTTCCCAGTTCGCTGGACAAACTTCACCATGCTTTTGAACGTGAG
>CAYXTY010000042.1:0-6745 GCA_964468505.1 uncultured Gammaproteobacteria bacterium
AAATGGAGTTTATGTAAGACCAACAGATCTAATAATAGCATGGGATGGAGCGAATGCAGGTACAATTGGTTATGGCCTTACGGGTTTAATCGGCAGTACGCTTGCAAAGTTAGAATTACAAACTGACTCTTTGCTGCCTAAATATCTGGGTAGATTTCTAAAAAGTAAATCACAGTATTTGAGAGAGAAATCGACAGGAGCTACTATCCCCCACATCAATGGAGAAGTTCTAAAAAATCTGATAATCCCGATCCTTTCTCTTGATGAGCAAAAGCACATTATTTACAAGCTAGATGAAGCTGAAAGACTTATTCAAAAGCGTAAGCAAAATATTAGTCTTTTGAATAAGTTTTTAAATTCTGTTTTCCTAGAAATGTTTGGTGATCCTGTTAATAATTCAATGAATTGGGCGATCAAAACTTTGGATGAAGTCGCAGATATATGTTCAGGTGTTACAAAGGGAAGAAAGTTTAAAAATTCAGAAACTGTGATGATTCCCTATATGCGTGTTGCAAACGTTCAAGATGGATATATCGATTTAACAGAAGTAAAAGAAATAGAAGTATTGCCAAATGACGTTGCAAAGTATCGTTTGCTGGATGGAGATATTCTTTTAACAGAAGGAGGAGATCCCGATAAGCTAGGACGGGGTGGGATTTGGAAAGGATTAATCGATGAATGCATTCATCAAAATCATATTTTTAGAGTGAGATTAAATTTGCAAGAAGCCATTCCAGAGTATATAAGTGCACAAATTGGATCAATTCGTGGAAAAAAATATTTTCTTAAATCAGCAAAACAAACAACTGGAATTGCGTCAATTAACATGACTCAACTTAAAAGTTTCCCCGTTTTACTGCCTCCAATAGATCTACAAATTAAATTTGCAGGAATTGTAAATAGAACAAATTCACTTAAGGAGAAGATGATTAAGCAATCAGAAGAGCTTGATACTCAATTTAAATCATTAATGCAAAGCTCATTTAATGAACAGTTATGACCAAAACCAAAAATGATAAAAAAATTAGTCTTAATCTTAAAAAGAAGTTAGAGAATATAAAGAAAAAAATCGATTTTAAAACTAAACTAAATCGAGTAAGAAAGATCCAGAAAAAGATATCAGATACGGTAATTTTAGGTAAAAAGTATGTAGTCTTTTATTTATTCCTTATTCGATTACGGATTCTAAACTTCTTTCGATATGATGTTGCTCACTTTTTAAGAATACGGCGTTTTCTTCTGTGTAGCATTGGGTACCTCCTGCTTTTATCCGTTTTATCTTATTTCTTTGACCGCAATATAACACCTACTTTGCTGAATGGAGATGCAGTCACATTCTTTACTGCAGCTGGTGCAATGGCTGGAGGAATCTTGGCAATTATTTTCTCATTGAATATCCTGATGATGGATAAAGCTGAGAAGATCCCAACGGGATTTTATGATATCGCAGCAAAAGACTGGATTCACAATGTCATTTATATACTGATTAGTGGTTGCTCCTTGTTGTTATTCGCGTTTGCTATAGTATACGGCACTTTACATGTGGGGTTATCGAAATACGCTTTAGAGATAGCTCTGCTTTTAATCGGGGTGGTTTTCTACCTGGTCTTTATTCTCTATCAAAGAGTACTCAATAAACTAAATCCAAATTATGTCTTAAATGAGATACAAAAATTGGCTCTAAATGAACTAAGTAAGATTAAGAAAAGAGCGGAAGAAATTGCCAAAGTATTAAGTAAAGATCCTGCGATTGATCAAGTAGTTACAAATCAAGCTATCCTTGCAAGATCATATCAATACTTAAATCCTGATCTTTATAAACTAAACCTCAGTCTGAATTATCTTTATGATTATCACGATCGATTGGTATCTAATCGAGAAAGAAGCTCGGCGGAGAACGTCCTACAGATAATTGAGACAATTCTTGTTAAGTATTTCGAGACAAGAAAAGAATCTTCTGTTGTATTGCCAACTGATTATTTACTAGCAACCACAAGTGACTCTAAAGATTTTCTTACTCCAGTATTGGAAAGGCTTCTTGCAGTGGGAGAAGAATACATGCGCAATAACAATGCTACTGGAATAACAAAAGTTGTGCGTGTTTTTAGAAATCTTTGTGTGGTTGCTTCCGATATCCGGTATGTGACTGGAAGAGAGGTTGAAAATCCAATACTAGGACAGTGCCGAGGATATTTTGATCAATTAATGGATAGTGCAGTAAAGCTAAAATCTCTAGACGGTTTATTCCAAGGGGCGATAGCTTATAAAGATCTGGGAATTTTAGCTGTCCAAAAAAATCTGTTTTATGAAATGACACCAGTTTTTGACACGCTAGAAGAGATTGCAATAGCAGGGCTTATTAATAAACATGAGTCAGTGTTAAGCGAAAGTATTAATTCGTTTAACGAAATTCTCTCAGTACTTGTTTTGTCTTCAGAATTTAATATGGAAATAAAACTTAAATCACTCTTAGAGAAGATAGAAAATATAATATTCTTAGCTTTTATCTCTGTAGCAAGAGGAGGATTAGGAGGAAATTACTTAACTCAAACCTCCCTGGCAAAACCATTCCAAACTCTCAGAGCATGTGCTTATCGTTTAGCACAAAAAGTCGAGGGAATGAATACTCCTGAAGAAATGAGAGGAACAAAAGGCGTATTCTTTACTGTTGTCGAAGAAACAAGAAGAACTCTTCGATCACTTTCGGAAAAAATGAAAAATGCTGACCATTTATTAATGGATACCTTTGCAGATGAAATTGCAAATATTGGTAAACTACTTTTGGATTTATCCATTAACCCTAAATGGAACCCTGATAAAAGAGAACTGGAAAGCCAAGCCGGCTGGTATGTTCACCAACCTGAATGGTTTACTTCTGATGTGCCTAAGATAAAAAGTAACTTGTCCTTTGATGCTCTAGTCGATGCAGTAGCTAAGATTGGCTTAAAGGCAGTACAAGTAGGAAATATTGAAATCGCTATAGATTCTGGAAAGATAATTAAAGACTTCGCAGTTGAAATGCTTGAAAAAGAAGAAGGTACAAGGTTTGGATTTACTGAACCTCGAATAATGGAGAGAGCTTGTTTTGTTGGTATCCTTGCTCAGAAACTTGGGAAAGTAGAGGTAGTTACAGCGATAAAACCTTTAATTACTGAATTTGAAGCCGTATATATAGCGAGATGGTTCCCTGACGATCGAGAGACAACCTCACCAAAGAAAAATCAGTTAATGATTGAGCTTTTTCAACTTGCTGATGAAACAGGTCAATATGGACGTGCCTCACGTATTTTAGATAACTCAAGAGAGGAGTTATTAGAGCTTGTAACAAGAGAAGATGTCGAAGAATTTATTTTTAATATTTGGGGTGTGAGAGTAGTACGCTAATATGGATAAAAGAAATACAGAGATTGAGCTTAAAGTTCCAAATATCGATTTAAAACGAATTCATCCTATGAAGATAGTATTGGGTGAATTGAAGCCTACAAAAGCAAAGGTTAGTTTATACTTCCACGATGTCTTTCACGGGTTAAAATCGGTCCACAAGAGTTTAGTATCTCATCGAGAATTGCAGCATAAACGACGAGATGTGGAGTTTGTTAGTTCTGTAAATGCGGATGAATTCAAGAAAATTGAATACTTAGAAGACCTTACGTTTTTCCTTGAGAATGCTATTGTTCGCATGTCTGCAATTCGAGACAAAATTGCTTTAACTTCGTATGTCTACTATCGCCACCCACAACATTTAGGAGGTAAGGACCTTGCCGTAAAGGGTTGTTTAAAATGTGGAAACAAAACATATTCTGAGACAATAACTGAAAAGAACTGTAACTTTGGATTACTGTTGAGATATCTTAATCAAGAAAAAGTTAATGACGATTTATCTAAGCTCCTCCGAAAGATAAATAAGGATGCCGATTTAACTCGTATTGTTACCCAAAGGAATACAATTTCACACAGGATAAGTGAATATCATTGGATTGGTCTTGGTTTAGTTCCGCAAACATTAGAAATAGAGTATGTAGATGGGCAAGAAAAAGCTACGTGGGCTCTTGGTAGCCGGAAACATGAACTTTTAGAAGAAATCCCCAGAATTGAGGAGACATATAATAGGCTTGTATCTTACGCCGAGGAACTTGTACCGATATTCTTCCCCTTCAAAAGTTCAGCAACTTATAAAGAAGAATAAGCTTGATAGTTATCTTTATAATGATATCAAAATAAAAAGGTAGCAAAGTCAACAGAGAATGAAATAAATATAATAATATATGAATCCGAAGAATGAAATAATTTTTCGTGTATAATACAGTTACTATTTATATTTATTATGGCTTTACCAAAATTTTATGAAACATTTTTACCCATACTACAAGTCTTAGCTGACGGTCGTGTGGTTAGTACTTCAGAACTTCCAAAATTGCTTTTAGAAGGAAAGTACTTTCAATTGTCGCCTGAGGAATTAGCTCAAAAGAAAGCAACAGGAGGTAGCCTATTTCATGACAGAGTAGCATGGGGGAAAACTTATTTAAAAGTAGGGAAATATATTGAACAACCAAGCAGAGGTTTAGTCAAAATTAGTGACAAAGGAAAGAAATTTCTAGATAGCGGTTTATCAGAATTATCATTAGAAGATTTAAAAAAAGATACTGATTATATGGCTCACAAACCCGTTTCCCGAAATAAAAGTATAAATGACTCCATAACAAATGACTATACTCCTCAAGATTTAATAGAAGCTGGTGTAGGAGATTTACTAGAAAAACTCAGAGCTGAGCTTCAAGATAAATTATATTCTGTAGATCCTTATTATTTTCAAGAAATAGTTCTATTATTATTCCAGAGAATGGGTTATGGTGATTTTGAATCTACACCAAAATCTGGAGATGGTGGAATTGATGGAATTATCAATCAGGATCAATTGGGAATAGAGAGAATATATGTTCAAGCTAAAAGATATAAGGAGGGAAACAAAGTACGTGAACCCGATATAAGGAATTTTATTGGTGCTATGAGTGGAGATGTTCGTAAAGGAATTTTTGTTACAACTTCAATCTTTGATACCGCAGCTATTGCTAAAGCAAATAGCGATCGAAATCATACAATTATATTAATCGATGGCCATAAGCTCGTAGATTTGATGATTAAATTTAATATAGGTGTGCAGGTAAAATCTAACTATGAAATAAAAGAACTAGACGAGGATTTTTTCGAGTTAAGTTGAGTTTATTTTAAAAATTTATAGATTATTTAATTCTCTCCAAATCGCATACATCGCATATGCATCGAGTCCGCAGTATGCTTTGAGATCTTGCATGATTTTTTCTTTTTCCTCTTTTGACATATCTCCTGTATTCATTTTTTCCCATGCATCCATCGCGCCTGTCCCATCTTTGATATTTAGTTCTTTATATGAATGAGTTGGGACGAGTATCGGTAATATATTTTTGATAGATGTTTTGCCGCGGAAGCCGTGGTGGACAAAGTATTGTTTGGTAAAAATATCTTCTAGATCATATACTCGTCCATTGAGAGTTTCTAAAAAGCTCTCCATCGCAGGTACTCGTTTTGCGAGCTCTGTATTTCGACCACACTCAAAACTTTTGTGCCAGACGATGACAGACCCGGTGTCACCTATATGATCCCTGAGAGATTGAACAAAGTAATGACTTGGATCGTCTCGTTCGACATGTAAAAATTCGAGTAGTTGCGGGTCTGCGTCTGGTGACTCGAGTATATAGAGTGCGTATTGGAATGGGATTTGGTGATATGGCGCATATCCGTCGTGTCGAGGGATGGCGCTGGGGAATGTTTCGTAATCTAGAAAGTAGAGTGGAAAGGTGAGACTGTCTAGCTCTTTTTTGATGAGCGCGGTATCTATCATTTCTTTTTGCATTGTATGTGCGAGAATCTGGTTTTTTTGTTTGTCATTTAATGCATAATCATGGGGCACATGTTCCAGATCAAAAATGCCACTGTCAATCAGTGCCTCTAATTTTTTCTTGCTTTTTCCAATCCTCGTGATATCGTGTGTTCCGTATTCGGGGATATCAGGATTTAATTCTTTAAAACAGGTACAGTGTGCACTTCTTCCTTTATATATACATTTGCAGGACCCCTCTGGAAGTGCTGGACTTGTGAGAAAATCTCTTGCTTTCTCCATCTCGATTTTTACCTCTGGCAAAATCTTTTCGACTTCCTCGGTTACGTCAGTTATTGCAAACAGTTGTATGATGTCGAGTTTTCCATTTCGGATGTATTCACGGTTAAGATGGATGATAAATGCACCGCCAATTGCCACACCACAGTCTCGGAGGAGATTTACTTGAAAGCCCAAATCATGGTAGTGAATATTTTTCTTGATTTCGGTTGTGGATTTTACTTCATAGATAAAATAACTTTTTGATTTTTCGTCAAACTGTAGTATGTCAGTGGCCGCGAGGAATCCGTCTTTTTCAAATACCGCTTGAGCGATTGCAGGATATTTTATGTCGATATAGTGTTTTGTTAAATCTTGCGCGACGCGGTCACGTCCACTCACTCCCTCAATATTTGGAAATAAATCACGGGCAAGTGTGTCAACGTCATTTCCCACTTCCATGAGTAACAGGTCAAACTCTGTGGGTGGGTACTTTTTGTACACGTCAGGCCTGTGGAGCTTCATCCACGCATTTTTGTCGCACTCTCGGAAAAGCAAATAATCAGTTTTAGATATATGCATAAATTCCTATAAGACGTATTTTATCAAAAA